>NZ_CP087598.1:1865000-2165000 GCF_020990385.1 Paracoccus sp. MA
CGTGATCCTGAACAGCCCGATGAATTACAACGCGCTCTCCACCGCGATGATCGATGCGCTGTCGGATGTGCTGGATGAGATCGCGGCGAATGACGGCATCCGCGTGGTGGTTCTGGCCGCGCGCGGCAAGGCCTTCTGCGCCGGGCACGACCTGCGCGAGATGCAGGGCGCGCGCAATGACGAGGACGACGGCCGCGCCGCCTATGGGCGGCTGTTCTCGCGCTGCGCCGAGATGATGCAGAAGCTGCCCGCCCTGCCCCAGCCGGTCATCGCCGAGGTGCAGGGCATCGCCACCGCCGCGGGCTGCCAGCTGGTCGCCAGCTGCGACATGGCCGTGGCGGCCGAGGACGCGCGATTCGGCGTGAACGGGGTCAATATCGGGCTGTTCTGCTCGACGCCGATGGTGGCGCTCTCGCGCGCCATCCCGCCGCGCGCCGCCTTCGAGCTGCTGGTGACGGGCGAGTTCATGGACGCGGCCCGGGCGCGCGAACTGGGCCTGATCAACCGCGTCGCCGCGTCCGAGGCGCTGGAGGCCGAGACGATGGCGCTGGCCCGGCTGATTGCCGGGAAACTGCCCGCCGCCGTGCGCATGGGCAAGCGCGCTTTCCATGTCCAGCACAGCCTGGGTCTGGCCGAAGCCTATGAGGTCGCCGGCGCAGTGATCTGCGAGAACATGCTGCTGCCCGAGACCGCCGAGGGCATCCAGGCCTTCCTAGAGAAACGGCCGCCGAACTGGGACTAACCCAGTGCCGCCAGCCAGGGAAAGGTCTCCAGCAGCCAATAGGCGAAGGCCGGGAAGGCTCCGGTCAGCAACGCCACGCCGACCACGACCAGCAGCCCGCCCATGATGCGCTCGATCAGCTTCAGATGCGGCTTGATGCGGTTCATCAGGCCGATGGCCCGGTTGATGAAGATGGCCGACAGCAGGAAGGGGATGCCCAGCCCCAGCGCATAGACCGCCAGCAGCGCCGTGCCCTTGCCCATCGCGCCGCCAGTCGCGGCCAGCGACAGGATCATGCCGAGCTGCGGCCCGATGCAGGGCGTCCAGCCGAAGGCGAAGGCCAGGCCCAGGACATAGGCCCCCAGCGCGCTGCCGCCCCGCTCCTGCGTGTCGATGCGCGCCTCGGCATCCAGGAAGGGGATGCGGATGAGGTGCAGGAAATGCAGGCCCAGCAGGATCACCACCACCCCGGCGCCCCGCGCCAGCAGATCCTGCCACTGCAGGAACATCCGCCCGAAGGCCGAGGCCGCCATGCCCATCAGCAGAAAGACCGTGGACAGGCCCATGACGAAGAACAGCGCCGGCACCACGGCGCTGCGCTCGCCCGATTTCAGCCCCCCGACCCCGACCCCGGTCATATAGGCCAGATAGGGCGGCACGATCGGCAGCACGCAGGGCGACAGGAAGGACAGGATCCCGGCCAGCAGCGCGACCGTCGCGGCGGGCAGGAAGGCGGCATCTGCTAGCTCGATTCCCAACATGGCCGGCACCTTGGCGCAAGGAAAGGGCGCGGGAAAGCCCCGCGCCCGTCACTCTTTCGTGGAAGGCTGCGACAGATCAGCCCAGGGACCACCAGCCGCGGCGCTTGGGACGCGGAGCCTCCTCGGCCATCACGGGCTCGGAAGCGGGTTGCGCTTCGGGCTCGGGCGCGATCTCGGCGGGCTCCTCGTCCGGTTCGGCTTCCACCGCAGCATCAGTGGCTTCGGCTTCGGCTTCGGCTTCGGCTTCGGCTTCGGCTTCGGGCAGATCGGCGGCCGGCGCCTCATCCGCAACAGGCTCGGCTGCAGACTGCCCCGGCGCGCCGGCTTCCGGTTCCGGCTCGGCCGGCCCGGTCTCGGCGGTCGCGGGCAGCTCTTCCGCCACGGGCTCGGCAGCGACCGGCTCGACCGGAGTCCCCTGGAGATCCACCACCTCCGCAGTCGCGACCGGCTCGGCCGCGGCGGCCTCCGCCTCGGCCGGCTCATCGGTCTTGCGGCGGCGCGAGCGGGTGCGTCGGCGCGGCTTCTCGGCCTCTTCCGCGACCGGCTCCGATGCGCTCTCGGCTTCAACCGGGGCCGCCGCCGTCACCTCGGCTTCCGCAGGCTGCTCGGCCTCCTCGGTTTCCGAAACCGCCTCCTCGCCGTCCTCGGCGTGATGCGTCTCGCCCTCGCCGTTCTTGCCGCCCCGGCGGCGACGGCGGCGGCGGCGGCGCTTGCCGCCATTCTCGCCATCGCTGCCCTCGGCACGGCCGTCCTCGGCATGATCCTCCTCGGCGGTCTCCTCGACCTCTTCCTCCTCGGCCGGCTCCTGATCATCGATCAGCGCCATCAGCCGGGCATCGACCGAGACCACCGGCGACACAATCTCGGGCACGTTGCGGGTGGCGGTCTTGAACTTCTCGATGGCGAAATCGGGCGAGATCAGCGCCGGATCGGCCTCGACCCGGACCGAGAGACCATAGCGCGCCTCGATCGTGGCGATATGCTCGCGCTTGGCGTTCATCAGGAAATTGGCGACTGCGACCGGCGCCTTGACCAGCACCTCGCGCGAACGCTTGCGGGTGCCCTCTTCCTCGATGGCGCGAAGGATGGTCAGCGCCAGGCTGTCGTCCGAACGGATCAGCCCGGTGCCATGGCAATGCGGACAAGGTTGCGTGGTCGATTCCAGCATGCCCGGCCGCAGCCGCTGGCGCGACATCTCCAGAAGGCCGAAGCCCGAGATGCGCCCGACCTGGATGCGCGCCCGGTCGGTCTTGAGCCGCTCCTTGAAGCGTTTCTCAACGGCGGCGTTGTTCTTGCGCTCCTCCATGTCGATGAAGTCGATGACGATCAGGCCCGCAAGGTCGCGCAGCCGCAGCTGGCGCGCGATCTCCTCGGCGGCTTCCAGGTTCGTCTTCAGCGCGGTTTCCTCGATCGAGCCTTCCTTGGTGGCCCGGCCCGAGTTCACGTCGATGGCGACCAGCGCCTCGGTCACGCCGATGACGATGTAGCCGCCGGATTTCAGCTGCACGACCGGGTTGAACATGCCGCCCAGATAGCTTTCCACCTGATAGCGCGCGAACAGCGGCATCTGGTCAGTGTAATGCTTCACGTTCTTGGCATGGGACGGCATGATCATCTTCATGAAGTCCTTGGCCGTGCGATAGCCGCGCTCGCCCTCGACCAGAACCTCGTCGATCTCCTTGCTGTAGAGATCGCGGATCGTGCGCTTGATCAGGTCGCCTTCCTCATAGATCGGCGCCGGGGCGATGGACTTGAAGGTCAGTTCGCGGATCTGCTCCCACAGCCGCATCAGGTATTCGTAGTCGCGGCGGATCTCGGTCCGGGTGCGCTGGCTGCCGGCGGTGCGGATGATCAGCCCGGCGCCTTCCGGCACCTCCAGCTCGCTGGCGATCTCCTTCAGCTTCTTGCGGTCGGCGGCGTTGGTGATCTTGCGGGAAATCCCGCCGCCGCGCGCCGTGTTCGGCATCAGCACGCAATAGCGGCCGGCCAGAGACAGATAGGTGGTCAGCGCGGCGCCCTTGTTGCCGCGCTCCTCCTTGACGACCTGGACCAGCATGATCTGCCGGACCTTGATCACTTCCTGGATCTTGTAGCGGCGGGCGCGCGGCTTGCGGGGGGGCGAGATTTCCTCGGCCACGTCCTCTTCGGCGACGGATTCGATGCCGTCATCCTCGGTGGCTTCCTCGCCGCTTTCCTCGGCGCTGTCCGCAGCCGGTTCCGGCTCCGGCGCCGCGGCAGGCTCGGCGGCAAGGCCCTCGACCGGGGCAGCATCGCCCTCGGAGGGGTCCACCACGGCCATGCCGGCGATCTCGTCTGAAGCCAGCACGGCATCGCCGCTTTCGGCGGCGGCGGCCTTGGCCGGCTTGCGGCGACGGGGGCTGCGCTTTTTCTCACCCTCGTCGGCCTCGGCGGCGGCGGCCTGGCGCTCTTCCTCGATCAGCGCCTTACGGTCGGCGGCGGGGATCTGGTAATAATCGGGATGGATCTCGGCAAAGGCCAGAAAACCGTGGCGGTTGCCGCCGTAATCCACAAAGGCGGCCTGCAGCGAGGGTTCGACCCGCGTCACCTTGGCCAGGTAGATGTTGCCAGCAAGCTGCCGCTTGTTGACCGTCTCGAAATCAAATTCCTCGACTTTGGTTCCATCGACCACGACAACCCGAGTTTCCTCGGAATGCGTGGCGTCGATCAGCATTTTCTTTGACATGTTTCCGTCTTTCGGGCAGCCGCATCGGCCCGCACACTGGCGGGGGCAAGGTCCGGCTGCCGCATGAGAGGACAGCGAAGGCCGCGCCGCCAGCAGCAATCGCGGCGGTCAGGGTCTTGCCCTGCCGCCGTGCCCGATCAAGCTGCGTTGCGCGATCCATCGCGTCTGTTTACCTTTCTTGGCCCATCCCGCTTGCGTGGTCCGGGCTGCGATCACGGATGCCCAGAGGCCCCTTGGGGCGTGGGCAGGATTTTCCGCGCGTGGCACCACCGGCACTTTTCAGGTGTCGCGGCTGGCTGGCGCGCTGCGAAACTGGCGAGGTCGAGCAACCATAAGTTGTGGCGCCCACCCTACTCGGGCAAGATAGCGGGGAAGGGCCCGCCGTTACAATGGGTTTTTCAGCCAAGGCCAGGATTCGCCGATCCGGTCGACCTGCCGCCCTCCGCCCGCTCAGAGGTAGTCGCCCCGGCTCAGCCCGTATTTCGCCATCTTTTCGTTCAGCGTCCGGCGCGGCAGGCAAAGCTCGTCCATGACCGCGGCGATGCTGCCCTTGTGGCGGCGCATCGTGTTGTCGATCAACATCTTCTCGAAGCTTTCGACATATTCCTTGAGCGGCTTGCCCTCGGTCGTCGTCGCCTCCTGCGTATCCTCGCCGTCCGCCATCAGCAGCGAGGCGATCGAGCCCGAGCCGCGGCGGTTCTGCAGGACCGCGCGCTCGGCCACGTTGATCAGCTGGCGCACATTGCCCGGCCAAGGTGCCTGCAGCAGCTGCGCTGCCTCTTGCGCGGTGACCTGCGGCGGCTCGCAGCCGTATTCCTCGGCGAATTGCTCGGTCATGCGGGTGAAGAGCGTCAGGATGTCCTCGCCGCGCGAGCGCAGGGGCGGCAGGGTGATCTTCAGCGCGGTCAGGCGATAGAACAGGTCGGGCCGCAGCGAATCCTCGGCCCGGCGCCCCTCGCCGCGCGCGTTCGAGATGGCGATGATCCGCGTCTCGGCCGGGCTGCCCTGGTCGGCGATAAAGGCCAGCAGCCGCGCCTGCAGCGGGTCGGACAGCGCCTCGATATCCTCCAGGCACAAGGTGCCGCCGCGCGCCTCCTCGACGGCAGGCAGGCCGTTTTCGACCGGGCCGAACAGCTTCGCGGCCAGCACCTCGTCGTTATAGGCCGCGCAGGAGATCGGCACGAATTTCTTGCTGGCACGCGGCCCCACGGCATGCAGCGCATGCGCCACCAGCGTCTTGCCGGTGCCGGTCTCGCCGTCGATCAGCACATGGCCGTCGGCCTGGCCCAGGTCCAGGATATCCTCGCGCAGCCGGTCCATCACCGGGCTGGCGCCGATCAGCTTGGACATGACCTGCTGGCCTTCGGAAAGGTCGCGGCGCAGGGCGCGGTTGTCCAGCGTCATGCGCCGGGCCTGGCTGGCCTTCTTGACCAGCTCGGTCAGGCGCTCGGGGTTGAAGGGCTTTTCCATGAAGTCCATGGCGCCGATCCGCATCGCCTCGACCGCCATCGGCACGTCGCCATGGCCGGTGATCATGATGACCGGCAGGCCCGAATCGATGCCCATCAGCCGCTTGAGGAAAGCCATCCCGTCCATGCCCGGCATGCGGATGTCGGAAATCACCACGCCGGGCCAGTCCGCGCCGATCACCTTCAGCGCCTCCTCGGCGGTGGCAAAGGTCTCGGCGTCGAAGCCGGAAAGCGCCAGCCACTGGCTGATCGATTCGCGCATGTCGGGTTCGTCATCGACGACGGCTATCTTCAAAGTGCGGCTCATGGGCCTTTACCTCTTTCCATCATTCCGCCGCCAGCCGCGTCCCGGCCTTGCGGCCAGGATCGTGCAGCGGCAGCTCAAGCTCGAATACGGCGCCCCTGCCCCCTTCGTCCGAGGCGTTATGCGCCGTCAGTCGCCCCCCGAAATCCGCGGCGATGCCCGACGAGATCGCCAGCCCGAGACCGGTCCCCTCCCCAGGCTTCTTCGTGGTGAAGAAGGGTTCAAACAGATTTTCCAGGTCCGATACACCCGGCCCGTTGTCGCGCACGGACAAGAATGCGTGAGAGCCCGAGCTCACGGTGATCTCGATGGCCGGGTCGCGGATGCCCTTGATCGCGTCGATGGCGTTGCGCAGCAGGTTGATGATGATCTGCTCCAGCCGGATGCGGTCGCAATAGACCATGACCGGATAGCGCGGGATATTGCGCTGCAAGCGGATGGTGCGGCTCCGCAGCTGCGGCTCCATCATCACCAGCGCGCTGGACAGCGCGGCACGCAGGTCCACCGGCTCGAAGGCCTCGCCACCCTTGCGGGCATAGGATTTCAGCTGCCGGGTGATGGCGCCCATGCGCTCGACCAGGTCGTCGATGCGCTGGAAGCTGGACAGCGCCTCCTCGGCCCGGCCGCGCTGCAGCAGAAGCCGCGCCCCGGCCAGATAGGTCTTCATCGCCGCCAGCGGCTGGTTCAGCTCATGGCTGACGCCGGCCGACATCTCGCCCAGCGCGGCCAGCTTCGATGATTGCTGAACGGTCTGCTCGGCGACGCGCAGCTCTTTCTGCATGCGCTCGCGCTCGGCGATCTCGCGGGTCAGGCGCAGGTTCAGCGCCCGCAGATCGGCCGATTCCCGCATCCAGGCCGCCGATTCCACCCGCGCCCGGCGCGACAGCAGATAGAACACCGCCGCCAGCAGGATGGCGAAGCCCATGATGACCATGGCCAGAACCGCATTCACCCGCTCTCGCACCGATTCATAGGTGGTGAAGGCGATCATCTTCCAGCCGCGGAACGGGATGCGGGTCTCGGACTGCATCACGGCGCGGCCCTTGACATAGGCATCGGCCGGCGGCGCGGCCCAATCCGCCGTGACCTGGAAGGCCCGCGCGATGGCCGAGGGGGCCGAGCGCACCGCCAGCGCCTCGGGCAGGGTCAGGCCGCGCCAGCGCGGCTCGGTCGACAGGATGATCTGCCCGGCGCTGTCGGTGACCGCTATGGCGTCCGATATCCCGGCCCAGGACCGCACCAGCCGGAACAGATCGGCCCCGACCACCACCACGCCCAGCGTGCGCCCGTCCGACACGACGGTGCGGGAATAGGTGAACTCATAGGCGCCCTGCGGCGAGGGCGAGACGGTGAAGACCGTATCCTTGGACCGCAACGCCTCGACGAAGAACGGCTCCTGCACGTAATTGGTGCCGATCAGGTGGCGGTTGGTCGATCCGACCACCCGACCCGAGGCGTCCAGCAGCTTGATCGAGGCCGCCGCAATCTCCTTCTGGGCCGAGATCAGCCGCGCCGAGGTTCCCGAGAAATCATTGCCCGACAGGGCCGAGATCAGCGCCGGGTCGCGCGCCAGCAGCAAGGGCACCACCGAGGTGCGCTGCAGTTCCGACAGCAGGTTGCCGGTATACAGCGCCGAGCGCAGCTCGGTGCGCACGCGCGTCGTCTCGGAAAACCGCGCGGTCAACCAGGCATTGGTGAACCAGACCGTGCCCGCAGCCACGATCAGCAGCACGGCGATCGCGCCGCGCAGGCCCCAGCGACTGGTCATAGCCGCCCTGCCATCCGGGAATCCGGTGGAATCGTCTTCCTCTCGCATGAGCCTCCGGCACCGCCCCCCATGGGGATCGATGCAGTCTAGTGCGCGAAGGGTCGCCGCTCAAGTCAGGCCGCGACAAGCTCCTGAACCAGCGAGGCGAACAGCCGCGCGCCATCGGTGCCGCCATGCGCCGGATCGGCGGCACGTTCGGGATGCGGCATCATGCCCAGCACCCGGCGGTTTTCGGACAGCACCCCGGCGATATCCTCGACCGAGCCGTTGATCCCCGGCGCGTAGGTGAAGGCGATGCGGTCCTGATCCTTCAGCGCCGCCAGCCCCTCGGCATCGATCTGGTAATTGCCGTCGTGATGCGCGACCGGCACCCGGATCTCCTCGCCCGCCGCATAGGCCGCGGTGAAGGGGCTGGCCGAGGTCGCGACCCTCAGCACCACCTCGCGGCACAGGAAACGCAGGCCCGCATTGCGCATCAGGGCGCCGGGCAGCAGGTTCAGCTCGGTCAGCACCTGAAAGCCGTTGCAGATGCCCAGCACATAACCGCCGCGCGCCGCATGGACCTTGATCGCGCCGGCGATGGGCGAATGCGCGGCGATGGCACCGCAACGCAGGTAGTCGCCAAAGGAAAACCCGCCCGGCACCGCGACCAGATCCGTGCCGGCAGGCAGCGCCTCGTCCTTGTGCCAGACGCGCGCCACCGCGGCCCCCGCCTGCTCCAGTGCAATGGCCAGGTCGCGGTCGCAATTCGATCCGGGAAAGGTGATGACGGCAGCTTTCATGGCGGGCCTCCGGGATAATGCCTCGCGCCTCCCATACTGCAAGCCGGCGCGACTGTTAAGCGGCTTTGCACGGCCGCCGGGCTACTTCGTTCCCAAAACACTCAAATCCCCGACACCCGCGCCCGCCCTTTTCACCGTTTCCCAAATACTCATGCGGCGCCGCCACAAGCGAAAAGGGCCGGGTCTGCCCCCGGCCCTTCGCAATCCTGCGCGACGGATCAGCCCGCCAGCGCCTTGTTCAGGTATTCGTCGACCTTTTCCAGGTAGCCCATGGTGGTCAGCCATTTCTGGTCCGGCCCGACCAGCAGCGCCAGGTCCTTGGTCATGTAGCCGTCCTCGACCGCCTGCACGGTGACCTTCTCCAGCGTCTCGGCGAAATTCTTCAGCGCCGCGTTGTCATCCAGCTTGGCGCGGTGCTTGAGACCGCCGGTCCAGGCGAAGATCGAGGCGATCGAGTTGGTCGAGGTCTGGTTGCCCTTCTGGTGCTCGCGATAGTGGCGCGTCACCGTGCCATGCGCGGCCTCGGACTCGACGATCTTCCCGTCCGGCGTCATCAGCACCGAGGTCATCAGGCCCAGCGAGCCGAAGCCCTGCGCGACGGTGTCCGACTGCACGTCGCCGTCGTAGTTCTTGCAGGCCCAGACATAGCCGCCCGACCATTTCATCGCCGAGGCGACCATGTCGTCGATCAGGCGATGCTCGTAATGGATGCCCTTCTTCTTGAACTCGGCCTCGAACTCTTCCTCGTAGACCTTCTGGAACAGGTCCTTGAAGCGGCCGTCATAGGCTTTCAGGATGGTGTTCTTGGTCGAGAGATAGACCGGATAGCCGCGGTTCAGCCCGTAGTTCATCGAGGCGCGGGCGAAGTCGATGATCGACTGGTCGAGATTGTACATCGCCATGGCGACGCCGGGGCCCGGGGCCTGATAGACCTCGTGCTCGATGGTCTCGCCATCCTCGCCGACGAACTTGATCGTCAGCTTGCCCTTGCCCGGGAAGCGGAAATCGGTGGCCTTGTACTGGTCGCCGAAGGCGTGGCGGCCGACGACGATGGGCTGGGTCCAGCCGGGGACCAGCCGCGGGACGTTCTTGCAGATGATCGGCTCGCGGAAGATCACGCCGCCCAGGATGTTGCGGATGGTGCCGTTGGGCGACTTCCACATCTTCTTCAGGCCGAATTCCTCGACGCGGGCCTCGTCGGGGGTGATGGTGGCGCATTTCACGCCAACGCCGTATTGCTTGATCGCCTCGGCCGCGTCCACGGTGATCTGGTCTTGGGTGCGATCGCGCTCCTCGATGCCGAGGTCGTAATATTTCAGGTCGATGTCCAGATAGGGAAGGATCAGCTTCTGCTTGATGAAGTCCCAGATGATCCGGGTCATCTCGTCGCCGTCGAGCTCGACGACGGGGTTCTCTACCTTGATCTTCGACATGGGTGGTCCCTTCGATTAGGATTCGACTCGGTGGCGCTATAGCGGCATTCAATGCGAAAGGAAAGCCCGGTATGCGATTGCATACCGATCAATGCGGCCGCTTCGGCAGAAAGGCGCAAAGCAGCAGCGCCACCAGCCCGCAAGCGCTCGCCCGCAGCGCGAAGGAACTGGTGAAACCTTCGCCCACGCCAAGGAACGAACGGCCAACCGTCAGGCCGACCAGCAGCAGGAAAAGCCAGGGCTGCTCAGCTCGCCGGATGCCATGCGGAAAGGACAGCCGCAACGCCAGCAGGCAAAGCAGGACCAGGCCCAGCGCCTCGCCGATGCCGATCACCCGGGCTTCGAGGCGCGAAACGGCGCGGAAGGCCTCGAAGCCGCTGCCCCGCGCATAATCCCCGGCGATCAGCGCCGCCACCAGCCGCAATCCGTGATCCAGCGCGCCCATCCCCAGCACGCATAGCGCAAGCGCGGCCAGCCGTCCGCCCATGTCAGCCCCGGAAATAGACCCGCGCGCTTTCGCTGAGCCAGGACCACAGCGTCGGCGCGCCGCGTTCGATGCGGACCCCGACGCGCTCGACCAGCTGTTCGTAGGTCACGCGGTATTCCACCCAGGTGCCCCCGCCCGAGGCGATGTTCTGCATCACCGGCTGCGCCCGGTCGAGCGACTTGGCGAAGACCGCGTCGGGGGTCTCGTTCGCCTCGAACTCGGTCCAGAGCACGCGCAACTCCCGGCCTTGCGCCGCCGGCAGCAGGCCGAAGATCCGCCCGGCGGCGGCCTGTTCGGCGGCCAGCTGCGCCGCGCCGTGATGTGCCGCGCCGCCCTGCGCGTGGATCGGCACGTCGCCGGTATCGATCTCGACCAGATCGTGGATCAGCAGCATGCGGATCACCCGGCCGATCTCGACGCCCTCGCCGGCATGGGACGCCATGACCAGCGCGTAAAGCGCGAGGTGCCAGCTGTGCTCGGCGCTGTTCTCGCGCCGCGAACGGTCGCAGAGCAGGCTGGCGCGCAGCACCGATTTCAGCCGGTCCGCCTCGGCCAGGAAGGCCAGGCGCTGCGCCAGTTCCCCCTGCGGCGCGCGGCCATCCAGCAGGGCCTGCGCGGCCTGCATCGCCTCGGGCCATTCCGACCACAGCCGCCGGGCGCGGCCCGATGTCATGTTGTCGCGGACGATGGCGACGTGATCGGCCAGCGGCTCGGGCGCGCAAAGCACCTGGAACAGCGGCTGTATGTGGTCCATGCGCTTGGCCATGCGGGCATCCGGGCTCTCGCCGGCCTCGAACTCCCGCCACAAGGCCAGCAGCGCCTCGCCGCCGGGCAGCATGCCGAACAGCCGGCGCGCGGCGGCTTCCTCGGCCGCCTGCACGGCGGCCGCGTCATGGGCCAGATGAATCGGATGGTCGCCGCAATCGATCTCGACCAGGTCGTGCAGCAGCAGCATGGCGATGGCGCGGTCCGAGGCGCCGAAGACCAGCGCGTAAAGCGCGACGTGCCAGCTGTGCTCGGCGCTGTTTTCCGGCCGCGACAAGTCCATCAGCACATTCGCCCGCTCGACGGATTTCAGCCGGTCGGCCTCGGTCAGGAAAGCGAATTGCAGGGTCAGGTCGGTCATGTCGAATGTTCGGGGCCGGCATTGCCGGCCTCGTTTCCTAGCGCGTGTTCTCGGTCAGGCGGCGGCGCACATAGGCCTGCACCGTGTCGATCATCGGCTTCATATGCACCTCGTCGTCGCGGAAGAAGTGGTCCGCGCCCTCGATCTCCTCATGGGTGATGGTGATGCCCTTCTGCTCGCGCAGCTTGGCGACCAGCGCATGGGTGTCCTTGGGCGGCGCCACCCGGTCGGCGGTGCCGTTGATGATCAGCCCCGAGGACGGGCAAGGCGCAAGGAACGAGAAATCATACATGTTCGCCGGCGGCGCGACCGAGATGAAGCCGGTGATCTCGGGCCGCCGCATCAGGAGCTGCATGCCGATCCAGGCGCCGAAGCTGAAGCCCGCCACCCAGCAATGCTTGGAGTTCGGGTTCATCGCCTGCAGGTAGTCCAGCGCCGAGGCGGCGTCCGACAGCTCGCCGATGCCCTGGTCGAATTCGCCCTGGCTGCGGCCGACGCCGCGGAAGTTGAACCGCATGACGGTGAAGCCCATGCGGTGGAAGGCGTAGTGCAAATTGTAAACGACCCGGTTGTTCATCGTGCCGCCATATTGCGGATGCGGGTGCAGGATGATGGCGATGGGGGCGTCGGGCGCGGCTTGCGCGTGATAGCGCCCTTCGAGACGACCTTCGGGACCGGGGAAAATCAGTTCGGGCATGGGCTTCCTTTGAAACTCGGGTTCCTTGACCCAGTGGCGTCGCGGCTCTAGATCGTCAATCTGGGAAGCGCGCCCGACATAGGCAAGACGCATTCAAGGACGGCGCCGGGGGAATTAGCCCCTGGCTCGCGCGTCGTCAATGGTTTGCGGCGGGAGGAGAGGCAAGATGAAACTGTCCACCAAGGGACGTTACGCGATGGTCGCCCTGGTCGATCTGGCCATCGCCAAGGGCGACGAGCTGACCTCGCTGGCCGAGATCTCCAAGCGGCAGGACATCTCGCTGCCCTATCTGGAGCAGCTTTTCGTGCGGCTGCGCCGCGCCGGGCTGGTCGATTCCGTACGGGGACCGGGCGGCGGCTACCGGCTGGCCAAGGCGCCCGAGACGATCCGCGTGGCCGATGTGCTGGAAGCGGTGGACGAAACCGTCAGCGCGCTGCATGTCGGCGCCGGCGCCTCGGGCGGGGTCTCGGGCTCGCGCGCGCAGACGCTGTCGAACCGGCTGTGGGAGAGCCTCTCGGCGCATGTCTACGTGTTCCTGCACAATCATACGCTGGCGGACGTGGCAAGGAACCAGCTGCTGCCCTGCCCCGCCCTGCCCAAGATCCTCTCGATCGTGGACGACTAGGCCATGCGGGTCCTGGTCGCCGGTCTGGGCAATATGGGGCGCAGCCATGCTCTGGCCTGGCTGAAGCAGCCGGGGGCCGAGGTCATCGGTCTGGTCAACCGCTCGCCGGTCGATCTGCCCC
Organism: Paracoccus sp. MA; assembly: GCF_020990385.1. Lineage (NCBI taxonomy): Bacteria > Pseudomonadati > Pseudomonadota > Alphaproteobacteria > Rhodobacterales > Paracoccaceae > Paracoccus > Paracoccus sp. MA. Next base: position 1,877,999 of record NZ_CP087598.1, read on the forward strand.
CCGAGCTTTCGGCGATTCCGCAAAGCCAGGATTTCCACGAGGCGCTGCAGCGCCTTCGCCCCGACGTTGCGGTGATCGCCACCTATTCCGACAGCCATGCCGAATATGCCATCGCCGCGCTGCGCGCCGGCGCGCATGTCTTCGTCGAAAAGCCGCTGGCCACCACGGTCGAGGACGCCCGCCGCGTGGTCGAATGCGCCGGTGAGACCGGCCGCAAGCTGGTCGTCGGCTACATCCTGCGCCACCATCCCAGCTGGCAGCGCCTGATCGCCGAGGCGCGCGCGCTGGGCGGGCCCTATGTGTTCCGGTTGAACCTGAACCAGCAAAGCTCGGGCCCGACCTGGCAGGTGCACAAGGCGCTGATGCACACCACGCCGCCCATCGTCGATTGCGGCGTGCATTACGTCGATGTCATGTGCCAGATCACCGACGCGCCCCCGGTCGAGGTGCGCGGCATGGGCCTGCGCCTTTCGGACGAGATCGCGGCCGAGATGTATAACTACGGCCATTTCCAGGTGATCTTCCAGGACGGCTCGCTGGGCTGGTACGAGGCCGGCTGGGGGCCGATGATGTCCGACACCGCCTTCTTCGTGAAGGACGTGGTCAGCCCCCGCGGCGCCGTCAGCATCCGCATGCCCGAGGACGCGCGCTCGGACGATATCGACACCCATACCCGGACCGCCACCCTGCGGCTGCATCGCGTCGGAGAGCCGGATCAGGATCTCTCGATGCGGGACGAACCCGGCCATCAGGAGCTTTGCGACGCCGAGGCCGCCTTCATGGCGCGCGCCATCGCCGGGGACATGGATCTGGACCGCCACATGCGCGACGCGGTTTCCTCGCTGGCCGTCTGCCTGGCCGCCGACGAATCCGTCCGCACCGGCCAGCCGGTGCGATTGCGCATCTGATCCCCGGACCGCGGCCGCCGTCACGCCCCTGTCACGCTTCCTTGCGAAATGCGGGACATGGCCCTAAATGAGCCCTTCGTTTCCCGCTTTCACGGTCGCAAGACCAAAGGACCCGCGCCATGTCCGACCTGCAGACGCCCTATTACCTGATCGACCTCGCCAAGCTGCGGGTGAACATGGAGCGAATCCGCTATCTGCGCGAACGCTCGGGGGCGAAATGCCTGCTGGCGCTGAAATGCTTTGCCACCTGGTCGGCCTTCGACTTCATGCGCGACTTCATGGACGGCACCACCTCGTCCTCGCTGTTCGAGCTGCGGCTGGGGCATGAGGAATTCGGCAAGGAGACCCATGCCTATTCCGTCGCATGGGCCGATCACGAGATCGACGAGGCGCTGGGTTACGCCGACAAGATCATCTTCAACAGCCTCGGCCAGCTTGACCGCTATGGCGCGCGGGCCAAGGCGCGCGGCATCGCCATGGGGCTGCGGCTGAACCCGCGCTTTTCCACCTCGGGCTTCGACCTGGCCGACCCGGCCCGGCCCTTCTCGCGCCTGGGCGAATGGGATCTGAACCGGCTTGAGGCGGCGCTTGACCGCATCTCGGGCGTGATGATCCATTACAATTGCGAAAATGCCGATTTCGAGCTGTTCGACGCGCAGCTCGACCGGATCGAGGCGGAGTTCGGCGGCTTCCTGGAAAAGCTCGACTGGGTCTCGCTGGGCGGCGGCATCCACTTCACCGGCGAGGGCTATCCGCTGGACAAGCTCGCCGACCGGCTCAGGGCGTTCTCGGAAAAGTTCGGCGTGCAGGTTTTCCTGGAGCCGGGCGAGGCCAGCATCACCCGCTCGACCTCGCTGGAGGTGACGGTGCTGGACACCATCCACCACGGCAAGGACGTGGCCATCGTGGACAGCAGCATCGAGGCGCATATGCTCGACCTGCTGATCTATCGCGAGACGGCGAAGCTGCCGCAGGAGGGCGAGCATCCCTGGCAGATCGCCGGCAAAACCTGCCTGGCCGGCGACATCTTCGGCGAGGGCCGCTTCCCCGCCCCGCTGAAGGTCGGCGACCGGATCAGCATCGCCGATGCCGGCGGCTACACCATGGTCAAGAAAAACTGGTTCAACGGCGTTCCCATGCCCGCTATCGCCATCAAGGCCGAGGACGGAACGATCCGCGAGGTTCGCCGGTTCACCTACGACGACTACAAAGCCAGCCTGTCCTGACCAGGCGCAAGCCATCCCCTTTCCTTAGCCCCCGAAAAGGAGACTGAATTGGCCAAGAACGTGCTCATCATCGGCGCCGGCGGCGTCGCCCAGGTGGTCGCGCATAAGGTGGCGCAGAATGCCAAGGAATTCGGAACGCTGCATATCGCCAGCCGAACCGTGTCCAAGGCCGAGAAGATCATCGCGAGCATTCGTGAGAAAGGCCATTCGGTCGCATTCGCCGCCCATCCGCTGGACGCGATGGACAGCAAGGCGGTGGCCGAACTGATCCGCCAGATCGACGCCGGCATCGTGATCAACGTCGGCTCGGCCTTCGTCAACATGACCGTCCTGCAAGGCTGCATCGAGACCGGCGCGGCCTATATCGACACGGCCATCCACGAGGACCCCGCCAAGGTCTGCGAGACGCCGCCCTGGTATGCGAACTACGAATGGAAGCGCCGCGAGGATTGCGAGAAGGCCGGCGTCACCGCCATCTTGGGCGCGGGCTTCGATCCGGGCGTGGTCAACGCCTATGCCCGGCTGGCCGAGGACGAATATTTCGACAAGATCGACTCGATCGACATCGTGGACATCAATGCCGGCTCCCACGGCCGCTATTTCGCCACCAATTTCGACCCTGAGATCAATTTCCGCGAATTCACCGGCACGGTCTATTCCTGGCAGGGCGGCGAATGGCGCACCAACAAGATGTTCGAGGTGGGCCGCGAATGGGACCTGCCCGTCGTCGGCAAGCGCACCGCCTATCTGTCCGGCCATGACGAGGTGCACAGCCTCTCGGCCCGCTACAAGGACGCCGACGTGCGCTTCTGGATGGGCTTCGGCGAGCATTACATCAATGTCTTCACCGTGCTGAAGAACCTCGGCCTGCTTTCCGAGCAGCCGGTCAGGACCGCCGAGGGGCTGGAGGTCGTGCCGCTGAAGGTGGTCAAGGCGGTGCTGCCCGACCCCGCGAGCCTCGCGCCCGATTACGAGGGCAAGACCTGCATCGGCGATCTGGTCAAGGGCACGCTGGACGGCAAGCCGGGCGAGGTCTTCATCTACAACGTCGCCGACCACAAGGACGCCTATAACGAGGTCGGCAGCCAGGGCATCAGCTACACGGCGGGCGTGCCCCCGGTTGCGGCGGCGATCCTGGTCGCGCGCGGCACCTGGGACGTCAAGAAGATGGCCAATGTCGAGGATCTGCCCGCCCGGCCCTTCCTTGAAGTGCTGGGCGAACTGGGCCTGCCCACCCGCGTCATCGACGCCTCGGGCGATCATCCGCTGTAAGCGGCCCGCCCGCTTGCCGAAAACGCCCGCGGCGGGGAACCCGGCCGCGGGCTTCGCGTTTCCCTCGCGCGGAACGGGGGAGGGTCGGATGCCGCCAGATCAGCAACGCAGCAGCCACATGTTTCCCTTTTCCCCGCCTTCGGACAAGGGCGTGGCCAAGGTCGCCAACTGGGCGGTGATCGGCATCTTCGTCATCCTGCTGTTCAGCTTCTTCGCGCAGGCCCGCAGCTTCCTGATGCCGGTGACGCTGGCGATCCTGCTGTTCTTCGTCTTCATCCCCTTCCGCCGGCTGATGGAGCGGCTGGGCATCGGCGCCGTGGTCACCGCCGCCATCGTCTCGTTGGGACTGGTGGTGGCCGTGGTGCTGATCGGCTTCATCATCTCGGGGCCCGCCAACCGGCTGATCGAGAACGCGCCGCAGATATCCGAGCGGCTGGAGCAGCGGTTCACCGAATTGCGCAGCAATTTCCGCGGCATCGAGCGCGCGGCCGAGAAGATCGACGAGATCGCCGGCGGTGGTGCGTCCCCACCCGATCCCGCCCCCGCCTCCGGCGAGACGCCGCCCGATGCGACGCTGACCGGCACCCTGAGCACGGTGCCCGCCCCCGGCGCCCCGCAGACGCCCGACCAGCAGATCCAGGTCGAGGTGAACGCCACGCCGCCATCCTCGACCCTGGCCAGCGTGCTGGACCTCGGCCCCGCCTTCGTCGGCCAGATCATCTTCACGCTGTTCTTGCTGTTCTTCCTGATCTCCTCGGGCGACCTGCTTTACCTGAAGATCGTGCAGAGCTTTGATTCCATGCGCGAAAAGCGCGCCGCCTACCTGGCGCTGCGCGAGATCGAGGACAGCCTGGGCACCTATCTGGGGGCGATCACCCTGATCAATGCCTGCCTGGGACTGGCCATCGGGCTGGCCATGTGGGCCTGGGGCATGCCCAGCCCGGTGCTGTTCGGGCTGGCGGCATTCCTGCTGAATTTCATCCCCTATCTGGGTTCGGTCACCGGCATCATCATCGCCACCCTGGTCGGCCTGTTCGTCTTTGACGGCCTGTTCGCGCCCCTGATGGTGGGGCTGACCTATCTGGCGATCACCGCGCTGGAGGGGCAGTTGATCACCCCCTATTTCGTCTCGCGCCGGTTGCAGCTCAATACGGTGGTGGTGTTCCTGACCGTGGCGCTCTGGGCCTGGCTCTGGTCGGTGCTGGGCATGATCGTGGCCGTGCCGCTGCTGGTGGTGATGCGGGTGCTGGCCGACCACATTCCCGGCCTGCAGAAATTCGGCAATTTCCTGGCCGGCGAGGACCCGCCCGCGCTGGAGGACGAGGATGAGGAAGAGCCGCGCGAACTGGTCGAGGCCGGCGACGAGGCGGAGGATGCCGCCGCGGCTTCGGCGGCGACCATGGTGCTGGCCACCAAGGATTGATCGCGACGGCTCTGGATAATTGGCGAAAACATGGCATGATCGCGACGCCATTCATGGACGAATCGCGACATGCCCGAACACGACCCCTCCGCCGATCCGAACCAGCCGCGACTGCGCATCGGCTTCCTGCTGACCCCGCGCTTCACGCTGTCGGCCTTTGCCACCTTCGTGGACGTGTTGCGGCTGGCGGCCGATGACGGCGACGGCTCGCGCCCGATCCGCTGCCGCTGGCGGGTGCTTTCGTCGGACATGACCTCGGTGCAATCGTCCTGCGGCATGCGCATCGAGCCCGAGGAGCGGCTGGGCGACCCTGCCCGCTTCGATTACATCATCACCGTGGGCGGGCTGATCGACGGCGGGCCCGGCCTCTCTCCGGACCAGGCCGCCTTCCTGCGCCGGGCCGCGGCAGCGCGGGTGTCGCTGGGCGGACTCTGCACCGGCGTCTTCGCCATGGCCCGAATCGGGCTGATGGACGGCTATCGCTGTTGCGTCAGCTGGTTCCATCATCAGGATTTCCTGGCGGAATTCGAAAAGATGCGCCCGGTCTCGGACCAGATCTTCGTGGTGGACCGCGACCGGATCTCTTGTTCGGGCGGGGTCAGCGCCGCGCATCTGGCGGCCTTCCTCGTCGATCGCCACCTGGGACGGGCGGCGGCGCGCAAGGCCCTGTCGATCCTGATGATCGACGAGCCGATGGCCGGAGACCGTCCTCAGCCTGGTCTTCCGCTTGAGCTGCATGCGCGGGACCCTCTGGTGCGGCGGGCGCTTCTGGCGATGCAGCAGAACCTGCACGCGCCGCTGCCGATCGCGCGCATTGCCCGCGATCTGGGTGTGGGGCGGCGCAAGCTCGAGCGGCATTTCAACGCCGACCTGGGCATCCCGCCGGCCGATGCCTCGATCCGCATCCGGCTGGCGCAGGCGCGCATGCTGCTGGCGCGCACCGACCGCACCGTGACCCGCATCGCCGAGGAGACCGGCTTCTGCGACGCCTCGCACCTGATCCGCGTCTTCCGCGAGACCGAGGGCAGCACGCCCGATCTCTGGCGCCAGAGCCGCGGCCTGCCGGCCGGGGAGGCGCCCTAGCCGCCCGTTGCACGGCCCTTTGCGGCAACGCCGGCGCCTCTGCCGGATAATGGCCCGGCCATTCGGATGAGGAGAGGGACAGATGCCGAACAAAGCCACAGTCAGGGGGGTGCTGGTGGACGCGACGCTCGCCCCGGTCGCCGCGGGCAAGATCGTCGCCACGCTGCAGGGCTCGGACATTTTCGACGGCGGGGTGCGGGTGGTGACGCAGAAGGTCGAGGCGACCACGAATGCGCAGGGCGAATGGGCGCTGGCGCTGATCGTGAACGGCGAGGGCGAGACGGCGGGCACGAGCTGGACCATCGAGGGCTACAACCAGTATGTGGCCAAGGTCTTCGAGGCGAAGGCGCTGTTTCTGGCCTCCGGCCTGGAGATCACCCTGGGCGACCTGGAAAAGACCAGCGCCCAGAACCTGAAGGCGGCGCGCGAGGCCGGCCTCGCCCGGCTGATCCTCGCCGCCGATTACGACAGCTACCAGGCCATGCCGGAAAACCAGAGGCGCCAGAACGATCTCGTGGTGGTCAAGCCGTAGCCACCCGCCCGGCACCGAACTGGCCCGCCTGCCGGAGCTTCGGCAGGCGCGCCACACCTGCCCGCACCACCGGCAGCCGGCGCCACACGCCCACGCAGAAGGGCCGGAAAAGGTGGCGCTTTTTCTTTGAGCATGCACCTGGGGGTCTGGTGCCTATTCGGCGGCCGAGACCGAAGCCCGTTTCGGCCGGCCTGATCGCAACCGGCAGGCCGCGATGATCGACCATGTCGTTGATCCCGACCCACTCCGTTACGACAGCCGTGACCTTCGCCCGTTTCCCCCAAGCCGCGACCTGGCGGGCGCGGATGATCGCGCTTTCGGATGCAGCGACCCTGTCTGGGGAATTGAGGACCCCATGCCCCGGCGCATCCCCAGCCTGAGATCGGCGCAGCGGCCAACGGCTTCGCCTGCATGACGTCGATGGATCACGCCGCGCCGGCAGATTGGGCGGCACACTGACCGAGGTCGTGCCGGAACCGGCGGGAAGCTGGTCGCGAAGATCCCCCTGCCGACGATGCGATCCGTTCCCAAAGCATGCGTGATCGAGTTGCCTCTGCGGAAAGGGATGGCCCTTCGAATCCGGTAAATGGAAGGCTGTCACGATCGATGCGAGCAGGCGAATGCCAAGCGTTTCGAGGAAGGCTGCGCAAATCCCTGACAACGCATCGCACCGGCCCGAGCCTGCGGGTGAAAAAGGAGCGTAGCAGGCTGATCGGGCGAAGGAAGAGGATGAACCCTCGAACGTCACGCGCTTGTCGATGCGCAGGGCCTCGATCCTCCGCGATGACAAGCTGCCCCCTCCGACCAGCTGTCCCAGGTCGACCGAGTGCTGGCGCAGTGAAGCCATGGCGCTGAATGGTAGAGATGCCCTTGAAAGACAAACGACAAGCAAGCGGGTCAGACCCGGCAAGGCCCCAGCAAACGTCTCAACAGGATCGAGACTTGTCCGGCAGGACCAAGGACTGACCGCATCGCCCTCGCCGCAACCGCCCTGTCCGGACTGTGAACCTGACCTCCTGGGGTCCGAGCTCTGCCGGCTTGAGCCCGTCGCCGGATTGCGGGTCGGCATCTGACACTTGTGGCAGCCCCCTGACCTGTCGGCATCACACTCGTCTTGAAAGGCTGATCGCGGCCTTTGCCGGACCACACACCGGACGGAGGACAGTATGGACAGTCCATGGCCGCCTCATCGGCAGGGACGGGCCCGGGAGAACGCTCAGGGACCAGCTTCCGCCAGCCGTGTCCGAAGCCGCCGGGCGGCCTCATGCAGCACGTTGATCCGGTAGAGGCTCAACTCGTCAGGTTCCTGGCCGAGATTCAATTCGATATCCGCAAGGGCGACATCGGCAGAAACCTCGCGTTCCAGAATCCATGCGATGGTTTCGTCGGGCAGTTCCTCTACTCTGGTCATTCCGAACCTCCTGTCCTGACCGGCGCCGTGGATGCCGGGACAGAGATATTACGACAAAGTTAATCGTATTTTTCAAGAATGAACCGTTCCCCCTGCGGAGAACCAGTTGCCAAATTTGACCCGGGAACGAGAAGAAAATCCCTGCCCGCCGCAAGGGCCGCCCGGCAATAGGACGCGGACCTGCCGGCGCCTGCGGCACCATGCGATGCGTCTTGGAGGGAAATGGTAGCGGAGGAGGGATTTGAACCCCCGACACAAGGATTATGATTCCTCTGCTCTAACCAGCTGAGCTACTCCGCCACGGGTGCGTGCGATTTACGGTGAGCGGCGGGGAGCGTCAAGGGGCCGAAAGCAGCTTTGTCAAAGTTTTTGGCCCGGATCGAAAATCGCCCCCCATCCGGCGCCAGGCCCCCCCGCCACGCGACCGGGGTCCAGCCTGCGGACGTGCCGCGCCGCTTCGGCGCGAACCTCCCAGAAGGAAAAGGACAGGGGCCCGATGCGGCCGGCCCGTCAGACCGAGATGCCGTTGCGCCCGGCCAGATCGGTGAAGAACTGCCAGGCCACCCGGCCCGAGCGCGCGCCGCGCGTCGCCTGCCACTCGATCGCCTCGGCGCGCAGCTGCTCTTCGGGGACCTGCAGGCCGTAGGCATCGCAATAGCCGCGCACCATGGCGAGATATTCGTCCTGCGAGCAGGGATGAAAACCCAGCCACAGCCCGAACCGGTCCGAAAGCGAGACCTTCTCCTCGACCGCCTCGCCGGGATGGATCGCGGTCGAACGCTCGTTGTCGATCATGTCGCGCGGCATCAGGTGGCGCCGGTTCGAGGTGGCGTAAAGGATCACGTTGGCGGGACGGCCCGAGATGCCGCCGTCCAGCACCGCCTTGAGCGACTTGTATTGCGTGTCGTCATGGCTGAAGGACAAGTCGTCCGAAAACAGCACGAAGCGCCGGTCCCGGGCCCGGCCCAGAATCGCCAGCAGCCGGCCGACCGAACCCAGATCCTCGCGCGCGATCTCGACCAGAACCAGGGGCAGGCCCTGACGCACCGCCTCGGCATGCACCGCCTTGACGAGCGAGCTCTTGCCCATGCCGCGCGAACCCCAGAGCAGGGCGTTGTTGGCCGCATGGCCGCGGGCGAATTGCAGCGTATTGGCCAGAAGCGTGTCGCGCGCCCTGTCGATGCCGATCAACTGCACCAGATCGACGCGGTTGACCTCGGCCACGGGCTCCAGCCGGTCGGGATCGGGATGCCAGACATAGGCGGTGGCCTCGGTAAAGCTCGGCTCGGGGGCGGGCGGCGGCGAAAGGCGCTCCAGCGCCTCGGCCACGCGCAGCAGGGCTTGTTCAGACATCGGCTTGCCGTTCCTCCAGTTCGCGCTTCTTCTCGATCCGGCGCACGAGGAAGATCGACGCCTCGTAAAGCCCATAGATCACCGTGAACAGCACGATCTGGCTGATGACATCGGGCGGCGTCACCATGGCGGCCAGCACCAGGATCACCACAACGGCATAGCGCCGCACGCTCGCCAGCCCCTCCGAAGACACCAGCCCCGCCTTGCCCATCAGCGTCAGCGCCACCGGCAGCTGGAAGGACAGGCCGAAGGCCAGGATGAACTTGGTGGTCAGCGTCAGGTATTCCTCGACCGAGCCCTGGAAGACGATGCCGGCCCAGGGTTCCTTGGCCGAGGCCACCGCTCCGGCCGCCTGCGTGGCCGCCGCGGCAGGATCGTCGGGCAGCGCCAGCGGCCCCTGCTGGAAGCCCAGGAAGAAATCGAAGGCCCAGGGCAGGATGATGTAATAGGCGAAAGCCGCACCGATCAGGAACATCACCGGCGAGGCGACCAGGAAGGGCAGCAGAGCGTTCTTTTCGCTGCGATAGAGCCCCGGTGCCACGAACCGCCACAGCTGGTAACCGACCACGGGAAAGGCCAGCACGAAACCGCCGAAAAAGGCGATGCGCATGGCGACGAAGAACCCTTCCTGCAGCTTCAGCAGGATCAGCCCGCAGGTCTGGTCACGCTTTTCCAGCGCCTGGCAGATCGGCTGGGTCAGAAAGTCGAAGATCGGGTTCCAGATGAAATAGCACGCCACCATCGCCACGACGAAAGCCAGCACGGACCAGATCAGCCGCGTTCGCAGCTCTGCCAGATGCTCGATCAGCGGTGCGGAAGTGTCGTCGATATCGTCCGGCTTGGCTGATTTCATCGCCACGGAGCGGCCTCTTCTGTCAATCGTGTCAAGCGCGGTCCGAGCGGCGCACGGCATGCAGGCGCCGGCGGCCCTCGGCGGTGTCCAGCGCCTCATCCGTCGCAACCGCCGGCCCCGCGATGCCCGGCGCGGGCGGCAAAGGGGCGGGCGTGGCGCTGTCATTGGCCGTGGGCCGCGGCGGCAGCGGGGCCGAAGGATCGGGCAGGGGCGCCGCCTTGCGGCCGGCTTCCTGCTTGGGGTTCAGCGGGTCCCATTTCTCGAACCGCTCGGTGGCGCGCTCCAGCGCGTCAAGGCCAAGCGTGCGTTTCGAACTCAGCGCGTTCACGTCCTTCAGCGTCTTGGCCGCATCGTCGAGGCCCGAGGATTTCGCCGCATCCTCCATCGCGCTGCTGAACTCGCGCGCCATGGACCGGGCGCGCGCCGTGATCCGCCCCAGGCTGTGGAACAGCTTGGGCAGGTCCTCCGGGCCGAGGACGATCAGCGCCACGACGCCGATCAGCAGCAGCTCGCTCCAGCCGATATCCAACATGAGCGCCGGACCCGGGGGATCAGAGCTTGGTGGTGTCGGTCGGCGTCACGTCGCGCAGCGTGCTGTCGGCAGTGGCGCGGGCGCGCTCGGCCTCCAGCTTGGCGCGTTCTGCCGCGATCTCGGCGCGGGCGCGCTCGATATCGTCGGTGGTCTTCAGCTGCTCCAGTTCCTTGGGCTCGCTGCGGGCGGCAGCGTCGATATCCTCGCTGCCCTCCTTGACGCCTTTCTTGAAGGCGGTGATCCCCTTGCCGACCTCGCCCATCAGGGACGAGACCTTGCCGCGCCCGAAAAGAACCAGAACGACGATTGCGATCAGCAATAGCGCCATGGGTGAAGGTGCGTGCATCTGTTTACCTCCGTGGCCGGGCCCCTGGGGCCCTGCGGTGCCTCTATTCGTTCCGATATAGGTCGGGATCGGCTGTTTCGAAACCCCCAAACGCGTGATCGGACGGTTTGACGCGCGGCCCCGCTTCCCCCTCCGAAGGTTCCGCGCAATACTGCCGGCCATGGAAAGCACACAGATCATCAGCGCCTTCGTCACGCTTTTCGTGGTCATCGACCCGGTGGGGCTGGCGCCGCTCTTCATCGCGCTGACCCGCGGCATGTCGCCGCAAAGGCGGCGGCGAATCGGCTGGCGGGCGCTGGCCATCGCCGCGGCGCTGATGACGCTCTTCGGCCTGGCGGGCGAGGCGATCCTGGCCGGGATCGGCATCTCGCTTTCCGCCTTCCGCATCGCGGGCGGGCTGCTTCTGTTCCTGACCGCGCTCGACATGCTCTTCGAGCGCCGCACCGAGCGGCGCGAGGGCCAGGCCAGGGACGACGACGACGACCCTTCGGTCTTTCCGCTGGCGACGCCGCTCCTGGCCGGGCCCGGGGCGCTGGCCTCGATGATCCTGCTGGTCGGCCAGGACGCCAGCCCCGGCCACACGCTGATGATCCATCTGGTGATGCTGGCGGTGCTGGGGATCGCCGCGGCGCTTTTCGCCATGGCCGGGCCGATCGCCCATGTGCTGGGCCGCACCGGAACCATGGTGGTCACGCGGCTCTTCGGCATGCTGCTCGCGGCGCTGTCGATCCAGTTCGTGATCGACGGGCTCAAGGGCTCGGGGCTGGTGTGATGGGCGAGGAGTTCGGCCGGCTCGCCTATCTCGTGCTGCTGCTGATCGCGATCGGCGGCTTCCTGCTGGTCGAGCTGCGCAACCGCCCGGGCAAGACCCTGCGGCAGGCGGCGGCCTGGGGGCTGATCTTCCTCGGCGCCGTGGCCCTGGCCGGGCTCTGGGACGACATCCGCGGCGCGGTCTCGCCCCAGGCGCGCATGCTCGAAGGCGGCCGGATCGAGGTCCCGCTGGGCAATGACGGCCATTACCACCTGACGGCCGAGGTGAACGGCACGCCGGTGCGCTTCGTCATCGATACCGGCGCCAGCACCATCGCGCTGGGGCCGAGGGACGCGGCCCGGGTCGGCATCGATCCCGACAGCCTCGCCTATGCCGGCCAGGCGCGCACCGCCAACGGCATCGTCCAGACCGCGACCGTCCTGCTCGATTCGGTCGCCATCGGCGAGATCCGCGACAGCCGCGTCCCGGCGGTGGTGCTGCGCGCCGACCTCAGCCAGTCGCTGATGGGCATGTCCTACCTGTCGCGCTTCGCCCGCGTCAGCATCGAGGCCAACCGCCTCATCCTCGAACGCTGACCCGCTTCTTTCTTGCCCAAATATCCCGGGGGGAGCGCGCCCTGCGCCCCGCCAAGGGGTGCAGGGCGCGCGGGGGGCAGAGCCCCCCGACGCCCCGCGCTACTGCCTGCGTTCCCAGCGCCCCCCCGCCTCGGACCAGTATTCCGCCGCCACGCCTTCGGCCGTCAGCGCCCGCCATTGCGCACGGGCGCGTTCCAGCGCCTCGGGGTCGTTGCCGTCGAACAGGATGCAGGCCCGCTCCAGCGCCCCGCATTCCGCGGCCGAGACCTCGGCGCCCTCCAGCGCGATCAGGCAGCGCGCCGCATTCGCCGCCGCCTGGCCCTCGACCGTCAGCAGCACCGGCTGGCGGGCATCATGCGGTCCGCCGGCCAGGCCGTGCGGCAGGAAGCCCTCGCCCAGCCACAGCCTCTCGTCCAGCGCCACCTGACGCACCCGGTCCCTGCCCCGCAGCTCGACCCGCCAGCCCGCCTGCAGGCTCTTGCCGATCAGCATCGGCAAGAGCTGCCCGGGACCCGAGCGGGTCAGGTGATAGAACAGGGCCGAACCCATCAGCCCTGCTTCTCGAAACGGTCGCGCACCAGGCGGTCCAGCGTCATCACGCCCCAGCCCGAGGCCCCCTTGGGCGCCAGCGCGGTCTCGGCAGGCGGCAGGGCCACGCCGGCGATGTCCAGATGCACCCAGGGCACGTCCTCGCGCACGAACCGCCGCAGGAACTGCGCGGCGGTGATCGAGCCCGCCGGCCGGCCGCCGGTATTCTTGACGTCGGCCAGCCGCGAATCGATCAGCTTGTCGTAGCCCGGTCCCAGCGGCAGGCGCCAGGCGCCCTCGCCCTCGGCCCTGGCGGCGTTCAGCACCTGCGTGGCGAAGGCGTCGTCGTTCGAGAACACCCCGGCATTCTCATGCCCCAGCGCGATGATCACCGCCCCGGTCAGGGTCGCCAGATCGACGACGGCGGCGGGCTTGAAGCGTTCCTGCGCATACCAGAGCACGTCGGCCAGCACGAGCCGGCCCTCGGCATCGGTGTTGACGACCTCGATCGTGTCGCCCTTCATCGAGCGCACGATGTCGCCCGGACGCTGGGCGCGGCCGTCGGGCATGTTCTCGACCAGCCCGACCAGCCCCACGACATTCGCCCTGGCGCGGCGCAGCGCCAGCGCCCGCATGACGCCGGCGACCACGCCCGCGCCGCCCATGTCCATGGTCATCTCCTCCATGCCGGCGGCCGGCTTGATCGAGATGCCGCCGGTGTCGAAGACCACGCCCTTGCCGACCAGCGCCAGCGGCGCGGCCTCGCCGCCGCCGTTCCAGCGCATGACCACCACCTTGGACGGGCTTTCCGAGCCCTGCCCCACGGCCAGCAGCGCCCGCATGCCCAGCCTGGCCAGCTCGTCCTCCTCCAGCACCTCGACCTCGAGCCCCAGCTCGCGCATGGCCAGCAGGCGGTCCGCGAAATCGCTGGTGGTCAGCACGTTCGCGGGCTCGTTCACCAGATCGCGGGTGAAGAACACGCCCTCGGCCACGGCGGCGCCGTCGGCCGCGGCGCGCCCCAGCGCCTCGGGGTCCTTGTGCATGAAGACCACCCGGCCGCGCGGCGTCCCGGCCGGGGCCGCGTCGGCCACAGGCCCGGGCCCGCCGGCGGCATCGGACAGCCGCGCATCCTCGGCCGCGCCGGTGCGGCTGGTGCTGGCGGCGGGCTCGGCGGGCGCTTCGCCCTCGGGGGCGGCGCCATCCCCGGTCTTCCTGGTCTTGTAGGCCGAGAAGTCATAGGCCCTGAGCGCCAGCCCCAGCGCCACCTCGGCGGCGCGGGCATGGTTGCCGGCCAGGACCAGGGTCTCGGCCTTGCCCAGCTTCGCGCCGATGCTGGCGCCCGCGGCCCGGGCCGTCGCCACATCCGCATTGGCGGGCAGCAGGACGAGCTGCAGCGCCTCGGCCTTCAGCCCGGCGGGAAAGGCCAGCTCCAGCGCCTTGCCGGGCTTGACCGCCTTCCACGCCTCCGAGGCGAAGGCCCGCGCCAGCGCCTCGCGCGTGGCGCGCGGCAGGCCGCCCGGCAGCCGCCCGGCCTTCGGCACCAGAATGGCGACGCGGCCGGGCCGCTCGGCCAGCCCCGCGGCATCCATCGCCGTGAAGGAAATTTCGACCGGGTGAGTCATGGTCCTGCCCTCTTGCGTTGCTCCATCTCGGCGGAAACTAGTCACGCGCGGGCGACTTGACCAGAGCCGGGGCTTTCCCAACGCCCGCGCAGCGGCTAATCAGACGGGGTCCGAGCCCGCGAAAGCCCCCATGCCCCGCATCGACCGCTACATCCTGTCGCAATTCCTGACCCTGTTCGGGTTCTTTGCGCTGGTGCTGGTGTCGGTCTACTGGATCAACCGCGCCGTCTCGCTGTTCGAGCAGCTGATCTCGGACGGGCAGACCGCGCTGGTGGTGCTGGAATTCACCGCGCTGACCCTGCCGCTGGTGATCTCGGTCGTGCTGCCCATCGCAGCCTTCGCGGCCAGCGCCTACGGCACCAACCGGCTGGCCTCGGAATCCGAACTGGTGGCGATGCAGGCGACCGGGATCTCGCCCTGGCGGCTGGCGCGGCCGGTGCTGGTCTTCGGCGTGCTGGTGGGGCTGATGGTGGCGCTGCTGGTGCATTCGCTGGTGCCCATGGCGCGGGGACGGCTGGCCGACCGCCAGGCCGAGATCGCGCAGAACGTCACCGCGCAATTCCTGCGCGCCGGCGCCTTCCAATACCCGGTGCAGGGCGTGACGCTTTACATCCGCGACATCGCGGCGGACGGGCGGCTGGTGGACTTCTTCCTTGAGGACGCCCGCGACCCGGGCAACCAGACCACCTATACCGCGACCGAGGCGCTGCTGGTCCGGACCGAGGCGGGCCCGCGCCTGGTGATGATGCAGGGCATGGTGCAGAACCTGCGCCATTCCGGCGACCGGCAAAGCCTGTCGGTGACGCGGTTTTCCGAGCTGGCCTACGACCTCGGCACGCTGATCGACACCGGGTCGAGCCGCCTGCGCGACCTGCGCGCCTATTCGACCCTGCGGCTGCTGGACCCCGATCCCGAGCTGCTGGCCGCGACCGGCGCCACCCCCGACAAGGCGCTGGCCGAGGCGCATGAGCGGCTGGCCAAGCCGTTCCAGGCGCCGGTCGCGGCGCTGCTGGGCTTTGCCATGCTGCTTCTGGGCGGGTTCAGCCGCTTCGGCGTCTGGCGGCAGGTGATCTGGGCGGTGATCGCGCTGATCGTGGTGCAGTTCCTCGGCACGGCGGCCGAGAACCAGGTGGCCGGCAATGCCGCGCGCTGGCCGCTGATCTATGTCTCGCCGCTGGTGGGCGCGGCGATCTGCGCCGCGGTTCTGTGGCTGGCCGCGCGGCCGCGGCGCCTGCGCGGCGGGGCGAAGGCGGCGGCGGCAAAAGGGGGGCCGGCATGATCCTTTCGACCTATGTCGCGCGGCGCTTCCTGCGCATGCTGGTGATGATCGCCGCGATCTTCGGCGCCATCCTGTTCCTGATCGACATCGTCGAGCAGATCCGCCGCTTCTCGGACGAGAATATCGGGCTTTCCGGCGCGGCGGGCCTGTCGCTGCTGAACATCACCGCCAGCTTCTATTCCATCCTGCCGCTGATCACGGTGCTGGCGGGGATCGCGCTGTTCCTGAACCTGTCGCGCAGCTCCGAGCTGGTGGCGATCCGCGCCTCGGGACGCTCGGGCATCCGGGTGCTCTGCGCGCCGGCGGTCACGGCGGCGCTGGCAGGGATGCTGGCGGTGGCGGTGCTGAACCCGGTGGTGGCGGCGACCACGAAACGCTATGACGACGCGGTGGCGCGCATGCGCAGCGGCGAGGACCAGACCGTCAGCGTCGGCGACAACGCGGTCTGGCTGCGCCAGGCCCTGCCCGCGCGCGACGCGAACGGGGCCGAGACCTCGGGCCAGGTAGTGATCCGCGCCGGCCGCGCCAGCCCCGATGCGACGACGCTTTACGACGCCACCTTCATGGTCTTTTCGCCCGAGACCGGCCCGACCCGGCGGATCGACGCGGCCCGCGCCCGGCTGACCCAGGGCGCCTGGGAGCTGACCGACACCAAGGAATGGCCGCTGACCCAGCCCAATCCCGAGGCCATGGCCCGCACCGCGCCGCGGCTGGAACTGCCGACCGACCTGACCGCCGCCCGCATCCGCGACAGTTTCGGCCGGCCCGAGGCGATTCCGGTCTGGCAATTGCCGGCCTTCATCCAGGGGCTGGAGCGGGCGGGCTTCTCGGCCCAGCGGCACAAGGTCTGGTTCCAGATGGAGCTGGCCCGGCCGCTGCTGCTGGCGGCCATGGTGGCCATCGCGGCGGTCTTCACCATGCGCCACATGCGCGGGCGACGGATGGGGCTGCTGGTGCTGGGCGCCTTCGGCTGCGGCATCGGCCTGTTCTTCCTGCGCAACCTGGCGCAGGTGCTGGGCGACAATGGCGGCATCCCGCCGGCCCTGGCCGGCTGGGCGCCGCCCGTCGCGGCGCTGCTCTTTGCGCTGGGGGCACTCTTGCGGCTGGAGGACGGATGATGACGCGCAGGCACAAGACCCGGCTGGGCGCAGGGACGGCGCGCGCCGCGCTGCTGGCGGCGGCCCTGCCCGGCATGGCGCTGGCCCAGAGCCTGACGCCCGAGGGCCAGACCCTGCCGGTCTACGGCCCGACCGACCCGTTCCTGCAGGACCCGGCCGGCCCCGCCCTGGCCCCGACCGAGGACCCCGGCGCCGTGACCCGCTTTGCCGACGGGACCGAGGCCTCGCACACCCCCAGCGTCGCCAGCCGGCCCGGCACGGTGCGCATCGCCGGCAGCGGCGAGGACGCCCAGGGCAGCCCGGCGACGCTGCTGGCCGACGAGGTCACGCTGGGCGCCGACGACAAGCTGACCGCCCGGGGCGGGGTGGTGATCTGGTATCGCGGCGCGCGGCTGATCGCCTCGCGCGTGGTCTATGACAACCGGACCGGCGCGGCCGAGATCGAGGGGCCGATCCACCTGACCGAGCCGGCCCGCGCCGGCACGCCGCAGGAAACCATCCTGATCGCCGACAGCGCGCAGCTGGACCCGAACATGCAGGACGGCATCCTGCGCGGCGCCCGGCTGGTGCTGGCGCGCGAGATGCAGATGGCGGCGCGCGAGATGCGCCGCAGCCAGAACGGCGCCGTCACCCGGCTGGACAACGTGGTCGCCTCGAGCTGCCAGATCTGCGCCGAGGACCCGATCCCGCTGTGGGAAATCCGCGCCCGCGCCATCACCCACGACGCCCGCACCCGCAAGCTGCATTTCGACCGTCCGCAGCTGCGCGCGCTTGGCCTGCCCGTCGCCAGCCTGCCCTGGCTGACCGCGCCCGATCCCAGCGTCGAGCGCATGACCGGCTTTCTGCAGCCGCAGTTCCGCACCACCTCGGGGCTGGGCTTCGGGGTCAAGCTGCCCTATTTCGTGACGCTGGGCGACCATGCCGACATCACGCTGACGCCCTATGTCGCCGCCTCGCGCACCAGCACGCTGGAGCTGCGCTATCGCCAGGCCTTCAGCAACGGCGCGATGGAATGGAACGGCGCCATCTCGCGCGACGACATCGAGGAGGGCGAGACCCGCGGCTATCTGTTCGGCGGCGCCCGCTTCGAGCTGCCGCGCGGCTATATGCTGGGCCTGCAGATCCAGATGGCCAGCAACCGCGCCTATCTGCTGGAGTACGACATTTCCGAGGCAGACCGGCTGTGGAGCGGCCTGACCCTGGACCGCGTGCGCCGCGACCGCATGGTCATGGCGCGGATCGGCAATTACGAATCGCTGCGCGACGACGAACCCGAGGCCTCCACCCCCTCGATCGTGGCCGACGCGCTCTGGAAGCGGCGCTGGACGCCGGACCGGATCGGCGGCATCGCCAGCCTGGAATGGTCGCTGCATGCGCATCACCGCTCGTCCGGCGAGGACGTGCTGGGCCGCGACATGGCGCGCGGCTCGGTGGCCCTGGGCTGGCATCGCAGCGAGATCCTGCGCGGCGGCCTCGTCGGCACCGTCGAGGGCCATGTGAACGCCGACATCTACCGCATCAACCAGGACAGCGACTACGAGGACTGGGTGGCCCGCGCCGATCCGACGCTGGCGGCCGAGCTGCGCTGGCCGCTTGCCCGGCATTCGGGCAGCGTGACGCATATCCTGGAGCCGGTGGCGCAGCTGGTCTGGTCGCCCGAACGCTCGCGCGAGGACGACGTGCCCAACGAGGACAGCCGCCTGATCGAGTTCGACGAGGGCAACCTGTTCTCGCTGAACCGCTTTCCGGGCTGGGACGCGCGCGAATCCGGCTTTCGCGCCAATCTGGGCGTCAGCTGGACGCGGATCGACCCGGCCGGCTGGTCGCTCGGCCTGACCGCGGGGCGCGTGTTCCGCACCGAACCCGACCCGGCCTTTGCCCAGGCCGGCCCCGACGGCCCGGCCTTCACCGGGCCGCAGGGCAAGAAACGCTCGGACTGGCTGCTGTCGACCACCTATCAGGGCGCGAACGGGCTGGCGCTGGTCAACCGGGCGCTGTTCGACGACAGCCTGACCATCAGCCGCAACGAGCTGCGGCTGGGATGGTTCAGGCCGGGGCTTCAGGTCTCGGCGGGCTATCTCTGGCTGGACGCGGACGAGAACGAGAATCGCGCCCAGGATGTTTCGGAACTGACCATGGCCGGCGGCTGGCAGGTCGCCCGCGGATGGTGGGCCACGACCGAGACGCGCTACGACTTCACCGCCGACCGGGCGCAGAAGGCGCAGATGGGTCTGGAATACCGCAACGAATGCGTGACCGTCGAGATGTCGGTCGAGCGGCGCTTCACCTCCTCGGAGGAGGTGCGGCCGGACACCCGCTTCGATCTGGGCATCCGGCTGGGCGGCTTTGGCCAGCAGAAGCCGGGTCCGGGAACGGTGGCGCGCCGCGCCTGCCTGCGCTAATGTCCGGCAAAACCATGCGGCGAGGGAGCTGATGCGGCGAATTCTTCTGGGGGCGGCCATGGCCGCGATGCTGGCGGCAAGCGGGGTTTCCCCGGCCTTTGCGCAGGGCAATCCGTTCCAGCCGCTGGTCTATGTCAACGATTCGGCCATCACCCGCTACGAGCTGGACCAGCGGATGCGCTTCATGCAGCTGCTGCGGGCGCCGGACGCCGACCGGGCCTCGGCCGAGCAGGCGCTGATCGACGACCGGCTGCGGATCTTTGCCGCCCGCCAGCTGGGCATCACCGCCAGCGACGAGCAGATCGACGCCGGCCTCGCCGAATTCGCCGGCCGCGCCAATATGGGCGTCGAGGAATTCGTGCGCGCGCTCGGCCAGGCCGGGGTCGAACGCCAGGCCTTCCGCGATTTCGTCGCCGCCGGCGTGGTCTGGCGCGACGTGGTGCGCCAGCGCGTCGTGCCGCAGGTCCAGGTCGATGATGCCGAGATCGAACAGGAGATGCAGCGCGCGCTGGAGACGCCGCGCGTCACCCATGTCGCCCTGTCCGAACTGATCATCCCCGCCCCGTCCGGCCAGGAAGAGCAGGCCATGGACCTTGCGGAATCGGTGGTGCAGAACGTGCGCTCGGAGGCGGATTTCGCCGCCGCGGCGCGGCGCCATTCCGCGACGCCCTCGGCCCCCGAGGGCGGGCGCCTGCCCTGGACGCCGCTGGCCAACCTGCCGCCCTCGCTGCGGCAGATCATCCTGTCGATGCAGCCGGGCCAGATCAGCCAGCCGCTGAGCGTGCCGGGCGCGGTGGTGCTGTTCTATCTGCGCGACACCCGCGGCACGCTGCGCCCCGGCGCCACAGACCAGGTTCTGGATTTCCTGCGCCTGCGCCTGGCGAGCGCCGAGGAGGCGAACCGCATCGCGGCACTTTCCGATACCTGCGCCGATGTGTTCGTCCATGCACGCGGCCTGCCGCCCGAGCAGATCCAGCGCCAGACCCTGCCGCAGGGCCAGATCCCGACCGGCGACGCCCTGCGCCTGGCGGTGCTGGACGACAACGAATCCACCGTCATCAATCAGGGCGGCGCGGTCGAGCTGTTGATGCTGTGCAAGCGCCGGCCCGCGCTGCTGGCGGCGGGGGCGCAGGAGGCGGCGGTGCCGGTGACCGCCGAGGAAGAGGGCGCCGCGGCGCCCGAGCCCGACGCGCTGCCCGACCGCGAGGAAGTGCGCAACGTCATCTTCAACCGCAAGGTCGGCCAGGCGGCGGAAAACTATCTGGCCGAGTTGCGGGCCAATGCGATCATCCGCCGGCCGTGAGCCCGGTCGAGGCCGGGGGCGCTTCGCCCCCCGGACCCCCCGAGGGTATTTGGGAAACAGAGAAAATGACTGAAGCCCGGCCGATCATTCTGACCTGCGGCGAGCCTGCGGGCGTCGGGCCGGAGCTGGCCCCCAAGGCGCTGGCCTCGGGCGTGCCCTTCCTGTTTCTGGGCGATCCGCGGCATCTGCCGGAAGGCACCGCTTGGGCCGAGGTCGAGGCGCCGGGCGAGCCGGTGCCGCCGGGCATGCTGGGGGTGCTGCGGCATGATTTCCCGGCCCCGGCCCGGCCCGGCCGGCCCGATCCCGCCAATGTCCCCGCGGTCGTCGAGGTCATCGCCCGCGCCGTGGATCTGGCCATGTCCGGCGCCGCCGGCGGCATCTGCACCCTGCCGATCAACAAGGAGGCGCTGAAGCGCGGCGCCGGTTTCGGCTTTCCCGGCCATACCGAATATCTGGCGCATCTGGCCGGCGACGTGCCGGTGGCGATGATGCTGGCCTCGACCTCGGTCGAGCCGCCCTGCCGGGTGGTGCCGGTAACCATCCACATCCCGCTGTCCGAAGTGCCGCTGGCGCTGACGCCCCTGCGGCTGGAGCAGGCCGTCCGCATCACCGATGCCGCGATGCGGCGCGACTTCGGCCTGGCGCGGCCGCGTCTGGCCATCGCCGGGCTGAACCCCCATGCCGGCGAGAACGGCGTCATGGGCGACGAGGAGGCGCGCTGGATGGTCCCGCTGATCGAGCGGCTGCGCCGGGAAGGGTTCGACCTGCGCGGCCCGCTGCCGGCCGATACCATGTTCCATCCGGCGGCCCGGGCGCGATACGACGCGGCGCTGTGCGCCTATCACGACCAGGCGCTGATCCCGATCAAGACGCTGGATTTCGCCGGCGGGGTGAACGTGACGCTGGGCCTGCCCTTCGTGCGCACCTCGCCCGATCACGGCACTGCCTTCGACATCGCCGGCCAGGGAATCGCCGATGCGCAGAGCGTCATCGCGGCGCTGCGCATGGCGCATGAGATGGCGGCGCGGCGATGAGCGCCATCGACGGGCTGCCGCCGCTGCGCGAGGTGATCGCGCGGCACGATCTGCGGGCGAAGAAGCAGCTGGGGCAGAACTTCCTGCTGGACCTGAACCTGACCGCCAAGATCGCGCGCGCTGCGGGCGACCTGACGGGCTGCGACGTGATCGAGGTCGGGCCGGGGCCGGGCGGGCTGACGCGCGGGCTGCTGGCCGAGGGCGCGCGCCATGTTCTGGCAATCGAAAAGGATGCCCGCGCCCTGCCCGCCCTGGCCGAGATCGCCGCCGCCTATCCCGGCCGGCTGGAGGTAATCCATGGCGACGCGCTGGAGGTCGATCCCCTGGCGCATCTGTCGCCGCCGATCCGCATCGTGGCGAACCTGCCCTATAACGTCGGCACCGAATTGCTGATCCGCTGGCTGACGCCGCCGGCATGGCCGCCCTTCTGGCAGTCGCTGACGCTGATGTTCCAGAAGGAGGTGGCCGAGCGCATCGTGGCCCGGCCGGGCGGCAAGGCCTATGGCCGACTGGCGGTGCTGGCGCAATGGCGGACCGAGGCGCGGATCGTCATGGCCCTGCCGCCCGAAGCCTTCGTGCCGGCACCCAAGGTGCATTCGGCGGTGGTGCAGCTGACCGCCCTGCCCGAGCCGCGCTTCCCGGCCGATCCGGCGGTGCTGAATCGCGTCGTGGCGGCCGGATTCAACCAGCGCCGCAAGATGCTGCGCGCCTCGCTGAAGGGGCTGCATCCGCGCATCGAGGAGCTGCTGGTCGAAGCCGGCATCGCGCCCACCGCTCGGGCCGAGGAGATCGGCCTGGAACGGTTCTGCGCGCTGGCGCGGGGCCTGGCCGCCGCGCCGCGCTGAACTCAATCGCCCGAGGCGCCTTCCGGCTGGCTCTTGGCAGCCTTGGCGCCGCCCCGGCCCGAGGATTTCGCGGCCGCGGTCTTGCCGCCCTCTTCGGCCGGCTTCTTGCGGCTGCGCGGCGCGGCGGTCGTGCTGCGGCTGCGACGGCGCGGGGCCGGTTCGGCCGCAGCGGGCTCTCCGGGGGTTGCCGCGGGCTCTTCCGGGGCCGCGGCAGGCTCGGCCGGAACATCGGCAGACGCAGCGGCAGTTTCCGGGGTCTCGACCGGGCCGGCGGCATCCTCGTCCGAGGCGATCGCCGGGGGCAGGCCGGGCTGGGCCGCTGCGGGGCGCTCTTCCGCCCGGGGGGCGGGCTGGCGCTCGTCGCGACGGTCGTCGCGGCGTTCCTCGCGCCGGTCCTGGCGGTCCTGGTCGCGACGATCCTGACGGTCCTGGCGATCCTGATGGTGACGGTGGCCGTTATGGCCGTTGCCGTTCTCGGCCGCAGCGGCCTGACCGCCGGTCTCGGAATCGTCGTCGCGGCTCTGGTGCTGCTGGCTCTGGCGCTCGGCCTGCTCGCGCTGCGCCTCGCCCAGCATCCGGGTGTAGTGTTCTGCGTGCTGAAGGAAGCTCTGCTCCGCCACGCGGTCGTTGGAGAGCTGGGCGTCGCGGGCGAGAGTGAGGTATTTCTCGATGATCTGCTGGGGCGTGCCGCGCACCTTGCCCTCGGGACCCGAGGAATCGAAGACGCGGTTGACGATATTGCCCAGCGAACGCTGTCGGTTCGACTTGTTACGCGAACGGGATTTGGATGATCTCATCAGCTTGTTGTCAGTTTATGTCCGGCAAGGGCCGGCTGAGGTTGGGGTCATTCTAAGGCGGGCGTCAGCGCAGGTGCGGCGTTTTGCTCCGGCTCCCGCGTCACCAGTGAAAGGCTGGGTATCTGAGTGTGACTGACCCGTGCGTGGGCGGTGCGCCCCCGTCACAATTGCGAATAAACACGCCGCAGCGTCGCTTACAAGCGAAAATTTTGTCGAATCCCGCGAAAAACGCGGAAGTTTGCCGGATCAGCGCGGCTTTCTGGCGGCCACGACCCGGTCGCGCCCGTCCAGATCGGGCAGGATGCGGGCTTCGGTCAGCCCGGCCTCGCGCATCAGCGCGGCCACGGCGGCGCCCTGGGTCGGGCCGATCTCGACCAGCAGGCGGCCGCCGGGCGACAGATGCGCAGGCGCGCCGGCGGCAATGGCGCGATAGGCGGAAAGGCCGTCCGCCTCGTCGGTCAGGGCCTTGCGCGGCTCCCATTCCCGGACCTCGGGGGATAGATCCGCCATTTCGTCCAGCGCGATATAGGGCGGATTCGAGACGATCAGGTCGAATTCTCCGCTGACCGAGGCGAACCAGTCCGATTCCAGGAAATCCGCGCAGACCCCAAGCTTGGCAGCATTTTCCTGCGCCACCTCCAAGGCGGCAGGCGAGATGTCGGTGCCCAGCCCGCGCGCGCCCGGCCGCTCGGCCAGAAGCGAGATCAGGATCGCGCCGGTGCCGGTGCCGAGGTCCAGCACCGAGGCGAAGGGCTCGGCCAGCGCCGCCTCGACCAGCGCCTCGGTCTCGGGTCGTGGGTCGAGCGTGTCGCGGGTCACGCGGAACTCGTGCTTCCAGAAGGCGCGGCGGCCGAGGATCTGGCTGACCGGCTGACGGGCGGCGCGCGCGGCAAGAGCTGCGTCGAAACGTCGCAGCGCCTCGGGCGGCAGGGGCGCGGCCAGCGCGGCGGCCAGGTGGTGGCGCGGCAGTTCGAGGGCATGGGCCAGCAGCAGCCGGGCATCATCGGCGGCCGCCGGAACCCCGGCTGCGGCGAGTCGGGCGGCACCCTGCCGCAGCGCCTCGGCCCCGGTCATGGAATCACGCGCCCTGCGCGGCCAGCCGCGCCGCCTGGTCATGGGCGGCCAGCGCATCGACGATCTCGGCCAGGTCGCCCTGCATGATGCGGTCAAGCGCATAGAGCGTCAGCCCGATGCGGTGATCGGTCATCCGGCCCTGGGGGAAATTGTAGGTGCGGATGCGTTCGGACCGGTCGCCCGAACCGACCTGCGACTTGCGGTCGGCGGCGCGTTCCGCATCGGCGCGCGAACGTTCCATGTCATAGAGGCGGGCGCGCAGCACCGCCATGGCATTGGCGCGGTTCTGATGCTGGGACTTCTCGCTGCTGGTCACCACGATCCCGGTCGGCAGATGGGTGATGCGCACCGCCGAATCGGTGGTGTTGACATGCTGGCCGCCGGCGCCGCTGGCACGCATGGTGTCGATGCGGATGTCGCCGGCGGGGATGTCGATATCCACCTCCTCGGCCTCGGGCAGCACGGCGACGGTGGCGGCGCTGGTGTGGATGCGGCCGCCCGATTCCGTCTCGGGGACGCGCTGGACCCGGTGGACGCCGGATTCGTATTTCAGCTTGGCGAACACGCCCTCGCCCTCGATCCGGGCCACGGCCTCGCGCACGCCGCCGAGGTCGGATTCGGCCAGTTCCAGCAGCTGGAACTGCCAGCCCTGCGCCTCGGCGAAGCGGCGATACATGGCGAGCAGGTCGCCGGCGAACAGCGCCGCCTCCTCGCCGCCGGTGCCGGGGCGGATCTCCAGGATCGCGGGTCGGGCATCGGCGGCGTCGCGCGGCAGCAGCGCGATGCGCAGCGCATGTTCCAGACCGGGCAGCGCGGCGCGCAGCCGGGCCAGCTCGTCCTCGGCCAGCTCGCGCATCTCGGGATCGGCCAGCATGGCCTCGGCCTCCCGGATGCCGGCCGCGGCATCGCGCCATTCCGCGATCTGCGCCACGACCGGCTTCAGCTCGGCATATTCGCGGCTGATTGCGGCGATCTCCTCGGCTGCGGGGCCGGCATTCAGCCGCGCCTCGAGATATTCGAAACGCTCGACGATCTGGGTAAGGCGGTCTTCCGGAAGCATTTGATGCAATTAGCCGTTGCGCCAACGCCCGGCAAGGCGGAACCTCGGCGCGATCTGACCCAGATCAAAGCGCGGCGTGCCGCCAGGGTGCAAAGTCTGCCCACACGCGCCGAACCAAGCCAAGAAGGAGGCATAACGTGAAACTCGTCCCCCTGCTGACAGCGACGAGTCTCGCCCTGTCCGCTCTGCCGGCCATGGCGCAGACCGCAGCCATCGACAGCAGCGCCCTGCGCGAAGAAGCCAAGGGCGTGTTCGAGGCGATTCCGGAAAAGCTGACAGCCATCAAGCAGACCGAGGACAATCCCGAAGGCGTCGCCCTGACGGCGGAAAAGATCGAGCTGGGCAAGGCCCTGTTCTTCGATCCGCGCATGTCGCGCTCGGGCCTGATCTCGTGCCAGACCTGCCATAACGTCGGTCTGGGCGGCGTGGACGGCCTGCCGACCTCGGTCGGGCACGGCTGGCAGAAGGGACCGCGCAACGCGCCCACCATGCTGAACGCGATCTTCAACGCCGCGCAGTTCTGGGACGGCCGCGCGCCCGACCTGGCCGAACAGGCGAAGGGACCGGTCCAGGCCAGCGTCGAGATGAGCAATACCCCCGACGAGCTGGTCAAGACCATCGCCTCGATGCCGGAATATGTCGAGGCGTTCCAGAATGCCTTCCCGGGCGAGAACGATCCGGTCAACTTCGACAACTTCGCCGCCGCGATCGAGCAGTTCGAGGCCACGCTGATCACACCGAACAGCCCCTTCGACCGCTTCCTGGCCGGCGACGATTCGGCGATGAGCGAGCAGCAGATGCGCGGCTTGCAGGCCTTCATGGAGACCGGCTGCACCGCCTGCCATTACGGCATCAACCTGGGCGGTCAGGATTACTACCCCTTCGGCCTGGTCGCCAAGCCGGGCGCCGAGATCCTGCCCGCCGGCGATACCGGCCGGTTCGAGGTGACCAATACGGTTGACGACGAATACGTGTTCCGCGCCGCGCCGCTGCGCAACGTCGCGCTGACCGCACCCTATTTCCATTCGGGCGTGGTCTGGGACCTGCGCGAGGCGGTGCAGATCATGTCCTCGTCGCAGCTCGGCACCGAGCTGAACGAGGCGCAGGTGGACGACATCGTCGCCTTCCTCGGCGCCGTCACCGGCGAGCAACCCCTGATCGAGCATCCGATCCTGCCGGTGCGCACCCAGGAAACGCCGCTGCCCGCGCCGATGTAGGCCCGAGCGGCTGGAAAAATGGAAAAAGGGGCCCGGCGGGCCCCTTTTGCTTGCGATCCCGTGGCGGCTCAGCCGGCCTTGACGGCCTCGACGGTGATCTTGATCTCGACCTCGTCCTCCACCGCCGGAGCGAACTTGCCCAGGTTGAACTCGGAACGCTTGATCTCGGCCTCGGCGTCGAAGCCCGCGGCTTCCTTGCCGGTCATCGGATGGGCGGCGATCTGGTTCAGGTCGACATCCAGCACGACCTGTTTCGTCACCCCGTTCAGGGTCAGATCGCCGGTGACCCTCGCCTCCTTGTCGCCATCGGGCTCGACCTTGGTGGACTTGAAGGTCGCGACCGCCTGGGCCGCGTCGGTGTTGAAGAAATCCGGGCCGAACAGATGCTTGTCCAGCTCTTCCGAGACGGTGCGCAGGCCGGACAGCGGAATGCTCGCCTCGACGCTGGAATTTGCCGGGTTTTCGGCATCAAGGGTCAGGGTGCCGGTCACGCCGTTGATGATGCCGGTGCTGGTCGAGAAGCCCATGTGGTTGTATTCGAAAACCACCTGGCTGTGCGAGGGGTCGAAATCATAGACCACGGGCTCGGCCACGGCAGCGGTGGCGCCAAGCAGCGTGATTGCGGCGACAGGGGCGAGGATGGATTTCATGCTGAACTCCCGATGAAAAGGTCATGCGCGTTCTGCCAGAAAATGCCCCAGCATCAACAAGGGTTTCCGACAAGTTTCCTGACATTTTCGTGTTTCGCCGCAGCGCGGAAACTGTATCGCCGCCATGGCGATTGTCGGGGGTTTTCCTACGGCGATTGTCGGGGGTTTCCCGGGGTTTTCCCTTGCATTCCCCGGCACGGCCGCTATAAGGCCGCATCCTTCCGCAAATGCGAAACCGGCGCAGCCTCTCGTGGCGGGGCGCGGAAGGGCTGTCCCGCCGTTGAAGTGCGCCCCGAAAAAAGGTGCAGACATGCCGCTTTATGAGCATGTGCTGATCGCCCGTCAGGACCTGTCGAACACGCAGGCCGAAGGGCTGATCGAACATTTCTCGACCGTGATCGCCGACAATGGCGGCAAGGTCGTGGACAACGAATACTGGGGTGTGCGCACCCTCGCCTACAAGATCAACAAGAACCGCAAGGGCCATTATGCCTTCCTGCGTTCGGACGCCCCCTCGGCCGCCGTGCAGGAGATGGAGCGCCTTGCCCGCCTGCATGACGACGTCATGCGCGTGCTGACCGTCCGCGTGGACGAGCACAAGGACGGCCCCTCGGTCCAGATGCAGAAGCGCGACGAGCGCGAGCGCGGGGATCGTGGCGACCGCGGCGAGCGCCGCGAGCGGCGCGACCGCGACGACCGGAACTAAGGGAAAGGAACCAGGATCATGGCCAACAAACCCTTCTTCCGCCGCCGCAAGGTCTGCCCCTTCTCGGGCGACAACGCCCCCGCCATCGACTACAAGGACACGCGCCTGCTGCAACGCTATATCAGCGAACGCGGCAAGATCGTGCCCTCGCGCATCACCGCCGTCTCGGCCAAGAAGCAGCGTGAACTCGCGCGCGCCATCAAGCGCGCCCGTTTCCTCGCCCTGCTTCCCTATGCCGTGAAGTAAGGAGAGACGATCATGCAAGTCATCCTGCTGGAACGTGTGGCCAAGCTGGGCCAGATGGGCGAGGTCGTGAAGGTCAAGGACGGTTTCGCGCGCAACTACCTCTTGCCGCAGGGCAAGGCGCTGCGCGCCTCGGACGCCAACGTCAAGGCCTTCGAAGAGCGCAAGGCCGAACTCGCCGCCCGCAACGACGAGAGCCGCGCCGAGGCCGAGAAGATCGCCGCGAAGCTCGACGGCCAGGCCTTCGTCATCATCCGCTCGGCTTCGGATGCCGGCGCGCTCTACGGCTCGGTCACCCCGCGTGACGCCGCGGATGTCGCCAATGCCGAAGGCTTCGCGATCGAGCGCCGTCAGGTCGTCCTGACCGCCCCGATCAAGGAGCTGGGCCTGCACGAGGTCCGCGTGCACCTGCACCCGGAAGTCGACGTGACCATCAAGCTGAACGTCGCCCGCTCGGCCGAAGAGGCCGAACTGCAGGCTTCGGGCAAGTCGATCCAGGAACTGGCCGCCGAAGAGGAAGCCGCCGCGGAATTCGAGATCGCCGAGCTCTTCGACGACATCGGCTCGGCCGGCCGCGACGAGGACGAAGCCGCGAACTGATCGCGCCTTCGCCGGAACAGGAAAAACGCGCCGCGATCCGGCGCGTTTTTTCATGCCCGGACGGCAACGCCTCTTGCCCGCGGCGCGCGGCTTGCGGAACATTCCCCGGCTTGCGGGGTTGAACCGCAAAGCACCCTGCCGCCAGAGGATTTCCCGGAATGCGCCACCAGGACGACCCGCCGCCCATCACCCATACCGAGGCCGACGAGACCAGCCAGACCCGCTTCGGCCCGCGCCCGGTGCCCGAGGGTCATCGCCGCCAGTCGGGGCCGATGGAATCGCGCCGCATCCCGCCGCATGGCGATGTCTCCCCCGATGGCAGCCATCCCTGGCCCCATCCTTCGCGCGGCGCGAAATGGCTGGTCTGGGGCGGCACCGGCCTTGTCGCGGCGGCGCTGACCGCCGGCACGGTGATCGCCGCCCGGCATCTGATCGACCTGGTCTCGGAGAAGGACGGGGACCCCCGCCGTCCGGCCGCCCCGCGGGACAGGCTGCCCCCCCGCTACGCCGCGTCCGGGCGCGACATGCGCGAGCCCCCCGCCGCCCGCCGCGCCGAACGCAGCGCCGAGGCAAAGCCCGGCCGCCCGCCCCGCCCGGCCCGTCGCGCGCCGCGCCAGGGCCTGCTGCAGGAGGTCGAGGCGAATACCGCCAGCCTGACCCATGGGGTCGAGAACGTCATGCAGGCGCTGACCGCCGCCCTAACCGGTTTCCGCACCGTGGCGGGGCAGGCCGGAACCATCATGCGGGAATTCGGCGATGCCGCCACCCTCGTGCGCGAGATCATCGACCGCAAGCCGGCAGCGCCGCAGCCCCGCAGCACGCCGCGCGCCCGCCGCGACGCGCATCGCGAGGACCGCGCCGATGACCGCCATGGCACGCATATGCCGGACCTGCGCGACGATCCGCTGCTGCACGACCCGATGGAAGGCCCCGACCCCGGCGGTCCCGCCGATCACGACCCGCGCCTGCATCGGCTCTGATCCGACAGTCATTTCTCCGTTTTCCAAATACTCGAATGCCCCGGCAGTGCCGCTTGCCCGTCCGCGGAGCCCTTGCCGCCGCAGCTTCGTCCGTCGGCCACGTCGGCGGGCGAAGCCTTGCGGACCTTCCCTGAGGCCACCGGCCTGAAAGCAAAAGGCCGCCCCCGAGGGGACGGCCTTTCTCGTGGCAGTCAAAGCGAGGGATCAGGCTTGATCCAGCGCCTCGATGGCCTTTTCCAGCTCTTCCTTGGTCACCGGCTTTTCCGAAACCTTGGCGCCCTCGACGATATGGTCCACGACCTTGTCCTCGAAGATCGGCGCGCGCAGCTGCTGCTGGGCCTGCGGATTCTGCTGGATGAACTCGAAGAAGGCGCGCTCCTGGCCCGGGAACTGGCGGGCCTGGCGCAGCACGGCCTGGGTCATTTCCTGATCCGAGACGGTGATCTCGGCCTTCTGGCCGATCTCGGCCAGCAGCAGGCCCAGGCGGACGCGGCGCTCGGCAAGCTTCTTGTGCTCGTCCGTCGGTTCGATCTCGCCATGGTCATGGCCATGCTCTTCCGGGTGATCCTCGTGCCAAAGCTGGTGCGCGATCTGATGCGCCTCGGCCTCGACCAGCGATTCGGGCAGGTCGAACTGGACCAGAGCGTCCAGCTTGTCCAGCAGCGCCCGCTTCAGCACCTGACGCGAGGCGCCCTTGTATTCCGCCTCCAGCCGCTCGCGGATCTGGCCCTTTAGCGCCTCGAGGCTCTCGGCCCCGAATTTCTTCGCCAGCTCGTCGTCAAGCTCGGCGGGCTTCGGCGCCTTCACCGCCTTGACGGTGGTCTCGAAGACGGCGTCCTTGCCGGCCAGGGCCGGATGGCCGTAATCCTCGGGGAACTTCACCTCGACCTTGATCTCGTCGCCGGCCTTGGCACCGACCAGCTGGTCTTCGAAACCCGGGATGAAGCTTTTCGAGCCCAGCACCAGCGGATAGTCCTCGGCGGTGCCGCCCTCGAAGGCCTCGCCATCAACCATGCCCTTGAAGTCGATCACGATCTGATCGCCTTCCTTGGCCTTGCTGCCCTTCTTGCGGTCCTCGAATGACTGGGCGTTCTTGGCCAGGTTCTCCAGCGCCTCGTTCACCTGCTCCTCGCTGGCCTCGACCACCAGCCGCTCAAGCTCGACGCCCGACAGGTCGGCCTCGGGGATGGCCGGCAGGGCCTCGTAATTCACGGTGACGACGACATCGTCGCCCTCTTTCCAGGTCTCGCCGTTGACCATCTCGATCTTCGGCTGCACGGCGGGGCGGTCGCCGGATTTCTCCAGGTGATCGCGCAGCGCCTTGTCGATGGCCTCCTGCATGGCATCGCCCATGACGCGCTGGCCGAACTGCTTCTTCAGCAGCGCCATCGGCACCTTGCCCTTGCGGAAGCCCTTCATCTCGATCTCGGGCTGGGCCTCTTTCAGCTTCGCATCCACCTGCGCCGCCAGATCGGCCGCGGGCAGGGTGAATTCATAGCCCCGCTTCAGCCCTTCGTTCTGGGTTTCCTTGACCTGCATTTGTCTTCCTTCATTCACGAACCATCGCGCGGGTCGAGGCCGCGCGGCCCCATCGGCGCCCGGACCTGCCGTCCGGCGCCGCCGCCTGTTTCAGCGCGCTAGCTATGGGATTTCGCCCCGCATAGCAAGGACGAAGGCTGGATTCGCCGGGTCTTTGCCGGTGCGGCGGGCAAATGAAATCCGCACCACGGCGGCCCGGCATTGCGGCAAGGCCGCACCGCCACCGCGCCTTCCGCACCGACCCGGCACGGCGCCGAGGACCGGGCGCATGGACGGAGGGCATGGACGGGGGGCAGGGTCGCTCGCCTCATGGTGGAATTGATCAATTCTGCCTCGCGCGCCAGACTTGATCCGTCCAAACGGGCTGACGTTGCGTCACCTTTGGCAGGCGGCAATCCGCCGAAACGCGGTTTCCGCAGCCTGTGGTTGCACCGCTCGGGAAATCAACAGGCTGCCATTATTAGGTCAGTAAATAATACCTAACTTAAGGATATATTCCCTTCTCCGCGCGGGCGGGGCATACAGGCATCGTTGTGTAAGCGGTTGTTTGTTAACCTTGGTAAGCGGTGCTTTGGTCCTCTGTTCAGACCTGACCGGGCGGACGCGCGTTCCTGCGTCCGCCCGGCCATGAATCCGCGAAACTGCGTCGGATTTCCTCATGCCATGGTTGCAGGGCGGCTTGGCGGGCTTTGACCCGGTTCGCCTGTGGCGATTCCGCCGCCCGCAACCGCGTTCAGGCAAAACATGCAAATCCGGTCCACGGTTTGCGCCGCATGACCGTCCCGGAATGGCAAAGGCCGCCCCAGGGACGGCCTTTTCGCGACGATGCGCCGGCGTGCTTCAGCCGCGCGCGCGCACCACCTGCAGCAGCGGCATCACCTCCGACATGTCCGGGCCATGCGCCTGGCCGGTCAGGGCCTTGCGCAGCGGCATGAACAGGCCCTTGCCCTTGCGGCCGGTCGCCGCCTTCACCGCATTGGTAAACTCGCCCCAGGTCGCGTCGGTATAGGGCGGCGGCGGCAAGAGCTTCATCGCCTCGGCGATGAAATCGGCATCCTCGGGATCGACCTGCGGCTCGGCGCCGTTCGAGAAGATCTCCCACCAGCCGGCCAGATCGTCCAGCCTGGTCATGTTCTGCGAGGCGACGCGCCAGAACCGCTCGGCCAGCTCGTCCGGCACGCCAAGCGCGGCGATGCGATCCCTGACCTCGGCGAAGGGACGCGCCTGGTTGGCTTCGCGCGTCAGCGGCCAGAGGTCCTCGGCGTCGAACTTGGTGGGCGAGGCGCCGAACTGGCTCAGCTCGAACCCTTCGGCCAGCTCGTCCAGCGACATCCTCAGCTCGACCGGCTGCGACGAGCCCAGCCGCGCCATCAGCGACAGCAGCGCCTCGGGGGCCACGCCGCTTTCGCGCAGGTCCTTGATGGACAGCGTGCCGAGGCGCTTCGACAGCTCCTCGCCCTGCGCGCCGGTCAGCAGGCTGTGATGGGCAAAGGCCGGCGGCTCGGACCCCAGCGCGCGGATGATCTGGATCTGCGTCGCGGTATTGGTCACATGGTCGGCGCCGCGCACGATATGGGTCACGCCCATCTCTGCGTCATCGACCGAACTCGCGAAGGTGTAAAGCACCTGCCCGTCGGCGCGGATCAGCACCGGATCCGAGACCGAGGCCGCATCGATGGAGATCTCGCCCAGGATGCCGTCCGGCCACTCGATCCGCTCCTGGTCCAGCAGGAAGCGCCAGTAGCCGTCGCGGCCCTCGGCGCGCAGCCGGTCCTTGTCCTCGGCCGAAAGCTTCAGCCCGGCGCGGTCATAGACCGGCGGCTTGCCCATGTTGAGCTGCTTCTTGCGCTTCAGGTCCAGCTCAGTCGGGGTCTCGAACACCTCGTAGAGCCGGCCGGCCTGGCGCAGGCCCTGCGCCGCCTCGGCATAGCGGTCCAGGCGGTCCGACTGCCGCTCGATCCGGTCCCATTGCAGACCCAGCCATTCCAGGTCGCGCTGGATGCCGTCGGCATATTCCTGCTTCGACCGCTCGCGGTCGGTATCGTCCAGCCGCAGGATGAACGTACCGCCCGCCTTGCGCGCGATCAGATAGTTCATCAGCGCCGTGCGCAGGTTGCCGACATGGATGTGGCCGGTGGGCGAAGGGGCGAAACGGGTGGTGGTCATGGGTGTCTCCTGTCGGCTTCGCTCTTTCACAAACGGCGGTTTTTGTCCATATCGGGACCAAAGACGAGGTTAGCCGATGCTTGACTGGAAAGACGCCGAGGCCCCCGACGCGGCCATGATCGAGGAACTGGCGCGCGAGGCCATCGCCGGGCTGCCGCCGGAATTCGCCGGACCCGCCGCGCAGGTCGTGCTGCGCATCGAGGATTTCGCCAGCGAGGAATTCCTCGACGAGCTGGAGATCGACGACCCGCTGGAACTGACCGGGCTTTACGACGGCGTGCCGATGACCGAGAAATCCGCCAGCGAGCCCCAGCATTTCCCCGACACGGTCTGGCTGTTCCGCCGCGCCATCCTGGACGAATGGGCCTCGCGCGGGGACGTGACGCTGGGCGCGCTAGTCGCGCATGTCGTGGTCCATGAATTCGCCCATCATTTCGGCTGGTCCGACGACGATATCGCCGCCATAGACCGGTGGTGGGAATGATGGAGCAGGCGCCGATCCTCACCATCACCCTGAACCCCGCCCTTGACGTCACCACCGCCGCCGAACGCGTGGTGCCCGACATCAAGCTGCGCTGCGCGGCGCCGCGTTTCGATCCGGGCGGCGGCGGCATCAATGTCAGCCGGGCGATCCGCGCCATGGGCGGCGACAGCACCGCGCTGGTCGCGCTTGGCGGCGCCACCGGCCAGCGCATCGCCGGGCTGCTGGAGGAAACCGGCGTCCCGCTTGTCACCCTGCCCGCCCCGGGCGAGACGCGGCAGTCCCTGACCGTGGACGACCGCACCATCCGCCAGCAATACCGCTTCGTCATGCCCGGCCCGGAATGGTCCGAAGCCGATGTCGAGGCCGCGCTGGAGGCCGCCGCCGGCGCCGCCGAGCCCGGCGCGCTGGTGGTGCTGTCGGGCTCGAACCCGCCGGGCGTGCCGGCGGGCTTTGCCGCCCTGCTGGCCGAGCGGCTGCGCGGCAGCGGCGCACGGCTGATTGTCGACACCTCGGGCAAGGCGCTGGCCGAGGTCGCCGCCGCCAGCGACCGAAGGGTCGAGATCCTGCGCATGGACGACGAGGAGGCCGAGGGACTCGCCGGCCGGCCCCTGCCCTATCGCGCCGACACCGCCGATTTCGCGGCCAGCCTGGTCGCCTCGGGCGCCGCGCATGGGGTGATCGTGGCACGCGGCCGCGACGGCAACATCATCGCCACCGACAAGGGCATCTGGCATGCCGAGGCGGCGCGGGTGCAGGTGGTCAGCAAGGTCGGCGCAGGCGACAGTTTCCTGGCCGGCTTCACGCTGGGCCATGCCCGCGGCTGGCCGGTCTGCGACGCGCTGGGGCTGGCGGCGGCCGCCGCCTCGGCCACGGTGCTGACGCCGGCGACCGAACTCTGCCGGGGCGAGGATGTCGAGCGGCTGTTCGCCGCCCGCGTGGTGACGCAAATGCGCGGCGGCACGGCCGCCTGAATAGGGCCGAGGCCCTAGGCGCGCCCGTCCATGCGCACGAAGTCCAGCACGCTGCCCTGCGCCGGGCCCAGCTCGGACCAGTCGTCGATCTGGAAATCGACCACCAGCGTCGCCGCGGTCGGATAGCGGCGGAAATCCGGGTCCAGCGGGGCGCGCGCCGGCAGCATGGCGGCGAATTCGGCGATGCCGGGATTGTGCCCGATCATCATCACCGTCGGCGCCGAGGCGCTGCGCAGGATCTCCAGCATCTTTTCCGGCGCGGCGTGGTAAAGGCCCGGCTCGTAACGGATATGCGGCCGCACCTCCAGGGGCGCCATGGCGATGCCGGCCCAGGTCTCGCGCGTGCGTTCGGCGGTCGAGCACAGCACTTCCTCGGGCTCGTAGCCCCGGCTGGCCAGCCAGTCGCCCAGCTCGCGCGCCGAGCGGCGGCCGCGGGCGTTCAGCGGGCGGTCGTGATCCGGTTGCGCCGGATCGTCCCAGGACGATTTGGCATGACGGGTCAGGATCAGACGGCAGTGTCCGAGAGGGGTCATCGAATTGCCTTTTCGGCCATACGGTTAAGATTGGGCAGCGGGTCCGAGGAGCCTGCCACAGCTTCCGCCGCGCGGGCAAGCCCTGTCTTCGCCCCCGCCCGCCCGGGGTCCTACAGCCCGCTGTCGCCCTGGCGCAACCCGCGCGGCTTGACCCGCGGCTCGGTCGAGCGGATCAGCGAGCCGGCGCCATGTTCGGTGAACAGCTCCAGCAGGCAGGCATTCGGCACCCGCCCGTCCAGGATCACCACGGCGCGCACGCCCTCCTCCAGCGCCTT
This sequence comes from Paracoccus sp. MA, assembly GCF_020990385.1. Lineage (NCBI taxonomy): Bacteria > Pseudomonadati > Pseudomonadota > Alphaproteobacteria > Rhodobacterales > Paracoccaceae > Paracoccus > Paracoccus sp. MA. The sequence continues at coordinate 1,913,711 of NZ_CP087598.1, forward strand.
CAGCGCCGTCTCGGTCTTGGGGATCATGCCGCCGGCGATGGTGCCGTCGGCGATCATCGCCCGCACCTGGTCGGGATGCATCGCCGTCACCACCTCGCCCGAAGCGTCCTTGACGCCCGAGACATCGGTCAGCAGCAGCAGCCGGTCGGCCCGGAGCGCGCCGGCGATTGCACCGGCGGCGGTGTCGCCGTTGACGTTGAAGGTCTCGTTATCCTCCATGCCCGTGGCCACCGGGGCGATGACCGGGATCAGCCCGGCATTGTAGAGGTCGCGGATGATCTGCACGTTCATCTCGACCGGGCGGCCGACGAAGCCCAGCTCCGGGTCGTCCGGCTCGCAGACCATCAGGTCGTCATCCTTGCCGGAAATGCCGACCGCGCGGCCGCCGGCGTCGTTGATCGCCTGCACGATCCGCTTGTTGACCAGGCCGGACAGCACCATCTCGACCACCTCGACCGTCTCGCGGGTGGTGACGCGCTTGCCGCGCACGAAACGGCTTTCGATGCCCAGCTTGCCCAGCAGGTCGTTGATCATCGGGCCGCCGCCATGGCAGACGACCGGATGGATGCCGACCTGCTTCATCAGCACGATGTCGCGGGCGAATTCGGCCATCGCCTCGTCGTCGCCCATGGCATTGCCGCCGAACTTCACCACCACCACGGCGCCGGAATAGCGCTGCATGTAAGGCAGGGCCTCGGACAGAGTGCGGGCGGTGGCGATCCAGTCACGGTTCATCTTCTGCTTTCTCATCGAAGGCCCCTGTTCGTCGCGCCCGACCCTAGGACGCGGGCGCCGATCAGTCCACACCGGCGATGATGGCGCGCAGCGTGGCGATGCCCTGGCCCTTGTCCGAGCTTGTGATCACAAGCTCGGGATAGGCGGCGGGATGCTTCTGCAACGCCTCCTGCACCTGCGCGACGGTGGCCTCCATCGCCTCTCTGCCGATCTTGTCGCCCTTGGTCAGCACCACCTGGAAGGGCACGGCAGAGCGGTCGAGCAGCTTCATGATCTCGTGATCGACGTCCTTCACGCCATGGCGCGAATCGATCAGCGTGAAGGCGCGGCGCAGCGTCGGCCGGCCGGCGAGATAGTTCTTCAGCAGCGCCTGCCATTTCGCCACCACCGCCACCGGCGCCTTGGCGAAGCCATAGCCCGGCAGGTCGACCAGATAGGCCTGCTCGCCCAGGGTGAAATAATTGATCTCCTGCGTGCGGCCCGGGGTATTCGAGGCGCGTGCGAGCCCATTCCGGCCGGTCAGGGCGTTGATCAGGCTGGACTTGCCAACATTCGAGCGGCCGGCGAAGCAGACCTCGGGCCGGTCGGCGGGCGGCAGCCCATCCATGGCGACCACGCCCTTGAGGAAATCGACCGGACCGGCGAACAGCTTGCGTGCCGCCTCGGCGGTGTCGGGATCGGGCTCGGGGGCGACGGGAAAGGCGACCTTCATGCCCGCACCTCGTCACCCAGCGCGATCTCGCCGCCACTCACCACCTCGGCATAGATGCCGAAATCGCGATGGCCGAACTGCGCCTCCAGCGCCTCGGGCATGTCGATGTCGATGCGGCCGGTCGAGGGATCGGCGCTGGTCGCCGGGCAGCGGCCGATGGCCTCGGTCACCCGCAGCTCGACATCCCCCACGGTCAGGACATGGCCGATCAGATCGCGTTCGGCATAGGGCGCCCAGCCCTCCAGCCAGAGATTGCCGCGCCAGCGTTCGACGCCCAAAGCCATTCCCAGCCGGGATTCCAGATCCGCCAGGCTCGACAGCGACAGGATCGAGACCCAGGGCTGGTTGACATCGGTCCAGCCGGTCGGCCCGCGCACCAGGCGGGTGGGCGCGGGTTTCCCCTCGGACCAGAGCGGGCGGACCCAGTCCACCAGCCGCGCGCCCTCGGTCTCGGGGTCGAAGTCCAGATCGGGCAGGCCGGGATGGGTCAGGCGGATCCGCCCCTCCTCCGCGCCCTCGCCCCAGCCGCCCTGCACCGCCTGCAGCCCGGCCGAGGCCGCGCCCCGCAGGAAGCAGGACTTGGGCAGCCAGCGTTGCGGCTCCGCCCCGACATGACGCTCGCCGCCCTCGGTCAGCAGCGCCCAGATGCGGTCGCCGGGCAGGCGCCGCGCCGCGGCCAGACGGGTGCGGCGCAGGTCCTCGCCGCCGATCGCCTTGATCGGGTGCCGGCGGATCCGGGCGATGCGGGCGGTCATTTGCCGCCCTTGTCCCCGCCCTTTTCGCCGGCCTTGGCCTCGGTCTTGGCGCGTGAGGGCAGGCTGGAGCGGATGTTGCCGAAGAAGTCGGGCCGGTGGCCGTGCATCGACATGATCGTGTATTGCTGGATGATGGTGATGGTGTTGTTGGTGATCCAGTAAAGCACCAGGCCCGAGGCGAAGCCCCCCAGCATGAACATGAACACCCAGGGCATCCAGGCGAAGATCATCTTCTGCGCCGGATCGGTGGGGGCCGGGTTCAGCTTCTGCTGCATCCACATCGAGATGCCCAGAAGGATCGCCAGAACCGGCAGGGTGAAGCTGTGCAGGAAGCTGCCCTGGCCCGGCGCCGCCCAGGGCAAGAGGCCGAACAGGTTCCACAGGCTGGACGGGTCCGGCGCGGCAAGGTCGCGGATCCAGCCGATCCAGGGCGCGTGCCGCAGCTCGATGGTGACGAAAATCACCTTGTAGAGCGCGAAGAAGATCGGGATCTGCAGCAGCACCGGCAGACAGCCCGCGGCGGGATTCACCTTTTCGCGCTTGTAGAGCTCCATCACCTCTTTCTGGAACTTCATCCGGTCGTCGCCGGTGCGCTGCTTGATGGCCTCCATCTCGGGCTGCAGCTCCTTCATCTTGGCCATCGAGATGTAGGATTTGCGCGCCAGCGGGAAGACCAGCAGCTTCAGCACGAAGGTCAGCGCGATGATCGCCCAGCCCATGTTGCCGATCATGCCGTGCAGCCAGTGCAGCAGGCGGAAGATCGGCTTGGTCAGGAAATAGAACCAGCCCCAGTCGATGGAATCGACGAAGCGGTCGATGCCGGGATTTTCCTGATAGCCGTTGATGACCTCCCAGACCTTGGCGCCGGCGAAGAGATAGCTGGACGAGGTCCCGGTCGCGCCCGGGGCGACGGTCTGCACCGGCATCCGCGTCTCGGCCTGGTAGATGTCGGCGCCGGGGGCGTATTTCACCACCGCGGTGAAGGACTGGCCGGGGGCAGGCGCCAGCGTGGTCATCCAGTATTTGTCGGTAAAGCCGATCCAGCCGTTTTCCTGCACCTCGATCAGCTGGGCCGGCCCCTCGCCCGCCATGGGGTCGAGCTTGGCCATGTCCTTGTATTTCTCTTCCAGAAGCTTGCCGTCGGTCATGCCGACCGCGCCCTCGTGCAGCACGAAGAAGTTCTGGGTGTCGGGCCTGCCGTGCCGGGCCAGAATGCCGTAGGGCGCGGCCGAGAAGGGCGCGGTCCCGGTATTCTCCAGCGTCTGGGTCACGGTGAACAGGAACTTGTCGTCAAGCTCGTAGGTGCGGCGGAAGATCTGGCCGGCGCCGTTGTCCCAGCGCAGCGTCACCGGCTGGCCGGGGGCGAGCGTCGCGCCGGATTCGACCTCCCACACCGTGGCCGGGCCGGGAACCAGCGCCGGATCGGTGCCGGCGGCGGGCATCCAGCCATAGACCGCGTAATAGGGCTTCTGCACCGCAAGCTGCGCCGCGCCGCCCGGAGCCACCGGGCTGCCTTCGGCCTGCACGGTGGTTTGCGCGGTGGGCGACAGCAGGCGAACAGAGGGGGATTGCGGATCGAGCGTCTCGCGATAGCCGGTCAGCTCGAGGTCGTCGATGCGGCCGCCCGCCAGCGAGATCGTGCCGGCCAGCGAGGGAGAGTCGATCCGCACCCGCCCGGCACCGGCCGAAGGATCGTCGCTGGTCGCGGTCGCCGCCTCAAGCTCCGGCGCCGCGCCCTGCGGCACCGCGCCCGGCGTCGCGGGCGAGCCGGTTTCGGGCGTGGTGGCGCCCTGGGTGCTGGTCGGCGTGGTATCCTGGGCGGGGGGCACCGGCTCGGGGGCGAAGAAAATCGACCAGACAAGCATGACGAGGGCCGAAAGCACCATCGCCAGGATGAGATTGCGGTTGTTGTCTTGCATTCCGGACCAGCCCTTCGTCGTCACCCCAGTCTGAGGGTTCGGGCCGCTTCAACAGAAGCGACCGGCAAAGGTCAAGGGAATTTGCCGGAAAACCGGCGCCGCCGCCACCTCGGCCCCGCGACATCGGCCAGCCCGGCAACGGGCGGGCCCGGCAGCTGCCGCCCGCACGCAGCCCCGAGGTCCATGCCGGAGAAGGCCGCCCGGGCCCTGCAAGCCGCCGCCGCGCGGGCTTGGGCGCGGTGCCCGTCCGCCCGCATTCGCAAGCCGGCACCCGGTGACGCGGAAGCGGGCGGGCGCGGCGCAGGGGCCAGGCGCAGGGGTCAGGCCATGATCGCACCCTGCCCCGGTCAAGCGGCCGTCCCCGCGGGCGCTGTGGGTCAGGACCCTGGCCGAGAGCCGCAAGGCAATCGGCAAGCCCATTCACGCCTTGCGGCGCAGGTCGAAGGGCGCGGGCAGGGAATGGCCGTGCGCCAGCAGGAAGTCATCGACCGCCGCGGGCTCAAGTGGCGGCGCCACCGCTGGCCCCTGCACGCCGTTGAAGCCGATCTGCGCCAGAAACGCCTGCTCTTCCTGAGTCGCGACGCCGTCGGCCAGGGTTGCCAGGCCCAGGTGCTCGGCCAGGGCCAGAATGGCCAGGATCATGCGCTGCTGGTCGGCGCGCCGGTCGCAGCCGGCGATGAAGTTGCGGCCGATCCGCACCCGGCGCATGCCAAAGCGGCGCAGGTCGTCCAGCCCGGCGCTGCCGGTGCCGAATTCGCCCAGGGCCACCGCACAGCCCGCGATGCCCAGGCGCTGGAGGCTGGCGCCGACCGGCAGACGGCCGCCGTGGCGGCCGACCGGCTCGGTCACCTCGACCTCGAGCCGCTCGGGCGGCAGGTCCTGGCGGTCCAGCTCCCACAGGATCGCGTCGGCGGTGGCCGGATCAGCCAGCGCGCGATCCGACAGCGGCAACGACAGCAGCGGCACCCGCGCCCCCATCCTGTCCCAGACTCGCAGGGCGGCAAAAGCCTGGCGCAGCACCTGCGCGGTGACCAGCCCCAGGGTTTCGTCGTCCAGGCGCGGCTGCAGTTCGGCCAGATCGCAGCTGTCCTGATCGTCCATCCGGATTCGCGGCAGAACCCGCAGCGCCAGCACCGCGCCGGTGTCGCAGCAGATCTGCGGCTGGAAGAGCAGCCCGATCCGGTCGGGCGCAAGCGCGGGCAGCGCCACCGGCCCGGCTTGGGGAAGCATCTCGACAAAACGCAGCTGTCCGGCGGCCGAAAACGGGCTGCACCCCTGCAAGGCCGCGCGGCCATGGGCATAAAGCGCCGCCGCATCCTGCCGGCCCGATTCGTCGCTGACGATCACCGCATTCACCACCGGGCAGATGCGCAGGTCGGGCAGATCCACGCCGGCCGAGCAGATGGTCTGGAGCCGCGCCAGCAGTCCCGGCACCGCCTGCTGGCGCAAAATGCCAAGCATGCCCTGAATCTCGGCCGAGCCGGGACTGCGCGACTGCGGCAGCAGGCGCAGATCCGCCACCAGCCGCCGCAGCAGCCTGTCCAGCATCTGTTCCAGCATGGCCGGGCCGATGCTGGCGCGCAGCATCTCGACATTCTCGACCCGCAGCACCAGCGCAAGCCGTGCCCCGCCCCGCGCCGCCTCCCTGTTCCTGACCAGCCTTGCCAGCCGTGCCGCAACCGCCGCGATTCCGTATGCCATTCCCAGATCCGAATCTTGTTGTCCGGATCGCAGCCTAGCCCCGCGACGCTTTTCGCGCGGTTAATGTTCGCGCAGGATCGGCACGTCTTTTTCGCTAAAATCCGAGGCATCCGGCATCAGCGCCGTGAAGTCGAACAGCTTCGGGTCCGGCAGGTGCGAGGGGCGCACATTCATCAGCGCCCGGAACATGACCTGGCGCCGGCCGGGCGCACGCGATTCCCATTCGTCCAGCAGCTTCTTGACCTGCATGCGCTGCAGCCCTTCCTGACTGCCGCAAAGGTCGCAGGGAATCACCGGATAGTTCATCGCCCGGGCGAAACGGTCGCAATCGGCCTCGGCCACGAAGGCCAGGGGGCGCAGCACGTTCAGGTCGCCCTCTTCGTTCAGCAGCTTCGGCGGCATCGAGGCCAGCCTGCCGCCATGAAACAGGTTCATGAAGAAGGTTTCCAGAATGTCGTCGCGGTGATGGCCCAGGACCACCGCCTGGCAACCCTCTTCGCGGGCGATGCGATAGAGGTTGCCGCGACGCAGGCGCGAGCAGAGGGCGCAATAGGTCCGGCCCTCGGGCACCTTCTCCTTCACGATCGAATAGGTGTCCTGATATTCGATGCGATGCGGCACCTGACGCTCGGTCAGGAATTCCGGCAGCACGGTCGCCGGGAAACCCGGCTGGCCCTGGTCGAGATTGCAGGCCAGCAGTTCGACCGGCAGCAGGCCGCGCCATTTCAGCTCGTGCAGCACGGCAAGCAGCGTGTAGCTGTCCTTGCCGCCCGACAGGCAGACCAGCCAGCGGTCGCCGGGGCGGATCATGTCATAGGTCTCGATGGCGGCGCGGGTCTCGCGGACCAGCCGCTTGCGCAGCTTGCGGAACTCGGTCGAGGCCGGCGCGCCGCGGAACAGCGCGTGGATCTCCTCTGCCGCGTCGAAGGTCCCGGTCTCGCTGGCGATATCGTCCCGCATCATTCGTCCCCGTGGCGCTTGCGCGCCCTGATTAGCATGAAAGGCACCGCGACGTCAGTCCCGCGGCTGTTCCGAGCCCGGCACCGGATCATGGCCATGCCCGCCCCAGGGATGGCAGCGGCAGATGCGCCGCGCCGCCAGCCAGCCGCCCCGGACCGCGCCATGCCGCTCCAGCGCCTCGAGCGCATAGGCCGAGCAGGTGGGCTGGAAGCGGCAGCCATGCCCGACCCAAGGGCTGGCGACCAGCCGATAGCCGCGCACCGGCAGCGCCAGAAGATGCGCCAGCGGGCTCATTTCCCGTGCACCCGCGCCAGCGCGGCAGCAAGATCGGCGCGCAGCTCGGCGAAATCGCGGCTGACCGTGGTGCCCGGCCGCCCGACCAGCACGTAATCCCAGCCGGGCCGAGCGGCGGCCGGCATGACCTCGCGCGCCAAGGCGCGCAGCCGGCGCTTGGCGCGGTTGCGGACCACGGCATTGCCGATCTTCCTGGAACAGGTGAAGCCGACCCGGATCGCCTGCCCCGCCTCGCCCTCGGGACGCCGGCGGGCCTGCAGCAGAAATCCGGGCATGCCCTGCCGCCGGGCCGAAGCCGCACGCAGGAAATCCGCCCGCTTGCGCAGGGTTTCCAGCCCGCCCCCCGCACCCGCCTCCGAAACGGCAGAAGCCGCCCTGTCCGGCGTCGGGTCAGCGACGGAACGGTCAGAGGCGGCAGCTTCGGGGGTGCTGTCCATCACGGCAAGCCCACGCCCTGCGGCGCAGGGCTTAGGCGCTGAGGGTCTTGCGGCCCTTGGCGCGGCGGGCGTTGAGCACGCGGCGGCCGCCCTTGGTCGCCATGCGCGCGCGGAAGCCGTGGCGGCGGGCGCGAACCAGGTTCGACGGCTGGTAGGTGCGTTTCGACATCTTTCAACTCCGGGTCAGGGCGTGCCAGGGTATGGGCCATCGGCCCACGCAAGACGCGCCGGTCATTCGAGGCCCGCTGGATAGTCGGGCCCGCCGCCCAAGTCAACCACATTGCACGGATTTCGCCGGCGCCGCAGGTTCCGGGGAACCGGGACCATGTCACGCAGGTTTGAACTGCGTAAGGACAGCCACTATGTGAAGCAGCGGCGCCGAGACCCGAGGGAATTGCAAAGCCTACCATGTCCCTGAATACCTTATCCGGCCGATTCGCCCTGCTCACGGGCATGTTCGTGCTTCTGGCCGAGTTGCTGATCCTGCTGCCCTCGATCGCGAACTACCGACTGGATTTCCTGGAATCGCGGCTGGAGCGCGCGCAGATCGCCAGCCTTGCGCTGCTGGCGACCGACGAATCGCTGGCCTCGGACCTGGAATCCGAGCTTCTGGAGAATGCCGGCGTCTTCAACGTCGTGCTGCGGCGCAACGACGTGCGGCAACTGGTGCTGTCCTCGCCGATTCCGGGGCCGATCTCGGCCACCTACGACCTGCGCGAGCAGCCGTTCTGGACCTCGATCCGCGATGCCATGGCGCAGCTTCTCGATCCGCGAAACCAGGTGATCCGGGTGATCGGCGCGCCGGTGAACCAGGCCGGCCAGCTGATCGAGATCACCACCGACACCCAGCGGCTGCGCACCGAGATGATCGATTACGGGCTGCGGCTGCTGCTGATCTCGGCCGCCTTCTCGATCCTGACCGCCATCCTGCTGAACGTGGCGGCGCAGAGGCTGCTGCTGGTGCCGATCCGGCGGGTCATCAGCCACATGACCGCCTATGCCGGCGCGCCGGAGGACGCGCGCTCGATCATCACCCCGAACGCGCGGCTGGCCGAGTTGAACGAGGCCGAGACGGCGCTCGCCGCCATGCAGCGCACCGTGACCTCGGCGCTGAAGCAGCAGGCGCGGCTGGCGCAGCTGGGCCAGGCGGTGGCCCGCATCAGCCACGACCTGCGCAACATCCTGACCACGGCGCAGATCTTCGCCGACCGGCTGGAAACCAGCGCCGATCCCGCCGTGCGCCGCGCCGCGCCGAAGCTGGTGAACTCGATCAGCCGGGCGGTGAACCTGTGCGAGACCACGCTGGCCTTCGGCAAGGCCGAGGAGCCGGCCCCGGCGCTGTCGCGCTTCAACCTCTCGACGCTGGTGACCGAGGTGACCGAGGGCGAGGCGATGGCGGCGGACCGGCTGGACGGGGCCGAGCCCATCGAGTTCCTGACCGACATCCCGCCCAGCCTGACGATTCGTGCCGACCGCGACCAGCTGTTCCGGGTGCTGTCGAACCTGGTGCGCAATGCGCGCCAGGCGATCGAGGCGACGCGCCAGCCGGGCACCATCGAGATCGGCGCCGGCGAGGACGAGCAGGAATGGTGGATCCGCATCGGCGACACCGGCCCCGGCCTGCCGCAGAAGGCGCGGGACTTCCTGTTCCAGCCCTTTTCGGGCGGCTCGCGCAAGGGCGGCACGGGGCTTGGCCTGGCCATTGCGGCGGATCTGGTGCGCAGCCATGGCGGCCGGCTGGAGCTGCTGCGCAGCGATGCGGAGGGCACGCAGTTCATCCTGCACCTGCCGCGCGAGCTGGCCGGGCTTGCGCAGCGGGCGGAAGCCGCGGCGGGATAGGCTGCTCACGGCGATTTCAGGAAAAGATTTTGCCGAAGGTCATTTTTGGCCTTGCGCCCCCCCGGCCCGCACACTAAATCACCGCCTCACAGCGGACCCGTAGCTCAGCTGGATAGAGCACCAGACTACGAATCTGGGGGTCGGGCGTTCGAATCGCTCCGGGTCCGCCATGTATCTTCCTACCGTGTGTCAGATTACTGCTGGCTTTCCGTCAGATTAGTGATCCAAACGGCGTTTCAGCCGGGGGCATGCCATCGGCGCTTTGAGCCCTTTGCGGACTCTCGTGCCCGATGCAGTCTGCATCGAACCCATGCTGCGCGACACGCGAACCTCAGTTCCTGCGGGCTCGGCCAAGAATGCGGCAGAATCGAGCAGAGCTTTGCGAGCAGTTTGTTCCAAGGAAATCTCTAGGTCATGTTGACAAATGGCGGAGCCAGAGCCTGATGCAGGCGACGTCGACGAAGCCAAGGAAGCTTTCGGCGGTTTTGTCGTAGCGGGTTGCAAGGCGGCGGCTATTTTTCAGCTTGTTGAAGCAGCGCTCGACCATGTTGCGCAGGGTGTAGATGGTCATGTCGACAGCCTTGCGCACCCTTCGGTTCCTTCGCATCGGTATCATGGGCAGGGCGTTGCGGCTCTCGATGTCTTCCCGAATTTTATCAGAGTCATAGCCCCTGTCGGCGACCAGAACTGCTGGTTGCGGCAGGTTGTCGGCCATCACCATATCATAGCCGGTGTAGTCGGAATCCTGCCCCGGCGTGATCTCGGTCCTCATCGGGAGGCCTGCGCCGTTGACGCGGAGATGGATCTTGGTCGAGAAGCCACCTCTCGAACGGCCAAGAGCCTCTTTCGGAGTCCCCCTTTTGCGCCCGCCGCATGATGATGGGCGCGGATCACAGTGCTATCAACCATCTGGAGCTTGTCTGGCGCGATCCCAGCGTGGTTCAGCGCATCCAGGATATCCTCCCACAGTCCCGCCAAAGTCCAGCGGCGGAACTGACGGTAGACCGAGGACCACTTGCCAAACTCTTCGGGCAGATCGCGCCATGGCGCACCAGTCCTTGCGATCCAGAATATACCATTCAGAACAAGACGATGGTCCGCAGGTTTCCGCCCGTTAGGGTGCCGGACGGCACGAATGAAGCCCTCGAAGAAGGTCCACTCATCGTCGGATATCAGGTTGCGTGCCAAGTTCATCTCCCACGTAGAGATGAGCTTGAATCATAGGACGACTGCCAGAGGAATCCCTTTTGTCAACACGACCTAAATTCCAGCGTGAAAACTGTCTTCTGCAATAACGTTCATTCTTTGAATTGAGAGGCATGCCGATTGTAGAAAATTGTTGCTTAAGAACGCAAACTGGACTTAATGTGGGGCTCCAGCGACACTCTTGGAGTGTTGCGCGAAGCACGCCCGTCCTAAACTGAGCACCATTTCGAATGACAATGGTTGCTTTCCCGAGTTCGACAGCTTCAATTGTTTGGAGTGATATCGTGAGGCCTTTTCCCTTATGCATCTTGCTTTCATTGGTTTGCGCCTGCTCTGATGCTCCACCTCCTACTGCTAGCTCCTCCCAACCCACACTCGCCTCGCAAGTCTCCACGGTTCCTGCCTCGCAGAATGGCTTTGGCTTTTGCAGCTTCTCCAAAGAAGCGCTGAGCTTCGCTGGAACACCCCTGCAGCAGACTCTGTGCCTTCTGACGCCTGTGCGGCGCTACGCGCAGCTCGGAGAACAGCTCACAGAGCTTCCACCGACATTGGCCGCGATGATGACGGGTGTTGAGGGTGTACCAAGCGTTGCCGCAGTAGAAGCCTATCTGCGGGCTGAGGGAGTAACGCCTGACGCCGTGGGCGGGCTGCTCAGCGGTCCAGTGGCGCGCACCCAAGAGGGATTGCCTGCGCGCTACTTCGTCATTCACGATACGAGCACGCCCTATTTCCTAGACGAGCCCTTTCCCGCTGATATCGATAGGAGCGAGCGGGTAAACACCTTCCGTTATTACGAGAACCGAAAGGCCGCACACCTCTTCATCAACCGAAGGGGGGACGTCCGCCTATACCACGACTTTAGTGTGCCGTGGCGAGCAACGAGACTCGAGGTTGACGTGGTAGGCCTACGTTCGCGCGGGCGGTTCATTCATATCGAGCTTATACAGCCGCGTCGTCGTGACCCGGCGGGTGGAGCCAAGAATGACGCGATCGCGCCTTCGCCAGGCTTCACACAGGCGCAGTATCTGCGGCTGTCCCAAGCCTATATAGTGGCGAGCGCTCGCGCCGGGCGATGGATGATACCGACCTATCACTCTGTGATGGATAACGGAATCAGCGGCGCCCATGATGACCCGCAGGGTTTCAGCCTGTCGGATTGGGACAAAACGCTTGGACAGGTCTTGGAGGGCACGAAATGAGACCGCTCACCGCACTGGTTTTGATATTGGCCTTATCGGCCTGCGAGCTAGTCAACGATGTGTCCCAACCACCTGCGGCTTCCGCTTCGCCGCCCATTACGTTTGCTGCAGATTGGGACGGGCGGACAGAAGGTGCGCAGTGGACCGCCTTTACTCGTCAAGCCCTTGCCACAGAGGGCAAAGCCTTGCTTGCGATCGAGCCCACCGACGTTGATGCCTACTGCCCCGCCTACGCCAAGCTCAGCGGAGAAGAGCGAGAGGCGTTCTGGCTAGGCCTTCTTTCTGCCATGGCTCGTTTCGAGAGCGGCTTCCGTCCTGCCACTTCCTATGAGGAAAGCTTCAACGACAGTAACGGCAACCCCGTCATTAGCCGAGGGTTGCTCCAGTTGTCACATGAGAGTGCCAATGGCTACCGCTGCGGGATCGAGGACGCTGAGCGCCTCCATGACCCGCGCACAAACCTAACCTGTGGGGTGAGAATCATGAATAGACTTGTTTCTAGGGACAGCACTATAGGCACCCAAGTGAACAGGCGCTGGCGCGGCGGGGCGGCATACTGGAGTGTGCTGCGTACGACTAGCGGCAGTAACTCGAAGATACGTGCTTATACCACCGGGTTGGCTATCTGTCAGGGGTGACGCCTGCGGTATGCTTAGATGAGATAAACATCTTTGACGGTATCGCCATAACTCTGGGACACCAATTTGCTTCGCTCGCGCGTCGTCATTGGTAGGATTAAAACGACCGTTTTTCTTTACTGTAAAGCCGTTGTTTGCGCGGGTTTAGCGAATTCACGCTTTTCGCACGCTGGAGATTTTCGGTCACGTGAGACCGGACGTCCGCTTTCGTCCCAAAGCGGACGCCTGCCGTCAGGCACCACAATGCCGTGCCCCGTAAGTCAAAAGTTGCTGGCATCGGACATGGCGGCAAGCACCAGCCAGCCAGCCGGGGCGGCGGCCAGCCGCACCTGCTCGCCCGGTTGCGGCAGGCCGGCGCCGGGCTCGTTGAAGCGGTCCAGCACCACCTCGCGACCCGCCACCCGCGCCCGCAGCCGCTGGACGGAGCCAAGGAATTCGACGCCGGCGATCTCGGCCGGGATGCCCTCGGGCGCGATGCGCAGGCTTTCCGGCCGCGCCGCGAGCGTGATGCGCCCGGCGGGCAGCGGGCGGTCCAGCGCGATCTCGGCCCCCTCGACGCGGACAAGGCCGCGGGCGGCGTCCAGCACCTCGGCCTCGAACCGGTTCAGCGTGCCGACGAAGCCGGCGACGAAATCGGTGGCGGGCTGGTTGTAGATCTGCGCGGGCGTGCCGGTCTGGTCGGCGACGCCCTTGTGCATGACCACGATGCGGTCGGAAATCGACAGCGCCTCCTCCTGGTCATGGGTGACGAAGATGGTGGTGATGCCCAGCTGCTGCTGGATCTCGCGGATCTGGTTGCGCAAAGAGACGCGGATCTTGGCGTCCAGCGCCGACAGCGGCTCGTCCAGCAGCAGCACGCGCGGCCGCGGCGCCAGCGCCCGGGCCAGCGCCACCCGCTGCTGCTGGCCGCCCGACAGCTGCCAGGGATAGCGCCCGCCCAGGTCCGGCAGGCCGATCAGCGCCAGCATCTCGGCCACGCGGCCGGCACGCTCGGCCCGCGCGATGCCGGCGACCTTCAGGCCGAAGCCGACATTCTCGGCCACGGTCAGGTTCGGGAACAGCGCATAGGACTGGAACACCATGCCGATGCGGCGCTGATTCGGCCGCGACCGGGTCACGTCCTGGCCGTCGATGGTGATGCGGCCCGCCGTCGGCGTCTCGAACCCCGCGACCATGCGCAGCACCGTGGTCTTGCCACAGCCGGACGGCCCAAGGAAAGACACGAACTCGCCCTTTTCCACCGACAGGTCGAAGTCGTGGACGACGCGGGTCGGGCCGAAGGATTTCTGCAGATGGTCGAGGGTCAGGAAGCTCATGTCGGTTGAATCCGTGTGCCGAACAGGCGGGAGATCAGCTGCATCACCCCCATGCAGCCCCAGGTGACGGCGAAGGCGATCACCGCCAGCGCCGCCGGCTCATAGGCGCGGTTGGCGCCCAGCAGCTGCATGTAGGGCCCGAAGGCCGGGCGGTTCAGCAGCGCCGCCATGGTGAATTCGCCGATGACGATGGCGAAGGACAGGAAGGCGCCCGACATCACCGCGCCCAGCACGTTGGGCAGGATCAGCCGGCCGATGATCCGCACCCAGCCGGCGCCCAGCGATTGCGCGGCCTCGGTCAGGCTGCGCACGTCCAGCGTGGAAAGCCCGGTGTCGACGGCGCGATACATATAGGGCAGCGCAAGCGTGGCATAGCCGCACAAGAGCAGCAGGTTGGTGCCGGATGCGGTGCCGGTCAGCGGCAGGATCGAGCTGGTGTTGTAAAGCCGGATATAGCCGAAGACCACGACAATGGCCGGGATCACCAGCGGCAGCAGGGTGATGAACTCGATCACCGGGCGCAGCCGCGGCAGGCGCAGCCGCACCCAATAGGCGGTCGGCACCACGATCAGCACCCCCAGCACGATGGTCAGCAGCGCCATGACCACCGAATAGCTGAAGGTCTGCCGGAAGGCCGCGTCCGACAGCACCGAGCGATAAGCGTCCAGCGAATATTCCCCGCGCCGCATCCGCAGCGAGAACTCGATGGTGCCGATCAGCGGCAGCAGGAAATACAGCCCGCCGACGATCAGCGCCGCCCAGGACCAGACCCGTTTCATCGCATCCACCTTTCAGCGCGGGTGCGCATGACGACATAGGCGAGGTTCGCCAGGCCGGTGACGACGATCATGCCGAAGGCCATGGCATAGCCCAGATGCGGGTCCTGCAGCACGTCGCCGCGGATCTGCGCGAACAGCATGATCGGCACGATGGACAGCGACGAGCCGGTCAGCGCATAGGCCGTCGCCACCGCCCCGAAACTGTTGGCGAACAGCAGCGCGAAGGTGCCCAGAAGCGACGGGAACAGGATCGGCAGCGCCACCATGCGCCAGTATTGCCCCGTGCTGGCGCCCAGCACCTCTGCCGCCTCGCGCCATTCGCGCTTCAACCCCTCCAGCGCCGGGGTGATGATCAGGATCATCAGCGGGATCTGGAAGAACAAATAGGTCAGCGTCAGGCCCCAGAACGACAGCAGGTTGAAGCCCATGGCATAGATGTTGATGCCGAACCATTGCCGCAGCAGCATCGTGACCAGCCCCACCCGCCCCAGCGTGGCGATGAAGGCGAAGGCCAGCGGCACCCCGGCGAAGTTCGAGGCGACGCCGGAAAAGGTCATCAGCGGCCCCTTGATCCAGCGCGGCACGCCGCCCATGACCACCGCCGCCGCCATGGCAAAGCCGATCAAGCAGCCCAAAAGCGCCGAGGCCAGCGAGATCTTGATCGAGATGGCAAAGCTCGACACGATCCGCGGCGAGGCGAGCCCGGCCAGATTGGCCAGCGTGAACTCTCCCTGCGGGTTCTGGAAGGCGCCGATGACGATGTTCATCGTCGGCAGCACCAGAAACAGCAGGGCAAAGGCGAAAAAGGGCACGACGCCCAGCCAGTTCCAGCCGATCTGTCTCATTCCGCCTCGCCCGTTCCGGGGGGCCCCGCCAGCCGGGCGGGGCCGCCGCGCCTTATTCCTGAACCGCCGCGCCGACGACGCTGTCCCAGCCCTCGGTCACGACCTTCTTGTTGGCCTCCTGCTGCTCCAGCGTCGGGAAGATCGCCTTTTCATAGGCCGAGGCCTCGGGCAGCGCGTCCAGCAGCTCCTGCGGGACCTTGCCGTTCTGGACGAGGTCGTTGAAGCGGATCGGGTGGCAATAGCCTTTCAGCCAGCCAAGCTGGCCCTCGTCCGAGTAAAGATATTCCATCCACAGCTTGGCCGCGTTCGGATGCGGCGCATAGGCCGAGATCGCCTGCACATAGACGCCCGCGACCACGCCGTCCTCGGGGATGATGACCTCGACCGGCGGATTGCCGTTCAGGCTGTCGCGCCAGCTGAGCAGGTTGTAGTCCCAGGCGGTGACGATCGGCGTCGCGCCCTGGGCGATGGTCGCCGACTTGCCGATGACCGGGACGAAATTGCCGGCCTTGTGCACCTCGGCCATCAGCTCCATGCCCTTCTGGCCGGATGCCTCGCCCGGCTCGCCGCCATTGGCGATGCCTGCCGCCATGACCGAGATGATCGCCTGGGCCGAGGCGCGCGGATCGCCCGCCAGCGCGAAGGCATTGGCATATTCCGGCTTGGTCAGGTCCTTCCAGCTTTTCGGCGCCTCGTCGATCAGGTCGGTGTTCACGCCAAAGGCCATCACGCCGTAATAATCGCCATACCAATAGCCCTCGGCATCCTTGGCGTCGTCGGGGATCGTGTCCCAGGTGGCGACCTTGTAGGGCTGGATCAGCCCTTCGGCCTTGGCCTGCGGCCCGAAGGACAGGCCCACGTCGATCACATCGGGCGCCTGCGGGCCCTTGTTGTCCCTGTTGGCGCGGATCGCCTCCAGCTCGTCGGCCGAACCGGCATCGGGGTTCAGCTCGTTGACCCTGATTTCCGGGTATTTGGCCTTGAAGCCGGCGATCACCTCGCCATAGCCGCACCAGTCATGCGGCAGCGCGATGGTGGTCAGCATGCCCTCGGCCTTGGCCGCCTCCTCGAGCGCCGCCAGATCCTGCGCCGAGGCGGCGCCCGCGGTCGCCAGCAGCGTCACGGCGGCCAGCCCCGCCGCGGTCGATTGAATGGTCATTGGTCAACTCCGTTCCAGAACGCGCCCCATAGGCGGCTGGCTGCCACCTAGCGGCCCCCCGTGACAGTCTTGCGACACAAGACCCCTGTTGGCAAAGGTTTTTTCCCGCGCTGACCCGGGGAAAGCCTGCGGTCCCGGCGCGGGCTCAGGGCACCAGCACCAGCCCGACCTTCATGGACTTGCCGCCGATGCGGTAATCGGCCTCGACCCGGTGGCCCGGCAGCGCCGGATGCAGCTTGCCCAGCGAGCCCAGCGAGATGACCGAGCCCGGCTTCAACTCGTAGCGGCCCTGCTCGACCAGCCACAGCACCACGTCCAGCGGATGCCCCAGCAGCATCTCGCCCGAGCCGGTGCCGACGCTCTTGCCGTCCATCTTCAGGTTCACCGTCAGCGCCGCCAGATCGGCGACCGGATCGCGCAGGTCAGAGATCGGGATGCCCCGCCCCAGCACGCCGCGCCAGGGCATCACGCCATAGGCGACCATCAGCGGCCCGGTCGGCACCACGTCCTTTTGCAGCGCCAGGTCGGGCAGTTCGATAAAGGGGCGCACGTCCTTCAGCGCCGCCGCCACCTCTTCGCGGGTCCGGGCCTGCATGATCGCGGAACTGCCCACCGTCACCACCAGATCGGCCTCGAAAAACGGCTCGCGGCTGCCCTTGAGGCTGAGCCGGCTGCCGTCCGGCACCAGCATCGGCGCAAACAGCGCGCCGGCCACCGGCTCGGTCACGCCGAACCGTTCCTGCGCTGGTTTCGAGGTGAAGCCGACCTTCACCCCCACCGGCGCGCCCAGCTCGGCCTCCAGCACGCTGCGGAAACTGGCATAGGCGCAGGCTCCGTCCTCGACCGTGCGCACCAGCGGGTCGGGCAGGCGCTGGCCGGCGATCCAGCCGCGCGCGGCATTCTGCATCAATGAGACGTCCGGGCAGGCCGCCACGGCCACGCCCGCGAACGGCAGCAGGATTGCCCCCAGAATCAACGATTTCATCGCCCGGCCTCACGAATGCATTCCCGGCCGACGATGCCGCAACACGGGACCGCTGTCACCGGGATTCTTGCGCCCCTGCGGCAACTTGGCCGCATGCTGTTTGCATCGGCCCGCGCATCCCCTAGAAGAACGGGACCGCAGGCGACAAGGCTGGACATGAGCGATCAACCCACCCCGATGATGGCGCAGTATCTTGCGATCCGCGAGGCCAATCCCGGCGCGCTGCTGTTCTATCGCATGGGCGATTTCTACGAGATGTTCTTCGAGGACGCGGTCGCCGCAGCCGCGGCGCTGGACATCGCGCTGACCAAGCGCGGCACGCATCTGGGCGAACCGATCCCGATGTGCGGCGTGCCGGTCCATGCGGCTGAAAGCTACCTGCTGACGCTGATCCGCAAGGGTTTTCGTGTCGCCATCGCCGAGCAGATGGAGGATCCGGCCGAGGCCAGGAAGCGCGGCTCGAAATCGGTCGTGGCCCGCGACGTGGTGCGGCTGGTGACGCCCGGCACGCTGACCGAGGAATCGCTCTTGGAGGCGCGGCGGCACAATTTCTTGGCCAGCTTCGCCAGCGTGCGCGAGGATTCGGCGCTGGCCTGGGTCGACATCTCGACCGGCGCCTTCCGCGTCATGCCCTGCCCGCCGGCACGGCTGGCCCCCGAACTCGCCCGCCACGCCCCGCGCGAATTGCTGGCCGCCGAGGGCGCGCAACTGGACGAGATCGCCGCCGAGGCCGGCGCGGCCCTGACCGAACTGCCCGCCGGCAGCTTCGACAGCAGCGCCGCCACGCGCCGGCTTTGCGCGCTGTTCTCGGTCGAGACGCTGGACGGTTTCGGCCAGTTTTCCCGCGCCGAACTCGCCGCCATGGGCGCCATCGCCGATTACCTGGAGCTGACGCAGAAGGGCCGGATGCCGCTGATCCGCCCGCCGGTGCGCGAGGCGCTTGGCGGCGCCATGCAGATCGACGCCGCCACCCGCCGCAACCTGGAATTGACGCAGGCGCTGTCGGGCGGGCGCGAGGGCTCGCTGCTCTCCGCCATCGACCGCACGGTGACGGCGGGCGGCGCGCGCCTGCTGGAGCGCCGCATCAGCGCCCCCTCGCGCGACCTGGCCGAGATCCATGCCCGGCAGGCCGCCGTCGCGCATCTGGTGGACGACCCGCGCCTGACCGCCGACCTGCGCGAGGCGCTGGCGCGCGCGCCCGACATGGACCGGGCGCTGTCGCGGCTGGCGCTGGAGCGGGGCGGGCCGCGCGACCTGGCCGCGATCCGCGCCGGGCTGACGCAGGGCGCGGCCATCGCCGCCATGCTGGGCGATGACGAAATCGCCGTGCTGGCCGAGGCGGCGCGCGACCTGACCGGCCATGATGCGCTGATCGACCTCTTGGACGAGGCGCTGGTGGCCGAGCCGCCCTTGCTGGCCCGCGACGGCGGCTTCGTCGCGGCCGGCTATGACGAGGACCTGGACGAAACCCGCCGGTTGCGCGACGAGGGCCGCGGCGTCATCGCCCGGATGCAGGCCGATTACATCGCCGAGACCAGGGTGCAGAGCCTGAAGATCAAGCACAACAATGTCTTGGGCTACTTTATTGAGACCACCTCGACCCATGCCGAGAAGATGCTGGCCCCGCCGCTGAACGAGCGTTTCATCCACCGCCAGACCACCGCGAACCAGATCCGCTTCACCACCGTGGAACTGTCGGAACTGGAAACCCGCATCCTCAACGCCCGCGACCGGGCGCTGGAGATCGAGCGCGAGATCTTTGCCCGCCTGACCCGCGCGGTGCTGGACCGCGCCGGTCCCGTCGGCCAGGCGGCCCGCGCGCTGGCCGAGATCGACCTGACCGCCGCTTTTGCCGACCTCGCCTCGGGCGAGGGCTGGGTGCGCCCCGAGGTCGATGCCAGCCGCGCCTTCGTGATCGAGGGCGGCCGGCATCCGGTGGTGGAACGCGCGCTCAAGCGCAAGGGCGAGGCCTTCGTCGCCAACGACTGCGCCCTGACCGAGGGCGAGACCCCCGCGATCTGGCTGCTGACCGGCCCGAACATGGCCGGCAAATCGACCTTTCTGCGCCAGAACGCGCTGATCGCCGTGCTGGCCCAGGCCGGGGGTTTCGTGCCTGCCCGCCGCGCCCATGTCGGCATTGTCAGCCAGCTTTTCAGCCGCGTCGGCGCGGCGGACGACCTGGCGCGCGGCCGGTCCACCTTCATGGTCGAGATGGTCGAGACGGCGGCGATCCTGAACCAGGCCGACGACCACGCGCTGGTGATCCTGGACGAGATCGGCCGCGGCACCGCGACCTGGGACGGGCTTTCCATCGCCTGGGCGGTGATGGAGCATCTGCACGGCAAGAACCGCTGCCGGGCGCTGTTCGCCACCCATTACCACGAGATGACCAGCCTGTCGGCCCGCCTGCCCGGCGTCGAGAACGCCACCGTCGCCGTGCGCGAATGGGAAGGCGAGGTGATCTTCCTGCACGAGGTTCGCAAAGGCGCCGCCGACCGTTCCTATGGCGTGCAGGTGGCGCGGCTGGCGGGGCTGCCGCCCTCGGTGGTGGATCGCGCCCGCGACATCCTGCACCAGCTGGAAAGCGGCGAGCGGCAGGGCACCGGCAAACCCGCCGCGATGCTGGACGACCTGCCGCTGTTCCGCGCCGCACCGGCGCCCGCACCGGCGACCATGGCGAAACCCTCGGCGGTCGAGGAGCGGCTGCGCGGCCTGAACCCCGACACGATCAGCGCCCGCGAGGCGCTGGACCTGGTCTACGAGCTGCGCGGCCTGCTGGAGTCAGACGGCTGAAGCCTGGGCCGGCAGGCCAGCCAGCGCATCATCCACCAGCGCCAGGATGCGCCGGGTGGCCCGGCGGCCGACATGGATGCCGACCAGCCCCTCGGACACCGGCGGAATGGCGTCCAGGCGCGACACCCCTGCGACATCGGCGAAAACCGTATCATAGCGGCAGCGCGAGACATGGGCGCAGGGCAGGAAATCGCCCCAGCGATGCATCTGGGTCTGGCGCGTAGCGATCTCGATGACCAGCGCCCCGGTCTTGGCATAGACCATGTTCGCCAGCCCGGCGCCATGCGGGGCAACCAGGATATCGGCGGCCTGCATCTGGGCGATCTGTTCGATCGGGGACAGATGCTCGAAGGCCACGCAGTGAAAGCCGCGCTCGGCCAGCCCGGCCATCAGCCTGGCCTGCCCGGTCATGCCGCGCAGACGCGCGGCGCCCCCTTCGTCGCGGCCCATCCAGACCAGCCGGGGCATCTTCTCGACCAGCTTGCGCGGCACCCGCCGCAGCGCATGTTCGCGCAACAGCCGCAGGCTGCTGTCATAGGAGGCCATGGCGACGGCCTTGCGATAGGGCGCCTCGGAGCGAAGGGTGTTCCAGCGCGGATCGACGCCGGGCTGGTTGACGGCCGCTTGCACGCGGGGATCCTCGACCTGGTAAAGATAATGCTGGTGGCTGTAGAGCGCCCGCACCCGGTCATAGCGGCAAGCCGAACTGACGAACCGCACGCGCGGCGCCAAGCGGGGAAAGACCGCCTCGATGAAGCCCGTCAGGAAGCCGCGCAGATTGTCCTGCGGCAGGTGCAGATTGATCGGCTGATCGCCGTCGTCCTGGACGAAGGACGCCAGGCAACCCAGGGTCTCGGTGGTGAAGTGATAATAGTTGAAACCGTTCTTCAGCTCGATGGCGACCGGCAGGTCGGCGGCGCGGTCCTTCCAGACCGGCAGGGGCAGCGCCGCCTCTTTCCGGCCGCGGCGGAATGCGCTGACCAGCCGGCCCTGCCGCCACTCCTCGGTGTTCTGCTGGTCGAACTTGTTGCGCATCCGGTTGCCGGCGGCCCCGTTCAGCCAGATGCGCCCGTCGATCATCCCGAAGGCGTTGCGGAACTGCGCATTCTCCAGCACCACGGGCGAGGCGTTGATTTCCATGACCGTGGTCAGCAGCCGGCGCTCCTGCCTTTCGATGGCGGAGCGCTGCATGTCGCGGACCGTCGGCTCGTCGCTTTCCGCGAACAGGCGCACGGCGGCGCCCTCCACTTGGCGCAGCACCCAGCCGGGGCGCGGCGCCAGATAGGACATGCCGGGGTGGATGCCGGGGAAATGGAACACCGCCATGGGCGGGCGCTGGAGTTCGACGGACATGGAAAACCCTCGGGGACGGATATGCGGCGCTAGATCGTGACCTTGACGAAGCTGTCGCGCAGCGCGGCGGACCAGGCGGCGGACATGGCCATGAAGGCCGGGTCGCCCTCGTCGATGCGGCGCTGGTGGCTGACCCGGCAGTCGTCCCTGCGAATCACCGCCAGGTCCAGCGGCATACCCACCGACAGGTTCGAGCGCAGCGTCGAATCCATCGACAAGAGCACCGCCTTCTGCGCATCGGCCAGCGAGGTGTCGGGCCGCACCACCCGGTCGAGGATCGGCTTGCCGTATTTGTGCTCGCCGATCTGCAGGAAGGGGGTGTCCTCGGTCGCCTCGATGAAATTGCCCTCGGGATAGATCAGGAACAGCCGCATCTCGCCGCCCGCGCGCTGGCCGCCGACGATCATGCTGGCGCTGGCCTGCTGGTTCAGGTCGCGGCACTGCTCGACGATCTCGCGCCGGGTGCGGCTCAGCGTCCGGCCGATGATCGTCGCCACCTGCAGCATGCTGGGCGCGCGCAGGATCGAGGTCTCCTCATCGGCATCGGGCAGGTCGACGGCCTCTTGCAGCCGCGCGATGGTGGTCTGGGTCAGGGACAGGCTGCCGGCGGTCAGGACGGCGACGACCCGCTCGCCCGGCTGCTCGAAGAAGAACATCTTGCGATAGGTCGAGATATTGTCCAGCCCGGCATTGGTCCGGGTGTCCGAGAGCAGAACCAGCCCCTCGTTAAGCTTCAAGCCGACGCAATAGGTCATGTCCGTTCCATGGCACGCATTCCCCCGAGGGATACGACCGCCCCGCGCCCGGCGCAACAGGGGGTTACTGTTCCATTTCCTCGACCTGCACCCGCACGTCCAGGCTTTCCCGGCCCGAGCCGAAGGTGGTGCCGCGCACCGGCGCCGCGTCCTGCGCGTCCAGCCCCGAGCCCAGCCGGACATAGCGGTCGTCCGGGCAGCAGGCATTGGCGGCGTCGAAGCCGACCCAGCCCAGGGTGCCGACATGGATCTCGGCCCAGGCATGGGCGGCGTCATGCGGCTCGCCCCCGGCATTGGAATGCAGATAGCCCGAGACATAGCGCGCCGGCAGGCCGCGTTCGCGGGCGCAGGCGATCAGCGCATGGGCATGGTCCTGGCAGACCCCCTGCCCCAGCGCCAGCGCCTCGGCGGCGGTGGTATGCGCCTCGGTCACGCCCGGCTCGTAGGCGATGGCGCGCGACACCGCCGCGGCCAGCCGGTGCGCAAGGTCCAGCCCGTCCTCGCCCTGTTCGCAACCGGCCAGCTCGCGCAGCGCCGCATCAAGCCGGGTCGCCGGCGTCGGGCGCAGATAGACCAGCGGATTCACCGTCTCGCGATGGCCGCGCAGCACGCCGGCGGTGTCGCGGGTCTCGACCTGGCCGGCGATCGAGACCACGACCTCCTGCACCGGCCCGCGCACGGTCCAGCCCTCGATCCAGTCGCCGGCGCCGTCGCGGAAGGCGACGCCGCGCTGGCCGCCGCTGACCGAAATCGTCCAATCCGCCACCCGCTGCCCCTCGTGGACCGAGGGCGTCAGCCGCAGGCTCTGCACCAGTCCCTGCGCCGGCGGGTCGTAGAAATAGCTGGTCTCGTGGGTGATCTTCAGCCGCATCGTCCGCCCCCTACATCCGTCCGCTCAGGTAATCGTCATGCACGGCGTTCGAGATGCTGGCCAGCTCGTTGATGAACCAGGACAGGAATTCGTGCAGCCCCTCGTCGAAGATCGCCTCGATGTCGCGGGCCATCAGCTGCTCCAGCGTCTGATGCGCCCGGGCCGAGGCGCTGGCCGGCACATCGGCGCCATAGCGGCGCACCAGCCCGTCCAGATGCCAGACCGCCTCGTAAAGCGAGGTCAGCAGCGAACGCGGGCTTTCGCCGTTCAGGATCAGGAAATCCGCGACCTTGCTGGCCGTCACCTCGCCGCCATAGGCCCAGTGGAAGGCCCGATGCGCCGAAAGCGCGCGCAGGATCACCTGCCACTGGTAATTGTCGAGGCCCGAGCCGACGAACTCGACCCGCGGCAGCAGCACGAAATACTTCACGTCCAGCAGCCGGGCGGTGGCGTCGGCGCGCTCCAGCGAATAGCCCAGATTGATGAAATGCCAGCCGTCGTTGCGCAATTGCGTGGCGTTCATGGCGCCGCGCACGGTCGAGCCGTGCCGGGTGGTGAAATCGGTCAGCAGCGCGGTGTCGAGCTGGCCGCGCGGCCGGCGCTGCAGCGCCCGCAGTTCCTGATAGGCGGTGTTCAGCGCGTCCCAGACCTGGCTGGTCAGCGCCGTGCGCACGATCCGCCCGCCCTCGCGCGCCCTTTCGATGCAGGAGGCGACCGAGGACGGATTGGCGTGGTCGAAGAACAGCCAGCTTTCGATATTCTCCTGCGTGATCTCGTCGCCGTAATGCCCGGCAAAGGCAGCCTGCGCCCCCGAGGCGCGCAGAAGCGATTCCCATTCGTTGCGATAGCCCTCGGCGGTGTTCGGCAGCAAGGTGATGCGCGCGCCCACGTCCAGCAGGCGGGCGGCGGTTTCGGCGCGTTCCAGGTGACGGCCCATCCAGAACAGGTTGGCGGCGGTGCGGCTGAGCATGGCTGACCTTTCCTATTCCGACAGGACCCAGGTGTCCTTGACGCCCCCGCCCTGCGACGAGTTCACCACCAGCGAGCCCTCGCGCAGCGCCACGCGGGTCAGCCCGCCCGGCACCAGCTCGACCCGGTCGCCGCAAAGGCAGAAGGGGCGCAGGTCGACATGGCGCGGCGCCACCCCCTCCTCCACGAAGGTCGGGCTGGTGGACAGCGCCAGCGTCGGCTGGGCGATGTAATTGCCGGGATCGGCCTTGATGCGCTCGGCGAAGGAGGCGATCTCGGCCTGGCTGGCGCAGGGGCCGATCAGCATGCCGTAGCCGCCCGAGCCATGCACCTCCTTGACCACCAGGTCCTTCAGGTTGGCCATGACGTAGCGGTAATCCTCGTCCTTCCACAGCGTCCAGGTCTGGACGTTGCGCAGGATCGGCTCTTCGCCCAGATAGAAGCGGACCATCTCGGGCACGAATGTATAGACCGCCTTGTCGTCGGCCACCCCTGCCCCCGGCGCCGAGGCGATGGAAACCCCGCCCGAGCGATAGACATCCATCAGCCCCGGCACGCCCAGCATGGAATCGCGCCGGAAGCACAGCGGGTCAAGGAAGGGGTCGTCGATGCGGCGATAGATCACGTCCACCCGCTTCGGCCCCTGCGTGGTGCGCATGTAGACGAAACCGCCATCGACGAACAGGTCGCTGCCCTCGACCAGTTCCACCCCCATCAGGTTGGCAAGGAAACTGTGCTCGTAATAGGCGCTGTTGTAATGGCCCGGCGTCAGGATCACCACGGTCGGCGTGCCCTCGCATTTCGCCGGCGCCACCGAGGCGAGCGTGCGGCGCAGCAGCTCGGGATACTGGTCCACCGGCTCGATGCGGTTGTTGCGGAACAGCGCCGGGAACATGCGCATCATGATCTCGCGGTTTTCCAGCATGTAGCTGACGCCCGAGGGGGTGCGGCAATTGTCCTCGAGCACGTAGAACTCGTCCCGGCCGGTGCGCACGATGTCGATGCCGACGATATGCGAGAACACCCCGCGCGGCGGCACGAAGCCGACCACCGCCTTTTCATAGGCATCGTTCTGATAGACCAGCCGCGCCGGGATGCGGCCGGCGCGCACGATCTCGCCCCGACCGTAGACGTCGCGCAGGAAGGCGTTCAGCGCCCGCGCCCGCTGCTTGATGCCGCGTTCCAGCCGCCGCCATTCGCTTTGCAGGAACACCCGCGGCATCATGTCGAAGGGGATCAGCCGGTCCGGGTCGCCGCCCTCGCCATAGACCGCGAAGGTGATGCCGATGCGGCGAAACAGCGCCTCGGCCTCGGCCTGCTTCATCTGGCGGATCTCGGCGGGCATGGTCTCGATCCAGTCCGAGAGCATGGCATAGGGCTCGCGCACCCGGCCGCCATCGACCATTTCATTGTAATAGATCGTCATCACTGCAACCCTCACCTCTGGCCCCGATCTTCGCATCTGGGCCGGCGCTGTCCACAGCGCCGCGCCCTGCGGGCAAAAGGAAATCCGGGTTTGACGAGGCCGGGGCGCTTTCTGCCCGCAGAATAGGCAAAGGACCGGCCGCACCCTCCGCGACAACGGCGAATCGCGGGAAAAGCCCGGCAAAAGGGCCGCGATGCCCTTGCCCGCTGCGCGGGCAGCGGTTCAGACGATGATCAGGTCGTCCTGCAGCGCGGCGATATTGGCGAAGCCGTTCAGCGTCAGCACATTGCCATTGCCGAAGTCGAAGACGGTATTGCCGTCCACGGCCCGGGCATATTGCAGCACCTGCGCCACGCTGCGCGTCCCGCCGCCCCAAAGCGCGTCGTCGATGCGCAGCGTGTCGATATTGTCCTGAAAATCGCGCACCACGTCCCGCCCGCCGTGAAAGGCGAAGTGATCGGCCCCCGCACCGCCCAGCAGCGTGTCGTTGCCATAGCCGCCGATCAGCAGGTCGGCCCCGGCGCCGCCTTCCAGCCAGTCATGGCCGTTGCCGCCGTCCAGCGTGTCATTGCCGCCCAGGCCCAGCAGCGTGTCGTTGCCCTGAAAGCCGCTCAGCCGGTTGGCATGGGCATTGCCGGTGATCCGGTTCGCCAGCGCATTGCCGCCGCCGTTCTGCGCCGCGCCCGAAATCAGCACCAGGTTTTCCAGATTGGCGCCCAGCTGCAGGCTCGCGGTCGAGCGCACCACGTCGATGCCCGCCCCCGCCGCCTCGACGATCCGGTCCAGGCCGTCGGTGACATAGGTGTCGTTGCCCGGCCCGCCCTCCAGCAGGTCGGCCCCGGCGCCGCCGTCCAGCCAGTCATTGCCGTTGCCGCCCACCAGCGTGTCGTTGCCGCCCAGCCCCAGCAGCGTGTCGAACCCCTGCAGCCCGCTCAGCCGGTTGGCATGGGCATTGCCGGTGATCCGGTTCGCCAGCCCGTTGCCGGTGCCGTTCTGCGCCGCGTCCGAAATCAGCACCAGGTTTTCCAGATTGGCGCCCAGCTGGATGCTCGCATGCGACCGCACCGTGTCGATGCCGGCATCCGTCGCCTCGACGATGCGGTCGGCCGCATCCACGACATAGGTGTCGTTGCCTCGGCCGCCTTCCAGCAGATCGGCGCCGCCCTGGCCGTTCAGCGTGTCGTTTCCGTCATTGCCGCGCAGCGTGTCATTGCCCGGCCCGCCGCGCAGCAGGTTGTTGGTCCAGTTGCCGATCACCACGTCGTTGCCGCGCCCGGCCTGCACGTTCTCGATCAGCGTGCCCGGCGCGATCGAGATGTTGCCGACCAGCCCATAGGCGTTCGAGACCGTTCCCGGTGCCAGCGAGATGCGCTGATTATGCGTATCGGTGGCCAGGTCCAGCATGTCCACGCCGCCCTGGTCGAAGATGGCGAAGGTGATGTCGTCGCGCGTGCTGGCATTGCGCAGCAGGCCCGCGATGGTGGCATAGCTGGGACCGGCATTGGTGGTTTCGCCATAGGTGTTGTTGCCGGTGCGGATGCCCGAGACGCCGTAAAGCCGCTGCATCGCCAGGATGTCGGCCATCATCGCCGAGACGGCATAGGCATAGCTGGCATTCACCGAGCTGTTCTGGCGCTGGTCGAAATAGGACATGACCGAGGCCTGCCAGCTGTCGTTCAGATAGTGGTTGTCCACGCCATAGGTGGCACCGCCGTTGTAATTGCCGGCATGGCCCAGTCCCAGGGCGTGGCCGATCTCGTGGATATAGGTCTGGTAGCTATAGGTGTTGTAGCCGGGGCCGTAGCTGCTCAGCCAGTCCAGCCCCACATTCACCTCCGAGCTGATGATCCTGCCGCCGCTGATGATCGACGAGGACCAGGCCCCCGGCTGGTTGTCGTCGAAGGTGATGTGGATGGCGGCGTTCGGGCCGGGGTTGCGGTTGAAGGTCAGGCCGGTCGCCTGCTCCCATGCCGACAGCGCCATGCTGGCCAGCTGCCGCCCCGCCGGGGTCAGGCCGGACAGGTCGACGTTCAGGACCCCGCCCGGGCCCGGCTCGAACGCCCGGCGTGCACCGCCGCTGGCCTGCCAATAGCCGTCGGTCAGCTGCTGGGCGATCTCGGCCATGGTGAAGTTGCGCAGCGGCGCGACCGCGGCGACCCCCAGGCTGTAGGCGCCGCTATAGGCGCCGGCATAGCTGCCCGCCTCGAGGTAATAGGTGGCCGGGGCGGCCACGTTCAGCACCAGCCGCGAGTTCAGCCCGTTGCCGTCGTCGTTCTGGGCGATCAGCGCACCGTTGCCGTTCATCACCCGCAGATAGGGGTCGTGAACCCCGGCCGCGCCTCGCGAATCCAGGGTGATGACATAGCTGCCCGGCTGCAGCTGCACCCGCACCCAGTCCCGGTCGCCCGCGCCCAGCACGCCGTTGAACGTGTCGCCCACGCTCATCGCATAGCCGGTGGCGGTCGAGGCCGGGGCATCGCTGCCTTCGACCCGAAGGGCGCGCTGCGGCTCTCCGCCGCGCAGCGACGGGCCTGCAAGGCCGGTTGCGGCGGGGTTCCAGAAGGCAGGCGTCATGGGAATTCCTTGTGCAGAATCAGTTGCGGAAGGGGTGCGGCAGCGCCGTTTCCAGCAGCGACCGGGCCAGCGCGCGGATCGAGCTGTCGGGGATCGAGGCGCGGTCCGTCACCGACAGCTCGACCTCTTCGCCCTCGTGCCGGCCGGCGCCGTCCTCGACCGTCAGCCTTGCCCGCAGAAGACCGGGGCGCGGGCTTTGCGCGTCCAGGACCAGGCGCAGCGAAGCCCCGGCCGCAGAGATCCGGTGCCCGGACTGGCGCAGCGCCTGGTCGAGCGCCGCGCAAAGCCGCGCCGCCTCGGCATCCTCCCCCGCAGGACAGGTCAGCGCCACCGGCCCGGCCAGGGGGGCGCCGGTCATGGCGCAGGCCGCAAGCAAGGCCGCGGGCAGCAGGGCAAGGCGCATGGGGTCATTCTTCATCCGGAAGCCGTCGGCAATCCCCCGACCCTAGCCCGCGCCGCAAAGCGCATCAACGTGCTCCGAGGCGGGCTTTCGGCCGTCTGGCGGGAATGCGGCGGAAATTTCCTGAAAATCCCGCGCACTTTCGCCGCCGGGCGGGCGGAAATCCGCGCGATGCTTACCGCCCGGTAAGGATTGCGTCCTAGAAAGGGGGCAGAACAGATGGGAATACCGGAAACGAACATGCAACTGACATTGCTGCCCCAGCCGGACGGGCTGACGATCCGCGTCGATGAACGCCGCCTCGACGCCGCCATTGCCACCGCATTCAAGGACCGCGTGCGCAGCATGATCTCGGTCGGCGGGCCGCAGGTGACGCTGGATCTGGGCGGGGTCGAATTCATGGACAGCTCCGGCCTGGGCGCGGTCATCGCGATCTTCAAGGCCATGCCCGCGGGACGGCAGCTGACGCTGACCGGGCTGACGCCCAGCGTCGAGCGGGTGTTTCGCCTGACCAGGATGGACACGGTGCTGACCATCCGCAAGGCTTCCGACATGCCCGCCGCCCGAGAGGAGAGACCCGAAAGATGAGCGCCTTGCCGGACCGGGCCGAAAAGCGGCTGCGCCAGCCCCCGCCGGGGCGGCGGCCCATGTTCCACCGCATCTTCCGCGCCGATCCCGCCACCGTGCGCGCCGCGCTGCTGTTCCTGCGCGAGCGGTTCGACGGCACCGCCGGGGAGGAGGTGATCGCCAAGCTCGAACTCGCGCTGGCCGAGGTGCTGAACAACATCTGCGAACACGGCACCCGCAACGAGGCGATGCGCCTTGGCGGCCGACCCCATGCGCCGCTGATCCATCTTTGCGTGGCGCGCCATGTCGGCGGGATCGCCTGCGCGGTGACCGATGACGGCCGGCCGCTGCCGCCCTCTTGCCTCGATCCGCGCGGCCTGCCCTATAGCGGCCCCGGGCCCCGCGACGCCGAGGCCGTCGTGATGCTGCCCGAAGGCGGGTTCGGCTGGTTCCTGATCCAGGAACTGACCGCCTCGCTCAGCTATTTCCGCGAGGGGCGGCGGAACTTCCTGGCCTTCATCGTCCCGGTGACCGAGCCGCTGCTGCCCGGCAAGCCGAATCCGGCCCCGGCGACGCCTGAGGCCTGAAGCCGTTCAGTTCAGCCCGATCTGCAGGGGATAATGGCCGTCCTGGAATTCGCCGAACATCTCCATCACCTCGGGATGTTCCAGCGGCTCGCCCGAATGGTCCGGCACCAGGTTCTGTTCCGAGACATAGGCGACGTAAAAGGTCGCCTCGGTTTCGGCATAGAGGTGATAGAAGGGCTGGTTGCGGGCCGGGCGCGATTCCTCGGGGATGGATTCGTACCATTCCTCGGTATTGGCGAATTCCGGGTCCACGTCGAAGACCACACCGCGGAACGGATGTTCGCGATGGCGGACCACCTGGCCCAGATTGTATTTCGCGGTCTTGGACGGAATCCGCATCTCACCGTTCCTGTTTGGCGCGGCTCATACAACTCCCGGGCGCCGCTGTCCACCGTCCGGGCGCAGACCGGCGGGACTGTGCGGGTTGCGTGCCGCAGATTCCGCCGCCCGTCCGGCATCCGCGACGCGCATGGCGGCAGGTGGGTGCCCGGAAAAGATCATCGCCATGCAGCTGACGGGCGGGGATGGTCGCGGCGCCGGCTGGAGAGCCGGCTCTTGGGGATTGCCGCACCTTGGCGAAGAAGGCGAGCTGCCCGCGCCACCGGGAAGCGGTTGTCCGGCCGCCCGGGCTGCCGGCTCTTGCGGATCGCCGGCCAAGCGCACGCGGGCGGAATAGGCAAGCGGCGAAGGCCACGGTCGGCCAGTGGCACGCGCGGCCCCGTCCTATCCACGGCCACGCGCCTGCTCGACGGTCGGGCGAAAGCTTCGCCAAGGCCGACCGCCGCTTGTCTGCCGGGAAAGCGCGACAGGACCGGACCGCATTCCGCGTCCCTTGCATGCACCCGCGCCCGATCCCGCCTGCCGACTCATCTCTGAGGGCTCGGCCCAGCCTTCCCGCATTCCGCGAAAAGGAACCGACCAGCGCCCAGACCACAGCGCGGCTCCTGTCCGAACCCGAGCAAGACGACGGCCTAGCCGGTCTTCAGCCGGCTTTCGATCAGCAGGTCGGCCTCGTCCAGGATCGGATGCGCGACCGAGACGATATGCGCGTTCACCCGCTTCAGGTCGCGCAGGATGTCCAGATGCAGCGAAGAGGTCTGCTGGCTGTCGGGCCGCCCCTCGCGCAGCCGCATCAGATGGCGCTGCGAGGACAGGCGTTCCAGGCGCCGGATCTCGACCTTCTCCTCCATCAGCTGGCGCGCCAGTTCGCGGTCGCGGGTCATGAAGACGGTCTGGGCGATGCGCAGGTTCTCGATGGTCATCAGGAACAGCCCGTCGAGTTCGCGATAGCCCTCTTCCGAAAAGCGCAGCGACAGCGCCGCCTTCTTGCGGATCTCGGGGCCGAGGCCCTTGTCGATGATGTCGCCAACATGTTCCAGGTTGATGACATAATCCAGGATGGTGATGGCCTGGCGCCGCTCGGCCTCGCCGGCCTCGCGACCGAGGCGGGAGAGGAAGCTCTTGACCTCCTGCTGCATGCGGTCCACGCGCTGCTCCAGCACCTCGACCTCGGCCAGCGGCGCGTCATCGCCGCGGGCGAAGGCGGTGCGGGCCTGCTGCAGCATCCGCTCGACCACGTCGCCGATGGCCAGCGCGGCGCGGCTGGCGCGGGCCAAGGCGACAGCGGGCGTGTCCAGTGCCGTGCCGTCCAGCAGCTGCGCCTCGATCGGCGGGGGCTGCTCCTCCTCGCGCAGGATCGCGGCGGTCAAACGGGTGACCAGGCCCGAAAAGGGCCAGATCGCCGCCGCCAGCAACAGGTTGAAGGCCAGATGAGCCTCGACCGCCAGCCCGGTCTCGGGCAGCGGCACGGCGGTCAGCAGCTGCGCCGCCCGCCCGGCCAGCGGCAGCACCAGCAGGCAGCCGACGCCGCGCACGATCAGGTTGCCCAAGGCGACGCGGCGGGCGGCGATCCCCTGCCCGGCGGTGGCCAGGACCGGCGGAATCGCCCCGCCCAGATTGGCGCCCAGCACCAGCACCACGGTCAGCGCCGGGTCCATGCCCAGCGACAGCACCAGCATCACCACCGCCAGCGAGGACGAGCACAGCACCGCCAGCCCGGCCGCGAAGGCCAGCGCCACCGGCCAGGCATTGCCCAGCATGGCCAGGAAGGCCGCCATGGCCGCGGAATCCCGCAGCGGCTCGGTCGCCTGGCCCAGCAGGGCCAGCGACAGCAGCATCAGCGCAATGCCGATCAGCGCCACCCCGCCCCCCGACCAGCCGCGGCGGTCCTGCCGGCGCAGCACATAGCCGACCAGCAACAGCACCGGCACCAGCGCCTCGATCCCCGAGGCGACGATCCAGGCGGTCAGGGCCGTGCCCAGATTGGCGCCCAGCAGCGCGATCTGCGCCATGCGGGGCCGGATCATGCCGCGATCCACGAAAGAGGCGGTCATCAGCGCCGTCGCGGTCGAGCTTTGCAGCCCCAGCGTCGCCACCAGACCCGAAACGAAGGCCCGCGGCCCGGTGCGCGTGCCGCGCCCCAGCACCATCTTGAGCCTGACCCCGAAGGCGCGCACCATCCCGTCGCGCACCAGCGCCAGCCCGAAGAGCAGCAGCGCCACGGCACCGGCCAGCTGGAACATGACGGACAAGGACTGCACGGCGCTTCACCTCCTGGCGCCGGGCCGGAACGGCGGACGGCGCATGCCTTCCCCCGATATTGGCCCCTCGCCCGCAAGGGTCAATGGATGGCGGGGATTTGAGGCATTTCCCGCCGAGGCCCTTGCGCCCCTGCCACATCGGCAGGCGGCCGGCGCGGCTCCGGGGGCAGGATCGGCGCGCGCCCGGCCTCGGTCAGCAGATGCGGCCCGGTCTCGTCCAGGACGACGACGCTCAGCGGCCCGCCATATGCGGCGCCGGTATCGATGGCCAGGCGGTTGCCGAAATGCGTCACCCGCTCGACCGGGCTGTGGCCATGCACCACCAGCACCCCGTGATCGCCGGCATCGTCCAGAAAGCCCTTGCGGATCCAGACCAGGTCATGCTCGGTCTGCCGGGCCAGATCGACCCCGGGCCGGATGCCGGCATGCACGAACAGCGCCTGCGGCGCCAGATGCCACAGCGGCAGCGCGTCCAGCCAGCGCAGATGCGCCTCGGGCACCGCGCGCAGCACTTCGGCGCGGGTGCGGGCATGGTCGCGGATCTCGACGCCGTAAGAGGCCAGCGTCTCGGCCGCGCCCAGCGAGCCATGGTCCAGCCAGTGCCGCCCCGAGGCCAGACCGGGATCGATCCAGTCCGGCTGCAACACGAGCCGCGGCAGGAAACGGTCGTGATTGCCCTTCAGCACGATCCAGGGCCGGCCCTCGGCCTGGCCGCGCATCAGGTAATCGACCACGCCGCGCGAATCCGGGCCGCGGTCCAGCAGATCGCCGACATGGACCAGCGTGCCGCCGCCGCCCCGCGCCGCATCGTCGCGCGCGATCAGCTCATGCGCCGCCGTGAGCAGGTCCAGATGGCCGTGAATGTCGCCGATGGCATAGGTCCGCATGCCGCCCCCGCAAATGAAGACCCCCGGAGCCTAGTCCGGGGGTCCGCAAGGTTCAAACCTCGAATTGCAGCGGCCGCACCTGCAGGAACTTGCCGGTGGCGCGCAGGGCCTCCAGCGCCTCGGGCTTCAGCGGCTCGTCAAGATAGAGGATGGCGATGGCATCGTCGCCGGTCTTGGTGCGGCCCAGGGTGAAATTGGCGATGTTCACGCCCAGATCGCCCAAGGTCATGCCCAGCGCGCCGATGACGCCCGGCACGTCCCTGTTGCGGGTATAGAGCATATGCGCGCCGATCTCGGCATCGACATTGATGCCGCGGATCTGGATGAAGCGCGGCTTGCCGTCGCTGAACACCGTGCCCGCGATGGACCGCTCGCGCGTGTCGGTGACCACGGTGGCCTTGATATAGCCGTCGAAGACCCCCGACTTGCCCTGCGTCGTGGTCGCCACCTGCACGCCCCGCTCGGCGGCCATGACCGGGGCCGAGACCATGTTCACGTCCGGGTTGGTTGCCTGCATCACGCCCGCGATCACCGCGGCGTTCAGCGCCTTGAGGTTCATCTCGGAGGCGACGCCGTCGTAAAGCACGTTGATCGCCTGGATCGGCTCGTCGGTCATCTGGCCGATGAAGGCGCCCAGATGCCCGGCCAGCTTCAGCCAGGGCCCCATCACCGCCGCTTCCTCGGCCGTGACCGAGGGCATGTTCAGCGCGTTCTGCACCGCGCCGGTCAGCAGATAGTCCGACATCTGCTCGGCGACCTGCAGGGCCACGTTCTCCTGCGCCTCGGTGGTCGAGGCGCCCAGATGCGGCGTCACCACCACATTCGGCAGGCCGAACAGCGGGCTTTCGGTCGCCGGCTCGGTGGCGAAGACGTCCAGCGCCGCCCCGGCGACATGGCCCGATTTCAGCAGCTCGGCCAAGGCCTCCTCGTCGATCAGCCCGCCGCGCGCCGCATTGACGATGCGCACGCCCTTCCTGGTCTTGGCCAGGTTCTCGCGCGACAGGATGTTGCGGGTCTTCTCGGTCAGCGGCACATGCAGGGTGATGAAATCGGCCTTGGCCAGCAACTCGTCCAGCTCGACCTTCTTCACCCCCAGCTCCTTGGCCCGATCCTCGGACAGGAAGGGGTCATAGGCCAGCACCTTCATCTTCAGCCCCAGCGCCCGGTCGATGACGATGGAACCGATATTCCCCGCCCCGATGACGCCCAGCACCTTGTTGAAGACCTCGACGCCCATGAAGCGGTTCTTCTCCCACTTGCCCTCATGGGTCGAGACGCTGGCCTCGGGCAATTGCCGCGCCACGGCGAACATCAGCGCGATGGCATGTTCGGCGGTCGTCACCGAGTTGCCGAAAGGCGTGTTCATCACGATGACGCCCTTCTTCGAGGCGGCCGGAATGTCGACATTGTCCACCCCGATCCCGGCGCGGCCGATCACCTTCAGATTGGTCGCGGCCTCCAGCAGCTTCGCCGTCACCTTGGTGGCCGAGCGGATGGCCAGCCCGTCATACTGGCCGATGATCTCCGCGAGCTTTTCCTTGTCCTTGCCGACATCCGGCAAATAATCCACCTCGACGCCGCGGTCGCGAAAGATCTGGACGGCGGTTTCCGAAAGCTTGTCCGAAACAAGAACCTTGGGCATTTCTCTATCCTCTGGATATGCGGGGGCCGGCGGCGGGCGACATGGCCCATCCGGCTTTCACCGTTTCACAAATACTCCGGGGGGTGCGGGGGGCAGCGCCCCCCGTTCACCGTCAGGCGACTTCCGCCTGCGCCTCGATCTCGGCCTCGAAGGCATATTCGATCCAGGGCATCAGCGCCGCGACATCGGCGGTCTCGACGGTCGAGCCGCACCAGATCCGCAGGCCGGGGGGCGCATCGCGATAGGCGCCGGCATCCAGCGCCACGCCTTCCTTCTCCAGCCGCTTGGCGACGGCCTTGGCGAAGGCGGCGCCGTCCTTGATGCGCGCATCGGTGAATTTCAGGCAGACCGAGGTGGTCGAGGCTGTTGCCGGATCCTCGGCCAGGTCGGCGATCCAGTCGCGGGTGGCGATGAAGTCGCGCACCGCCTTGGCATTGGCCTCGGCCCGGGCGACCAGCGCCTTGCGGCCGCCGATGGATTGCGCCCATTTCAGCGCCACCAGGTAATCCTCGACGCAAAGCATCGAGGGCGTGTTGATGGTCTCGCCCTTGAAGATGCCCTCGATCAGCTTGCCGCCCTTGGTCATGCGGAAGATCTTCGGCAGCGGCCAGGCGGGAGTGTAACCCTCCAGCCGCTCGACGGCGCGCGGCGACAGGATCAGCACGCCATGCGCACCCTCGCCGCCCAGCACCTTCTGCCAGCTGAACGTCACCACATCCAGCTTGTCGAAGGGCAGATCCATCGCGAAGGCGGCCGAGGTGGCGTCGCAGATGGTCAGCCCGGCACGGTCGGCCGGAATGGCGTCGCCGTTCGGAACCCGCACGCCCGAGGTGGTGCCGTTCCAGGTGAAGACCACGTCATTGTCGAAATCGACCTGGGCGAAATCCACGATCTTGCCGTAATCGGCCTTGCGGACCGTGGCGTCCAGCTTCAGCTGCTTCACCACGTCGGTGACCCAGCCCTCGCCGAAGCTCTCCCAGGCCAGCATCTCGACCTTGCGCGCGCCCAGAAGCGACCACAGCGCCATCTCGACGGCACCGGTATCCGAGGCGGGAACGATGCCGATGCGGTAATCCGCCGGCACGCCCAGCACCTCGCGGGTCAGGTCGATGGCCTCGGCCAGCTTGGCCTTGCCCACGGCGGCGCGATGCGAACGGCCCAGCGGCGCGTCGGCAAGCATGTCCAGCGAGAAATTGGGGATCTTGGCGCAGGGGCCCGAGGAAAAGCGCGGATTGGCCGGCCGCGCGGCCGGAGCAGTCTTGCCCATGATGTTAGCCTTCCAGCTATAAGCGCCGCGTTGGGGCGGCGTGTCCCGCTGACCGCCTTAGCGCCGGCGAGGGATTCCCGCAAGAAAAATTTGCAAGCGACGTTTGCGACAGATTCGCGGCATGAATCCGACCGATTGATCCGCGGCACCGCTTTGGCTAGTGCTGCCGCAAACAACCGCCAAGGGGCCTTCATGTTCACCGTCACCATCCTCGCCGCGCCCGGCCGCGCGGACCTGTCCGCCGCGCTGGTCGAGGAACTCCGCGGCGCCTGGAACGGTGGCCGACCGCTCTGGCTGGCCCCGGGCATCGCCGCCGAATTTCCCCTCGCCGCCGAGCCGCAGGATTTCTGGCAGGTCTGGGACAGGCTGCAGGCCGAGGGGTTCGACCTCGCGATCCAGCCGACCGCGGGCCGGCGCAAGGCGGTGCTGCTCGCCGACATGGATTCGACCATGATCCAGCAGGAATGCATCGACGAGCTCGCGGATGTCGCCGGCGTGGGCGAGCGCGTCGCCGCCATCACCGCCCGCGCCATGAACGGAGAGCTGAACTTCCACGAGGCGCTGCTGGCCCGCGTCGGCCTGCTGGCCGGCCTGCCCGAAACCGCGATCGGACAGGTGCTGGACAGCCGCATCACGCTGGCCCCCGGCGGCCGGCAGCTGGTCGCCACGATGCGGGCGCAGGGCGCCTATGCGGCGCTGGTCTCGGGCGGCTTCACCGATTTCACCGGCCCGGTCGCCGCGGCGCTCGGCTTCGACGAGCACCGCGCCAACACGCTGCTGGCCGAGGAGGGCGTGCTGACCGGCCATGTCGCCCTGCCGATCCTGGGCCGCGAGGCCAAGGTCGAGGCGCTGACCGACATCGCCGCCAGGCGCGGCCTCTCGCCCGCCGACGTGCTGGCGGTGGGCGACGGCGCCAACGACCTGGGCATGCTGCAGCTGGCCGGCATGGGCGTCGCGCTGCATGCGAAACCCGTGGTCGCGGCGCAGGTCAGCCTGCGAATCAACCACGGCGACCTGACCGCCCTGCTCTATCTGCAAGGCTACGCGGCCGAGGAATTCGCAGAATAGCCATGCGGGCATCCCCGCATCACCCCGCGGCAAAGCGCAGCGTGCAACCCGGCGTGAACTTGCGGTCATGACCGTTCGGTGACAGAAGCAGGGGATGACTCCGCGCCTCAAAGCCCTTGCCGTGCATCTGCTGACCGCGACCGGAGCGGTGCTGTCCATGCTTGCCCTGCTGGCCGCCGCCCGGGCGGAATGGTCGCAGATGTTCTTCTGGCTGGTCGTCGCCCTGATCGTGGACGGCATCGACGGGCCGCTGGCGCGGCGCTATCACGTCAAGACCAACTGGCCGACCTATGACGGCGTGTTGATGGACCTGATCATCGACTACCTGACCTATGTCTTCATTCCCGCCTATGCGCTGTTCATGTCGGGGCTGCTGCCGGGCTGGACCGGCTGGATCGCCATCATCGCCATCACCTATGGCAGCGTGATCTATTTCGCCGACACCCGCATGAAGACCCGCGACAATTCCTTTGCCGGCTTCCCCGCCTGCTGGAACATGGTGGTGCTGGTGCTGTTCGCGATCAAGCCGGATTTC
Organism: Paracoccus sp. MA; assembly: GCF_020990385.1. NCBI lineage: Bacteria > Pseudomonadati > Pseudomonadota > Alphaproteobacteria > Rhodobacterales > Paracoccaceae > Paracoccus > Paracoccus sp. MA. The sequence goes on from NZ_CP087598.1 coordinate 1,951,484, forward strand.
TGGCTGACGCTCGCCATCGTGGTGACGCTGGCGATCACCATGTTCACCAATGTGAAATTCATCCACCCGATGCGGACCGAACGCTGGCGGTCGGTCTCGCTGCCGGTGACCGTGGCCTGGGTCGGCTTTTCGGTCTGGGCGGTGCTGGTCGATTTCCATCCCGAAAGCTTTGCCCGCTGGGGACTTCTGCTCAGCTCGCTCTGGCTGATCTTCGCGGGCCTCGCCCAGCAACTGACCGAGAGACGGGGTTGATCGCCGGGCGTTTTGCCGGGAATGTGCCCCTGGGATAAGCCAGGGGGACAGGGATGTTCGCGAAATTCATGCAGGCGGCCGCCGCGGCGGCCATGCTGGCAGCGCCGGCGCTGGCGGCGCCGGATTCGATCACGCTGGCCATGGTTCTCGAACCGCCGAACCTGGACCCGACCGGGGGCGCCGCCGCCGCCATCGACGAGGTGGTCTATGCCAATGTCTTCGAGGGGCTGACCCGCGTCGCGCCCGACGGCAGCGTGCAGCCCGGCCTGGCCGAAAGCTGGGAAAGCGCGGACGGCAAGACCTATGTCTTCCACCTGCGGCCCGGCGTGACCTTCCACGACGGCAGCGCCTTCGACGCGCAGGACGTGGTCTTCTCGCTCGACCGGGCCCGGGCGCCCGACAGCACCAACGCCCAGAAGGCGCTGTTCGAGGGCATCGAGACGGTCGAGGCGCTGGACCCGCTGACCGTCCGCGTCACGCTGAAGGCCCCGGACGGCGGCTTCCCCTTCAAGATGGCCTGGGGCGATGCGGTGATGGTCGACCAGGCCAGCATCGCCGATATCGCCACCAGGCCCGTCGGCACCGGCCCCTTCAGGTTCGGCGCATGGCGGCAGGGCGACCATATCCGGCTCGACGCCTTCGACGGCTACTGGGGCGAGAGGCCGGCGCTGAAAACCGCCACCTTCCGCTTCATCGGCGATCCCAGCGCCGCCTTCGCGGCGATGATGGCGGGCGACATCGACGCCTTCCCGATCTATCCCGCCCCGGAGACCCTGGCCCAGCTGCAGGCCGATCCGCGCTTCAAGGTGCTGGTCGGCACCACCGAGGGCGAGACGATCCTGGCCATGAACCACAAGCACCCGGCGCTGGCCGGGGTGAAGGTGCGCGCGGCCATCGCCCATGCCATCGACCGCCAGGAAATCATCGACGGCGCGATGTTCGGCTACGGCACGCCCATCGGCACGCATTTCGCGCCGCATCATCCCGATTACGTCGATCTGACCGCGAAATCGCAATACGATCCGGACCTGTCGAAAAAGCTGCTGGCCGAGGCGGGGGCCGAGAACCTGACCCTGCGCCTCGCCCTGCCGCCGACGCCCTATGCCCGCCGCGGCGGCGAGATCGTCGCCGCCAAGCTGCGCGCCGTGGGTATCCAGACGCAGATCACCAACATGGAATGGGCGCAGTGGCTGGAGCAGGTGTTCAAGAGCGCCGATTACGACCTGAGCATCATCAGCCATGTCGAGCCGATGGACATCGATATCTACGGCCGCGAGGATTACTATTTCAACTACCGGAACCCCGCCTTCGACGAGGTCATGGCGAAGCTCGACGCCACCACCGACCCGGCCGAACGCTCGGCGCTGCTGAAACGGGCGCAGGAGATCCTGGCCGACGACCACGCCAACGCCTTCCTGTTCCAGATGGCGAAGACCGGCGTCGCCAAGGCGGAGATCGAGGGGCTCTGGGAAAACACCCCCATGCCGGCCAACGACCTGACCAAGGTGCATTGGAAGGAATAGGGGGCACCCCCTTTCACCGTTTCCCAAATACTCAGGAAACGCCGCCGCCTGCGCGGCGCTTCAGTTCCTCAGCACCAGGCAGCGCCCGCCCAGGCTGCGCAGCCGGTTGCAGAAGGCATGGGCCTCGGTCTTCGAGGAATAGCCGATCTGCGCGGTATAAAGCTTGCGCGGCCCGCCCGAGATCTTGCGGTGCACATAGCTGACCCGCTTGCCGCCCAGGATCGGCCGCAATTGCCGGTTCAGCCGCGAGACCTGCTGGCTGACCCCGGACTGGCTGGGATGGGTGGCAACGATCACGCCCCAGGGCCAAGGATGTTCGGGGGTCTGGAACTCGCGCAGCTTGCGCTTGCCGGCCAGCTCGATGCAGGCCTCGCGGAAGGGCCGCTCCTTGTCCAGCCGCACGTCCAGCCGCGCCGGAGGCGTGTCGCGCCAGATCCAGGCCGTCTGGCCGGTGATCGCCTGCACATAATCCTGCGTCTCCCAGGGCAGGCTGCCGCCCTGCGCGACGAAGCGCGCGGCCCGGTTCTCGCCGCCGTTATAGGCGACGGCGGCAAGGCCGACATTGCCGAAGCTCGCGGTCAGCGTGGCCAGATAGCGCGCCGAGGCCTCGATGGCCTTGGCCGGGTTGAAGGGATCGTCCAGCCCGACCATCTCGGCCGTGCCGGGCATGAATTGCGCGATGCCCATGGCGCCGACCGGGCTGATCGCGCCCGGCTCGAACAGGCTTTCCTTCCACAGGAGCCGGGCGAAGAAATGCGGGTCGAGCCCGTTCCTGCCCGCCGCCCGCTCGATGGCGGTGCAGACATCCGGCACATAGCTCGCCAGCGAGATGCACTGGAGCCCGTCCTCGGTGCAGCGCAGCTTCTCGGAGGGGCGCGGCGCGCGCAGGCCCAGCAGCGCGTCCACCGCCTCATAGGCGGGCGCGGCGGTTGCAGCCAGAACAGCGACAAGGGCCAGGACCAGACGGCGCATGCAAGACTCGGATGGATCGGGCAGGCTTCAGATAGCAGGCCGGGCGCGGCTTGGGAACCGCGCCCGCGTTCAATCGGCTTTCCTGCCCTTGCCGGGCTTGGCCTTGCCGGCCGGCTTTTCCGTCCCGGCGGCGGGGCCGCCGGCCGCCCTGGCCGCCCGGCGCTCGGCCTTGGCGGCCTCTTTCTCGGCCGCCTTCGCCGCCTGTTTCGCGGCCTTGCGCTCGGCCTTCTCGGCTTCCTTCACGCGCTTCTTCTCGGCCTTCTCGGCCTCCTTGATGCGCTTCCTCTCGGCCTTGTCGGGCTTGGGCAGGACGGGACGGGCGGGCTTCGCCGCCTCGGCGGGGGCCGGTGCGGGCGGCGGCGCGGCGGGTGCGGCAGCGGCCGGCTCCGGCGATTCGCCCTGTTCCTTGCGGCGGCGCTTTTCGGCGGCGGCCCGGCGCATGGCCTGGGCCAGGGTCTTGCGCACCGCCTCGTCCTGCTCGCTTTCCTTCATCGCGCGCAGGTCGCGCTGCAGCGCCGTCAGCGCCGCCAGATCCAGCAGGCGAAGCGCCGCGGTCTGGGTCTGCTCGGCAAGCGCGTCCAGATCGCGCGAGGGGGTGGGGGTCTGATCGGCGGACTTGGCCATGGAGGCTTCTCCTTTCGGGCGCATTGCGCGCGGAATCTGCCATGCCGCGGCGGCGCTGGCCAGAGAAAGAACGCCCCGGCCTGCGGGACCGGGGCGCAAGACGGCGGAAATCCGGGCGCGAATTACTGCGCCGGGCCGGCCTCGGCGGTCTGCATCTCATGCGCCGGGGCAAGATAGCCGTTCGGCAGCTCGACCAGCGGCCCCTCCAGCGCCAGGCTTTCGGCGCGGGTGCGGACCTTGACCGCGGTGCCGCTGGGGATCTCGTCGAACAGGTCCATGATGTCCTGGTTGAACAGGCGGATGCAGCCGGCCGAGGTCGCCTTGCCGATCGAGGACGGGTCCATGGTGCCGTGGATGCGATACATGGTGTCGCGCCCGCCCTTGTAGAGATAGAGCGCGCGCGAGCCCAGCGGGTTGTCCACCCCGCCGCGCAGGCCGCCCTTCAGCGGGCCGTAAAGCTCGGGCTGGGTGCGGACCATGTTCGCCGTCGGCGTCCAGCTGGGCCAGGCATGCTTGCGGCCGATGGTGGCGGTGCCCTGGAAGTTCTTGCCGGCCTGGCCGACCGCCACGCCGAAGCGCATCGCCTCGCCGTTGCCCAGCACATGGTAGAGGAAGCGGGCATAGGGGTCGACCACGATGGTGCCCGGCGCCTCGGGACCGTTATAGGCGACGCGCTGGCGGCGGTTGCGCTCGGTCAGATAGGCGGGGCGGACGGCGTGGATCTCGATCGGCTCGCCATTCGGACCGGAATCGGTCCGGGCGCCGTAGACGCCCTGATCGGCGGCGGGCGGCTGGGCCGGGGTCTGGGGCGTGGGCGCGCAGGCGGCAAGGCCAAGGCCCATCGCCAGCATGAGCGGTGCAAGGCGCATCGGTGTTTCCCTTCGTAACGTGCCGCGCCCAGGGAGACGCGGCCGTGGCAGCAGTGACATTGCGTCAGATCACAGGCACCGTCCGAGCAGAGGACGGGCACGGTTTCTGCCCTTTTATCAGCCTTCCCGGGCCTCCGCCGTCAAGGCCGCGCCCTGCAGACCGGCGCAATCGTTACCAAACTGTTGCCGAATCGCGCGGTTTTCCGTGTCCGCGTGGCCGCAACCGGATCCGGACGCCCCCTCGGGGGCCGCGCCGGGGAACCCGGCCGCGCCGGAAATCGTTACCCCGCCAGACCGGTATTCGGGCCGGAAGCTTGAAAAGGAAGCGTTTCATGACCCTGACTGCCCTGCTCATCACCCTTATCATCGGCGCGATCGCCGGCTGGCTGGCCGGGCTGATCGTCAAAGGCCACGGCCAGGGACTGCTGATGAATATCGTCGTCGGCATCCTGGGCGCCGTCATCGCCGGCTGGCTGTTCCCCATGCTCGGGCTCGGCATGGGCGCATCGGCCCCGATCCTCGGCACGATCATCTTCGCCACCATCGGCGCGGTGATCCTGCTGGTGGTGCTGCGCCTGATCAAGCAGGCCTGATCGGAAACGAAAAGGGGGCCGCAAGCGGCCCCCTTTTGCATGGCCCGGCCGCCGGGTCAGGCGCGGGCGGGCTGCAGCGCCGGGCGCCCGGCCGTCTTCGCGCCGCGCAGGTAACGGCCATAGCCCAGGTCCTCGGCGGCGATATCCGGCCTGCGGCCCGAGATCAGGTCGGCGATCAGCCGCCCCGAGCCCGCCGACATGGTCCAGCCCAGCGTGCCGTGCCCGGTGTTCAGGTAAAGGTTCGGGATCGGCGTCGCGCCGACGATGGGCGTGCCGTCCGGGGTCATCGGGCGCAGCCCGGTCCAGAACAGCGCCTTGTCCGCATCGCCCGCCCCGCCGAACAGCTCGCCCACCGATTTCGCCAACGTTTCCTTGCGCCGCGGGTTCAGGCTCAGGTCGTAGCCGGCGATCTCGGCCAGCCCGCCGACGCGGATGCGGTCGCCCAGGCGGGTGATCGCGACCTTGTAGGTCTCGTCCATCACCGTCGAAACCGGCGCGCGGCTTTCGTCCTGGATGTCGATGGTCAGCGAATAGCCCTTGAGCGGATAGACCGGCAGCTTCAGCCCCAGATGCCGCACCATGCGCGGCGAATAGGAACCCATGGCCAGCACATAGCGGTCGGCGGTTAGCCGGCCCTTGTCGGTGCGCACCGCGCTGATGCGGCCGCCCTCGGCCTCCAGCGCCTCGATGCTGACGCCCCAGCGGAAGGTCACGCCGGCCGCCGCCGCCATCTCGGCCAGGCGGTTGGTAAAGAGGAAGCAATCGCCGGTCTCGTCGCCCGGCAGGCGCAGCCCGCCGACGATCCGCTCGGCCGAACCGGCCAGCCCCGGCTCGGCGGCGACGCAGCCGTCGCGGTCCAGAACCTCGAAGGGCACGCCATCGGCCCGCAGCACCTCGATGTCCTTGCCGGCGGCGTCCAGCTGCTGCTGCTTGCGGAACACCTGCAAGGTGCCCTGCGTGCGCTCGTCATAGCGGATGCCGGTTTCGGCGCGCAGCTCGCCCAGGCAGTCGCGGCTGTATTCGGCCAGACGGACCATGCGGCTCTTGTTGACGGCATAGGCCGAGGAGGTGCAGTTCGCCAGCATCCGCGCCATCCAGGAGACGCGCTGCCAGTCCAGCCGGGGCTGGACCACCAGCGGCGCATGGCGCTGGAACATCCATTTCAGCGCCTTCAGCGGCACGCCCGGCGCCGCCCAGGGCGAGGAATAGCCGGGCGAGATCTCGCCGGCATTGGCGAAGCTGGTTTCCAGCGCCGGGCCGTCCTGCCGGTCGATCACCGTGACCTCATGCCCGGCCTTGGCCAGATACCAGGCCGAGGTGACACCCAGCACGCCCGCTCCAAGAATAATGACCTTCATCGTCGCGCACCCCCCAAATCCAAGTTGAGGGCAAGAATAGCAGCCCCTGCGGAAATGAATTCCCGATTCCGCCGCTGGATTGCGGTTCCTCGTCAAATTTATCCGAATATATCGACAATATGTCGAATTTTCTTCGATCATCTCTGCCATTCGCGAAAGATCAGGCAGGCGCGGCAAGAATCGGCCTGCCCGATTGCAGCCCGGCGGGGCTGTGCCTAAGCTTGGCGCAATGTCCCAGGTTTCCCGGATCATGCCAGCCCCTGCCCGCAAGAGCCCCTTCGCCCCGTTCCGCCATCGCGATTTCCGCCTGCTCTGGTCGGCGACGCTGATCTCGAATTTCGGCGGGCTGGTGCAGGCGGTCGGCGCGGCCTGGATGATGACGCAGCTGACCGATTCGGCGACGCTGATCGCGCTGGTGCAGGCCTCGAACACCTTGCCGATCATGCTTTTCGCGCTGCTGTCCGGGGCGCTGGCCGACATCCTCGACCGCCGCACCCTGCTGCTGGGGGCGCAGATGTTCATGGCGCTGGTCTCGGTCCTGCTGGCGGTGCTGACCTGGCAGGGCTGGATGACGCCCCTGCTGCTCTTGTCGCTGACCTTCCTGATCGGGGTCGGGCAGGCGATCTACAACCCGCCCTGGCAGGCCAGCATGCAGGACCTGGTGCCGCGCGACGACCTGCCGGCGGCGGTGTCGCTGAACTCGGTCGGCTTCAACCTGATGCGCTCGGTCGGCCCGGCGGTGGGCGGCATCATCACCGCCGCCTTCGGTGCGGCCGCGGCCTTCGCGGTCAATGCGGTCAGCTACATCCCGCTGCTCGGCGCACTGATGCGCTGGCATCCGGTGACGCCGCCGCGCGTCACCACGCCCGAGCCCTTCGTCGCCGCCGTGGGCGCCGGGCTGCGCTATGTGGCGCTGTCGCCGAACCTGATGCGGGTGCTGACGCGCGGGGCGCTGTTCGGCTTTTCGGCCATCGTCGTCATGGCGCTGCTGCCGCTGGTGGCCAAGCAGAACCCCTCGGGCGGCTCGCTGCTCTTCGGCCTGCTCCTGGGCTGCTTCGGCCTGGGCGCGATCTGCGGCGCGCTGATCAACCCGCATGTGCGCGAGCGGCTGGACAACGAGAACGTGGTCCGCGTCGCCTTCGCCGCCTTCGGCGCCTCGGCCCTGCTGCTGGCGCTGACCGAAAGCACCTGGCTGCACGCGCTGGCCATGCTCCCGGCGGGGGCAAGCTGGGTGCTGGCGCTGTCGCTGTTCAACGTCACCGTGCAGCTTTCGACGCCGCGCTGGGTGGTAGCGCGGGCGCTGGCGCTCTACCAGACCTCGGTCTTCGGCGGCATGGCGGCGGGCAGCTGGGCCTGGGGCTCGGTCGCCAACAATTACGACCTGGAGACGGCGCTGATCGCCGCCTCGGTGCCGCTGTTCCTAGGCGCGGTGCTGGGGCACTGGCTGCGCATCCCGGAATTCGGCACGCTGGACCTGGACCCGGTGAACCGCTTCCGCGAGCCCGAGCTGGCGCTGGACCTGCGCGGCCGCTCGGGCCCGATCATGGTGATGGTGGATTACGAGATCGACCAGCTGGACGTGCCGGAATTCCTGCGGCTGATGGCCTTGCGCCGCAACATCCGCCGCCGCGACGGGGCGCGCAACTGGGCGCTGCTACGCGATCTGGAACATCCCGAACGCTGGACCGAAAGCTATCACATCGCCACCTGGGACGAATATGTCCGCCACAACCTGCGCCGCACCAAGGCCGATTTCGAGACCTATCAGGACATCAACAAGCTGCACCGCGGCAAGGAGCCGCCGGTCGTCCACCGCATGATCGAACGCCACACCGTCAGCCTGGACGACGACGTGCCGCTGGTCGGCAAGCTCGAGGTGCCCTGACCGCAAAGGCTTTACCGGCACGGAAAGCCGCACTAGCGTTTCCCCATGCTGCGCTATGTGATCCGCCGCCTGATCTCGCTTGGCCTGAGCCTGCTCGTGGCCTCGGCGCTGATCTTTTCGGTGGTCGAGCTGGTGCCGGGCGACCCGGCCGCCTTCATGCTGGGCACCGGCGCCCAGCCCGAGACGGTGGCGGCGCTGCGCCAGCAGATGGGCCTGGACCTGCCCTTGCCGCTGCGCTACCTGCACTGGCTGGGCGGCGTGCTGACCGGCGATCTGGGCCACAGCTTCACCTACAAGACGCCGGTGGCCGGGATGATCCTCGACCGCACGCAGGTCTCGCTGCCGCTGGCGCTGATGGCGCTGGCGCTGGCGGCGCTGATCGCGCTGCCCATCGGCATGTTCGCCGCCGCGCGCCGCGGCAGGGCGGGCGACACGGTGGTGATGGGGGCGACGCAGATCGGCATCGCGCTGCCGAATTTCTGGTTCGCCATGCTGCTGGTGCTGGTCTTCGCGGTGAACCTGCGGCTGCTGCCGGCCGGCGGCTTTCCGGGCTGGGACCATCCCGGCGCGGCGCTGAAATCCCTGATCCTGCCGGCTTTCGCGCTGGCCCTGCCGCAGGCGGCGATCCTGGCGCGCGTGCTGCGCTCGGCCCTGGTCGAGACGCTGGGACAGGACTACATCCGCACCGCCCGCGCCAAGGGGCTGAGCGCCGGGCAGGCATTGTCGCGCCATGCGCTGCGCAATGCGCTGATCCCGGTGCTGACCATCCTGGGGATGCAGTTTTCCTTCCTGCTGGCCGGGGCGATCATCATCGAGAACGTCTTCTACCTGCCGGGCCTCGGCCGGCTGATCTTTCAGGCCATCACCCAGCGCGACCTGATCGTGGTGCAAAGCGCGGTGCTGGTGCTGGTCGCGGCGGTGATCCTGGTCACCTTCCTTGTCGACCTGTCCTATGCGCTGGTCGACCCGAGGCTGCGCAGATGAGGGCCTCGCTGATCCTCGGCACCCTGCTTTCCGGGCTGGCGCTGGTCGCGGCGCTGGCCTCGTTCCTGTGGACGCCGGCGGACGTCACCCAGCTTGCCATCGCGCAGAAGCTGCTGCCACCCTCGGGCCAGCATTGGCTGGGCACCGACCATTTCGGCCGCGACATGCTGTCGATGATCATGGTCGGCGCGCGCACCTCGATCGCGGTGGCGCTGGTCGCGGTGGGCATCGGCATGGGTTTCGGCGTGCCGCTGGGTCTGCTCGCCGCGGCGCGCGGCGGCTGGATCGACGAGATCGTGATGCGCGGCAACGACCTGGTCTTCGCCTTCCCCAGCCTGGTCATCGCCATCCTCATCACCGCGGCGCTGGGGCCTTCGGCGCTCAACGCGATCATCGCCATCGGCATCTTCAACATCCCGGTCTTTGCCCGCGTCACCCGGGGCGCGGCGCTGCCGATCTGGACCTTGGACTATATCCGCGCCGCGCAGGTCGCCGGCAAGGGCGCGTCACGCATCAGCGTCCAGCACATCCTGCCGAACATCGCCAACCTGCTGATCGTGCAGGGCACCATCCAGTTCAGCCTCGGCATCCTGGCCGAGGCGGGCCTTTCCTATGTCGGCCTTGGCGCGCAGCCGCCCACGCCCAGCTGGGGCCGGATGCTGGCCGAGGCGCAGACCATGGTGGCGCTGGCCCCGCATGTCGCCATCATCCCCGGCCTGGCCATCGTCGTCACCGTGCTGGGCCTCAACCTGCTGGGCGACGGCTTGCGCGACGCGCTGGACCCCAGATTGCGCAGGTCGCCATGATCGAACTCGCCAATCTCTCGGTCGAGATCGGCGCGCATGAGATCCTGCGCGACCTCGGCCTGCAATTGCCGCCCGGCCGGATCACCGGGCTGGTCGGCGAAAGCGGCTCGGGCAAGTCCATGGCGGCGCTGGCGATCATGGGCCTTCTGCCCGAGGGCATGCGGGCCGAGGGCCGGGTGGATCTGGACGGCCTGAACCTGCTGGAACTGCCCGAGCGGGAGCTGTGCCGCATCCGCGGCAAACGCATCGGCATGATCTTTCAGGAGCCGATGACGGCGTTGAACCCGCTGATGACCATCGGCGACCAGGTGGCCGAGGTGCTGCGCATCCATCAGCGCCTGGACCGCAAGGCGGCGCTGGAACGCGCCCGCGACCGGCTGGACCGCGTCGGCCTGACCGCGCCGCGCTTTCCGCTGACGCTTTACCCGCACCAGCTTTCGGGCGGCCAGCGCCAGCGCGTCGCCATCGCGCTGGCCATCGCGCTGCGCCCCGAGCTGCTGATCGCCGACGAGCCGACAACCGCGCTGGACGTGACCACGCAGGCCCGCATCCTCGACCTGCTGCGCGGGCTGGTGCGGGACGAGGGGATGGCGCTGCTGCTCATCACCCACGACCTTGCGGTGGTCTCGGGCATCGCCGACCGCGTGGCGGTCATGCAGCAGGGCCGCATCGTCGAGGAGGGGCCGACCGAGACGGTGTTCCGCCAGCAAAGCCACCCCTATACCCGGGCGCTGTTCGCCGCCTCGACCCATCAGCCGCGGCTGGTGCTGCCCGCCACGAAACCCCGGCCGCTGCTGCAGGTCGAGGAGGCGGTGCGCGAATACCCCCTGCCCCGCCGCGGCCTGACCGCGCCGCGCGGCAGCCTGCGGGCGGTGGACGGGGTCAGCTTTCGCATCGAGGCCGGGGAATCGGTCGGGCTGGTCGGCGAATCCGGCTGCGGGAAATCGACGCTGACCCGGGCGATCCTGGGCCTCGATCCGCTGCAGGGCGGCCGCATCCTGCTGGACGGGCAGGAAATCCGCGCCGGCCGTGCCATGCCGGCCGATCTGCGCGCCAGGATGCAGGTGGTGTTCCAGGACCCGTTCGGCAGCTTCGATCCGCGCTGGCGGGTCGAGCGGCTGGTGGCCGAACCCTTCCACCTGACCGGCCTGCCCCGCGACTGGCGCGAGCAGGTGGCCGAGGCGCTGTTCGAGGTCGGCATCACCGGCGCCGACGCCTTGCGCCGGCGCATCCACGAATTTTCCGGCGGCCAGCGCCAGCGCATCGCCATCGCCCGGGCGCTGATCATCAAGCCGCGGCTGATCGTGCTGGACGAGGCGGTCAGCGCCCTGGACGTGCGGGTGCGGGCGCAGGTGCTGGACCTGCTGGCGCGGCTGCGGGTCAGCCATGGCCTGTCCTACCTGTTCATCAGCCACGACTTGGCGGTGGTGCGCCAGATCACCGACCGGGTGCTGATCATGGAGAAAGGCCGCATCGTCGAAAGCGGCCCGACCCACGCGGTGATGCAGGCGCCGCAGCACGCCTATACCCAAAGCCTGCTGGCCGCGACGCCGAGGATCCCGCCAGAATGGCAGGCTCACGAACAGGTCAGCGGGGTTGCACTTCCCTCGCCCGAACCATAGGTGCTGCGGGCTTGTTGAACGCAGACCCGAAGATGACACGCACAGATCACGGCCAGGGCCCGGCCATGGGCCGAAAATCCCGCCCGCCAGCGGCAAGACCCGGCCCGGGCGGCTTGGGCGGCGGCCCCTTGCCGGCGATGCCCGAATCGCCGATTCCCGACTGGGCGCCGCGCAACCGCACGCCCGATCCGCGGACCGAAGGCCCCGCACACCCGGACACCTGCGGCGCCGAAAATCGCGATCCGGGGAAAAGCCAAAGCCACGCCCGACGGCAGGACTTGCAACTTGCTGAATTTCCATGACCTTCATGGCAGCGGTCCGGCAGGCCCGGCCGTAACGACAACAGGCCCCGCGCAGCCGCAGGGCCTGTTGCTCCTCCCCTGTCATGGCGGCCAGCCTCCCCGCGTAGCCGCCCAGGTATCCTTCTGATCAGGCGTTGATCAATTCCGCCTGACGCACGATCACTTGTGCCTGACGGATGGACGCTATGTCAACCAGTCTACCTTTGTATACGGTCGCGCCGGCGCCGGTCCGTTTGGCCTCTTCCATCGCCGCCAGGATCTCGCGCGCCTCTGTCACCGCCTTTTCGCTGGGCGAGAACACCTCGTTCGCCAGCGCCACCTGCTTGGGATGGATCGCCCATTTGCCCACCATGCCCAGCGTGGCCGAGCGGCGGGCCTGCGCCCGGAAACCCTCGTCGTCGCTGAAATCGCCGAAGGGGCCGTCGACCGGCAGCACGCCATGGGTGCGGCAGGCGGCGACGATGGCGGTCTGCGCCCAATGCCAGGGGTCCGACCAGTATTTCGCGCCCTCATGCAGCATGTAGTAGTTTTCCTGGGTGCCGCCGATGCCGGTGGTGGCCATGCCCATGCTGGCGGCGAAATCCGCCGCGCCCAGGCTCATCGCCTGCAGCCGCGGGCTCGCGGCGGCGATCTCCTCGACATGGGCGATGCCGGCGGCGGATTCGATGATCACCTCCAGCCCGATGCGCTTCTGCCGGCCCTTGGCGGCCTCGATGGCGGTCACCAGCGCGTCCACGGCATAGATGTCGGCGGCATTGCCGACCTTGGGAATCATGATCAGGTCCAGCCGCTCGCCAGCCTGCTCCAGCAGGTCCACCACGTCGCGATACCACCAGGGCGTGTCCAGCCCGTTGATGCGGACCGACAGCGTCTTGGTTCCCCAGTCGATGTCGCCGATGGCCTGGATGATGTTGCGCCGCGCCTGCTCCTTGTCGTCCGGCGCCACCGAATCCTCCAGATCCAGGTTGATGACATCGGCGGCCGAGCCGGCCATCTTGGCAAACAGCGCCTCGCGCGAGCCGGGTCCGAAAAGCTGGCAGCGGTTCAGGCGGGCGGGCGGGGCGGGTTGCGTGCGGAAGGACATGGCGTGCCTTTCGGGTAAGGATGTTTCAAACGTCGCTGCAAAACTGATAGATAGTTGCTGCATCTGCATCAAGCTGATTTTGCACCTGCGAAAACGCCCGCATCTTGACGCCCTGCCGCTTTCGGCGCAGGACCGCGTTGCAAGCCTCTGGGACAGGAGAAACGACATGACCCGCACCGTCTATCTGAATGGCGACTACCTGCCGGAAACCGAGGCCAGGGTATCGATCTTCGACCGCGGCTTCGTGATGGGCGACGGCGTCTACGAGGTGACCAGCGTGCTGGACGGCAAGCTGCTGGATTTCGCCGGCCACATGAAGCGCCTGACCCGCTCGCTGGCCGAGCTGGGCATGGGCAACCCGCTGACGGACGAGGAATGGCTTCACGCGCATCGCCAGCTGGTGACGCTGAACGACGTGACCGAGGGCATGGTCTATCTGCAGGTGACGCGCGGCAATCCCGGCGACCGCGATTTCGCCTATCCGCCCGAGGACACGCCGCAGACCGTTGTGATGTTCACCCAGTCCAAGCCCGGCCTCGCCGCCAATCCGCAGGCGAGAACCGGCCTCCGGGTGATCTCGATCCCCGACCTGCGCTGGCACCGGCGCGACATCAAGACGGTGCAGCTGCTCTATCCCTCGATGGCCAAGATGGAGGCCAAGGCCAGGGGCGCCGACGACGCCTGGCTGGTCGAGGACGGCTTCGTGACCGAGGGCACCTCGAACAACACCTATATCGTCAAGGACGGCAAGATCGTCACCCGCCAGCTGTCGAACGACATCCTGCACGGCATCACCCGCGCCTCGCTGCTGCGCTATGCCGCCGAGGCGCAGATGCAGATCGAGGAACGCCCCTTCACCATCGAAGAGGCGCAGGCCGCGGACGAGGCCTTCTTCACCTCGGCCTCGGCCTTCGTGCTGCCGGTGGTCGAGATCGACGGCGTGAAGCTGGGCCAGGGCACGCCCGGCCCGGTGGCGACCCGCCTGCGCGAACTTTATCTGGAGGAATCGCTGAAGACGGCGGTCTGAGCCGCGGCCAGCGGAAACCCAAGGGGCGCGCGGGACAGCCCGCGCGCCCCTTCGCGTTCCCTCCCCCCAGGATCAGGTCGCGGCGGTCTCGCGCACCAGGCTGATCGCGCGCACGTCGCGGGCCAGCGTGTCGCGCAGGATGGCGATGTCTTCGCCGTTCAGCACCACGCGCACATCGTCGCCGTCCTGCACCAGCTCGTATTCCTCGTCGCCGGCATAATCCTCGGCCAGGGTGATGGTGATGTTGTCCGCACCGCCATAGGCGATATCCGCCGCGCCGCCCGCATCGCTGCGCAGCATGATCAGATCCGCGCCGTCGCCGCCATCGACGATGTCGCCCGCCCCGGCATGGATCGTGTCGTTGCCCTCGCCGCCCAGCAGCGTATCCGGCCGCTCGGGGTCCGAGGCATCGGGCGACAGGATCAGGTCGTCGCCCTCCTCGCCGTCGATATGGACCGAACCGCCGTGATCCTCGATCCGGTCGTCGCCCTCGCCGCCGGTGATCGAGTGATGGCCCAGATTGGTGATGATCGTGTCATTGCCCAGCCCGCCGTCGATGGTGTCGCTGCCCTCGTCGGCGCCCAGGTCCAGCGCGCCGTAAAGGTCGTCCCCGCTGCCCAGATAGATCTCGTCGTCGCCGCTGCCCGCCAGGACCGTATCGTCGCCATAGCCCGCGCCGATCAGGTCGTTGCCCGAACCGCCATCGATCAGGTCGTCGCCGTCATAGCCCAGGATGCCGTCATCGCCGTCAGTGCCGGTCAGGACATTGTCCTCCTCGTCGCCCTCGATCAGCGCATCGCCATGCAGCCGGGGATCGTCGGCGGGCCCTTCCGGCGGATGGTCGTCGTCATTGCCGGATACCAGCGAGCCGATACCGACAAGGCCCAGCAAGCCCAGCATCAGGAAAATGGTCTGGTTCATCACGAAGTCTCCAAAGCGGTTGCCGGCAAGATAGACCGGCCCCGCCCCGCCCGGCAACCGCCGGAACACGCCCGGGTTCTTTCTTGGGCAAATATCCCGCAGGGGGAGTCCGCCGCGCCCGCGGCGGACGGGGGACGCGAAGTCCCCCTGCGGCGCCGCCGCTCAGTGCCCCAGGATCTGGGACAGGAACAGCTTGGTGCGTTCGGAGCGGGGGTTGTTGAAGAACTCCTTCGGGGTGTTCTGCTCGACGATCTGGCCCTGGTCCATGAAGATCACCCGATGCGCCACCGCCTGGGCGAAGCCCATCTCATGGGTGACGCACAGCATGGTCATGCCGTCCTCGGCCAGCTCGATCATGGTGTCCAGCACCTCCTTGATCATCTCGGGATCCAGCGCCGAGGTCGGCTCGTCGAACAGCATGATCCGCGGCCGCATGCACAGCGCCCGGGCGATGGCGACGCGCTGCTGCTGGCCGCCCGACAGCTGGCCGGGATATTTATGGGCCTGCTCGGGGATCTTGACCTTGGTCAGGAAATGCATGGCCGTCTCCTCGGCCTCGCGCTTGGGGATCTTGCGCACCCAGATCGGCGCCAGCGTGCAGTTCTCGAGGATGGTCAGATGCGGGAACAGGTTGAAATGCTGGAACACCATGCCGACCTCGGAGCGCACCTTGTCGATGTTCTTCAGGTCGTTGGTCAGCTCGGTCCCGTCCACGATGATCTTGCCGGACTGGTGCTCCTCCAGCCGGTTGATGCAGCGGATCAGCGTGGACTTGCCCGAGCCCGAGGGCCCGGCGATGACGATGCGCTCGCCCCGGCTGACCACCAGGTCGATGTCGCGCAGCACGTGGAAGGTGCCATACCATTTGTTGAGCTTGACGATCTCGATCGCGGTCTCGTCGCTCAGGGCGGGGGCGGTTCCGGTGGTCATGCAGGTCTCCTCAGCGGTGGTCGCGCTTCAGCCGGCGTTCCAGATACATGGAATAGCGCGACATGCCGAAGCAGAGGATGAAGAAGATCGCGCCGACGAAGATGTAGGGCTCCCAATAGGCGCCTTTCCATTCGAAGCTTGCGCGGATGGTGTCGGCCATGGCCTTCAGCGGGTCGAACAGCCCGACGAAGACGACCAGCGTCGTGTCCTTGAACATGCCGATGAAGGTCGAGACGATGCCGGGGATCGAGATCTTCAGCGCCTGCGGCAGGATGATCAGCCGCTGCGCCTTCCAGTAGTCCAGCCCCAGCGCGTCGGCGGCCTCGTATTGGCCCTTGGGCAGGGCGGCCAGCCCGCCGCGGATCACCTCGGCCATATAGGCGGCGGCGAACAGCGTCACCATGATGATGACCCGCAGGATGATGTCGAAATTCGTGCCCGGCGGCAGGAAATAGTTCAGAAGCAGCGAGGCCACGAACAAGAGCGTGATCAGCGGCACGCCGCGGATGAACTCGATGAACATCACCGCCAGCATCTTGATCACCGGCAGGTCCGAGCGCCGCGCCAAGGCCAGGATCACCCCCAGCGGCAGGGACAGCGCGATGCCGGCGACGCCGATGGTGATCGACAGCACGAAGCCGCCGAACTGGTCCGAGGAAACCGGGCGCAGCCGCAGCGGCAGCATCCCCGCCAGCGCCGAAGCCAGCGGCCCGGCCAGCAGCAGCCACCAGGCCGCGGCCGCCACCACCCCCAGCGTAAAGGCCAGCAGGCCGAAGCGCGAGGCCAGCAGACGCCAGACCGCGAAGCCGATGCCGAAGCCGGCCAGCACCATCGCCTCGCTCCACAGCGATCCGCCCCAGAGCAGCCAGACGGCGATGAAGGGATAGACCAGGCTGGCCAGCAGCGACCATTGCGGCCGGGTCTCGATCAGCGCCGACCAGAGCAGCATCAGCACCGCCATTCCCAGCAGCGCCCCGGTACCGGCGCCCAGCAGCGCGGCGATGACGAAGGTCAGCACCACCGACAGGCCCAGCACCACGCGCCGCGCCCGGGCGCTGTCGGCAAACAGCACCGGCGCCAGCGCCAGGAACAGCAGGCCGAAGGCCAGCACCGGGCGCCAGTAAAGCGCCTGCGGATAGAAGCCGAACAGGAACTGGTTCCAGCGATGCTTGATCAGCGCGAAGCAGGCACCCGAGGCGCCCTGCCCCCAGGTCTCGGCGATGATCTGCCGGCATTCAGCCATGCTGCCGGCGTTCCAGACCGAATGCGAGAGCCAGGGGCCGACGGTGCCGACCACCAGCCAGACGATGCCCAGCCCGACAAAGGTCAGCGCGATGTTCAGCGGCCCCGAGAACAGGTTCTCGCGCAGCCATTTGATCGCGCCGGATTCGGCCAGCGGCGGCGGCTCGGGCGGCAGCATGGTCTCGCGCACATAGGCGACGGTTTCGGAATGCGTGTCGCTCATCTCACCGCTCCTTCAGCTTGACGCGGGCGTTGAAGATGTTCATCCCGGCCGAGATGATCAGGCTGAGCGCCAGATAGATGCCCATCATCAGCACCATGCATTCCATCTCGCGCCCGGTCTGGTTCAGCGTGGTGCCGCCCAGCGTGCCGCGCAGGTCCATGTAGCCGACGGCGATGGCCAGCGAGCTGTTCTTGGTCAGGTTCAGGTATTGCGAGATCAGCGGCGGCACGATCACCCGCAGCGCCTGCGGCAGCACCACCAGCGACATGGTGCGGCGCGGCCGCAGTCCCAGGGCAAAGGCCGCCTCGGTCTGGCCGCGGCTGACGGCCAGGATGCCGGCGCGCACGATCTCGGCGATGAAGGCGCCGGTATAGAGCGTCAGCGCCAGCCACAGCACCACGAAGGCGTTGTCGAGGTTGATGCCGTCGGCGAAGTTGAAGCCGCGCAGCACCGGCGGGATCAGGTGCAGGCCGAAATACCAGGTCAGGAACAGCACCGGCACGGCGAACATCGCCAGGCTGATCCACCAGGTCCGCGGCCGCTTGCCGGTCCGGTCCTGCACCCGCTGCGCCCAGCGCCGCAGCACGCGCCAGCCGGTCCAGGCGGCGGCGATGACCACAGCAAAGGCGATGAAGGCCCAGCTGATCCCCTCGCGCCCCAGCGACAGGGTGCCGGGCGGGTTGGTCATGCCGATCGAGGGAATGGCGGTATAGCGGTTGGTCGGCGCGATCATGTCGAACAGGATCATGTCCGCGGCCGGGTTCTCGCCCCGATAGGCGTTGGGCGGCGGCATGACCTCGGTAAAGATCGCAAGGCAGACCAGGATCCACAGAAGCAGGGGAATGTTGCGGAAGACCTCGACATAGATCGTCATCAGCCGCGCGATCAGCCAGTTCGAGGACAGGCGCAGCACACCCACGATCACGCCCAGGATCGTCGCCGCGATGCAGCCCAGGATCGAGACCAGCAGCGTGTTCAGCAGCCCGATCACGGTGGCGCGCAGATGGGTATCGTCGGAATTGTACGGGATCAGCTGCTGGGGAATGTCATATCCCGCGCGGCGGAAAAGGAAATCGAAGCTGAGCGTCTTGCCCATGGCGGACAGGTTGCGCAGCGTGTTGTCGATCAGCCAGCTCGCCGCCAGCATCACCAGGATGAAGACGATGGCTTGCAGGGTCAGCGAGCGATAGCGCCGATCATAGATCAGCATCGACAACCGGAACGGCGGAGTGTCCGCCCCCGTGTAGGTGACCATGTATTAACCCCCTGTATCCGGCTGAATTCGGGCCTTTGGCCTCTGGCTTGCCGGCTTGTCATGTGCGGGCGGGGGATGCGCCCCCGCCCGCCCTTGTCGGATGCGCTTACCGGAACGGCATCGCATACATCAGGCCGCCCTGGGTCCATTGCGCGTTCAGGCCGCGCGCCAGGCCGATGGGGGTCTGTTCGCCGATGGTGGCGGCGAAGATCTCGCCATAGTTTCCGCCGGCCTTGATGGCGCGCTTCGCCCATTCGGCGTCCAGCCCGATCATCTTGCCCAGCTCGTCGGTGGTGCCCAGCAGGCGCTGCACCTCGGGATTCTGCGAGGATTTCGCCAGCTCGTCGATATTGGCCGAGGTGACGCCGTATTCCTCGGCCGCGATCAGCGCGTAAAGCGTCCAGCGCGCGATGTCGCCCCAGTTGTTGTCGCCGTGGCGCACCGCCGGGCCCAGCGGCTCCTTCGAGATGATCTCGGGCAGGATGATGTGGTTTTCCGGGTCCGCGAAGCTGGCGCGGGTCGCGGCCAGGCCCGAAGCGTCGGTGGTATAGGCGTCGCAGGCGCCGGCCATGTATTGCTGTTCGCCCTCGGCGTTGCTGTCAATGTTGACCGGCCGGTATTCCATGTTGTTGGCCTTGAAATAGTCGGCCAGGTTCAGCTCGGTCGTGGTGCCGGTCTGGATGCAGATCGTGGCGCCGTTCAGCTCCTTGGCCGAGGAAACGCCCAGGTCCTTGCGGACCATGAAGCCCTGGCCGTCGTAATAGTTCACGCCGATGAAGTCGAGCTTGAGGTCGGTGTCGCGCTGGAAGGTCCAGGTCGAGTTGCGGGCCAGCAGGTCCACCTCGCCCGAGGAGAGCGCGGTGAAGCGGGTCTGCCCGGTCGTCGGCACGTATTTCACCTTGGTCGCGTCGCCCAGCACCGCGGCGGCCATGGCCTTGCAGAAGGCGACGTCGAAGCCGGACCAGTTGCCGTTCGCGTCCGGGGCGGCAAAGCCGATCAGGCCGGTGTTCACGCCGCAGTTCAGCACGTCGCGGGCCTTGACCTCCATCAGCGTGTCGCCTTCTGCGGCCAGAGCACCCGAGGCCGCCAGGGCGACCGCCGTTACCGAGCCGAAGAATACTGATTTCTTCATTGATTTCCCCACTGTTGTTCCCGGTCTCGCCCAGGAATGAGCCGATGCGAGGCCCGTTGGCGAGCCCGTTTGAGCAAGGAGCGTTTATGCCCCCATAAGCGGCATTGTGCCGATGGAGGGCGATGCGTCAAGAAAGAACCCAAACGAACCGTTTCAGCCGCGGCTGAGACGCCAGAACCGCTCAGAATCGCGCATGGCGGCCAGGCGGGCGGCGGCGGCCTCGTCGGCCTCGGTGTCGCGGCCCCAGCGTTGTGCCTGAAATTCCTCGTCGATCCGGGACAGGGCATGGGCCGTCTCGGCATCGATCCGGCCGCGGATCACCGCCAGCCCCAGGATCAGCGAGCCGGGCAGGGTCACGAGATCGTGCAGTGCCGTCAGCCCGAACGGGTCCAGCGCCGCGACTTCTGCCTGAAGTTTCAGCAGCACCGCCGGGTCCTGCGGCACCGGGATCACGCCGTGGGTGATGCGCAGGGGCGCCCTGAGCTCGGTCGCCGCCCAGTCGATCAGCGGGTCCCAGCCCGCGGCCTGGGCGCGCACCAGCGTCTCGGGCGCCTCGGCGCGATAGGACAGAAGGTCGGTGCCGCCGTAATCGCCCAGCATCGCCGCAACCTCGTGGAACTGCGGCACGACCTTCTCGATGGCCGAATTGGCGGCGCGGGTCAGCGGCATGCGGTTGGGGTCGATCACCTCGTGCACCGCCTGCCATTCCCCGGCGACAGCCAGCGCCAGCGCCTCGGTCGGCAGGCGCAGCGGCTGCTTGCCCGGGGTGCGCAAGGGGCGCTCGTCCAGCAGCACGGCCCAGGCGCCCTCTTCCTTGTGGATCGCGACCGAGGCCCAGAAGCGCCGCGCCTTCCATTCACTCATCGGCCCACTCCAGCAATGCCCGGGTCAGCGCGGGATAATCCGGCGCGACCAGCCGCGCCCCGGCCGCCTGCAGGGCCTCGGCCGGGCAGAAGCCCCAGCCGACGCCGAAACCGGCCATGCCGGCCGCCCGCGCCATTTCCATGTCGAAGGTGGAATCGCCGACCATCACCGCCCGCCCGGCGCCCACGCCGGTTTCCGACAGCGCGCTTTTCAGCATCGCCGGATGCGGCTTCGAGGGATGGCCGTCGGCCGATTGCCGGGTGACGAAGCGCGCGGTCAGCCCATGCGCATCCAGAATCGCCGCCAGCCCCCGCGCCGGCTTGCCGGTAGCGATCCCCAGCGCCACACGGTCCAGCGAGGCCAGCGCATCAAGGCAGTCCAGCGCGCCGGGATAAAGCGGCGGCAGCGCCCCGGCCGCGCGCGCGGCGATGAAGGATTCGCGATAGCCGGCCACCACGCGCTCGTGCAGATCGGGGCCCGCGCCGGGCAGCAGCCGCTCGACCGCGACCGGCAGCGACAGGCCGACGATGGACAGGATGCGCGCGGGCTCCATCTCGGGCAGGCCGGCGGCGCTCATGCCGTGATTCATCGCCTGGGTGATTTCCTGCTGGCTGTCCACCAGCGTGCCGTCGATGTCGAAGATGACCAGTCTCATGGCGGCCTATGCGGGATCGGCGAAGGGGTCTTCGGGCACGTCCTGCTCGGCCCAGCCCAAAG
This sequence comes from Paracoccus sp. MA, assembly GCF_020990385.1. Classification (NCBI taxonomy): domain Bacteria; kingdom Pseudomonadati; phylum Pseudomonadota; class Alphaproteobacteria; order Rhodobacterales; family Paracoccaceae; genus Paracoccus; species Paracoccus sp. MA. The sequence continues at coordinate 1,972,669 of NZ_CP087598.1, forward strand.
TCTTCCAGGTGCGCGCCATATGCTCGGGCAAGGGCGCGGTGACGGTGATCAGCTTCTTGGTGATCGGATGCTCGAAGCGGATCATGCGGGCGTGCAGATGCAGCTTGCGGCTGATCTCTCCGCCCAGCTGGGCGCCCCAGCCGTCGCCCAGGTTCTCCTGCCCCGAGCCGCCATATTTGCCGTCGCCGACGATGGGATGGCCGATCTCGGCCATATGGGCACGCAGCTGGTGGGTGCGGCCGGTGACGGGCACCATGGCCACCCAGGCGACCCGGCCGCCCAGCGCGTCCAGCACCGCGTAATCGGTATGGGCGCGCTTGGCGCCCTCGGTCGCCGCGACATCCGAGGGATGCACGGCCATCATCTTCTCGCCCTCGCCGCCCCGGCCGCGGCCCGGCGCCTTCACCAGCCCGTATTTGATCGAGCCCATGCGCGGATGCGGCACGCCGGCCACGGCGGCCCAGTAGATCTTGCGGGTCAGCCGGTGCCGGAACGCCTCGGACAGCGCGCGGGCGATGCGGTCGGTGCGCGCCAGCAGCAGCACCCCCGACGTGTCCTTGTCCAGCCGGTGCACCAGCTTCGGCCGGTCCTTGTAGCCGAACATCAGCGCCTCGGTCAGCCCGTCCACATGCCGGTCGCCCTGCCCCGAGCCGCCCTGCGAGGGCAGGCCCGGCGGCTTGTTCAGCGCGATGACGTGCTCGTCCCGCCACAACACGCAGGACTGGATCATCTCGGCATCCGACGGCTTGACGCGCGGCTTCGCCGCCGGCGCGGGGGCGGCGCCCTCGGGCAAAGGCGGCACGCGCACCTCCTGCCCGGCCTCGATGCGGGTATTGGCCTTGACCCGGCCGCCATCGACGCGCAACTGGCCGGTACGGCACCATTTCTCGACCGCGCCCTGGGTCAGCTGCGGAAACCGCTTCTTGAGCCAGCGGTCGATGCGCTGCGCGCCCTCGTCCGCGCCGACGCGAATGGTCTGCACGCCGCTCATGCGAAGATCCCCCGGCCAAGGGCCAGCCCGGCGGTCACCGCCGCCAGCGACAGCAGCACCGAGCCCAGCACATAGCCGAGCGCGGTAACGGCGGCGCCGCGCTCCCACAGGGTCATGGTGTCCAGCGCGAAGGCGGAAAAGGTGGTGAAGCCGCCCAGCATCCCGGTCAGCAGGAAGGGCGCCAGATGCTGGCCGCCCCGATGCGCGAGCAAGGCCGCCAGCAGCCCCATCGCCAGGCAGCCGGCGATGTTCACGCTCAGCGTGCCCAGCGGGAAGCCGGGGGTCAGCCGGCCGGCCAGGGTATTGACCCCATAGCGCGCCGCGGAACCCAAGGCCCCACCCAGCGCGACCTGAAGGAAGGTATGTTTCATGCTTTGTCCTCTGCCCGCCGCTTCTGGCGCAGCCCGGCGAACCATTCAACGCGCTTTTTCAGATCGCGCTCGAATCCGCGCTCGACGGGCAGGTAGAACACGGGGCGCTTCATGCCGTCGGGGAAATAGTTCTGGCCCGAGAAGGCGTCCTCGGCATCGTGGTCATAGGCATAGCCGGCGCCGTAACCCTGTTCCGACATCAGCCCGGTCGGCGCGTTCAGGATATGCTTGGGCGGCATCTGGCTGCCCGAGCGCCGCGCCAGGTCGCGCGCCGCCTTGTAGGCGGCATAGCCCGCGTTCGATTTCGGCGCCAGCGCCAGATAGATCGTCGCCTGCGCCAGCGCCAGTTCGCCCTCGGGGCTGCCCAGGCGTTCGTAAAGCGCCCAGGCGTCCAGGCAATGGCGCTGCGCCGCCGGATCGGCCAGGCCGATATCCTCGATCGCCATGCGGGTCAGGCGCCGGGCAAGATAGCGCGGGTCCTCGCCGCCCTCGAGCATCCGCGACAGCCAGTAAAGCGCCGCGTCCGGGTCGCTGCCGCGCACCGATTTGTGCAGGGCCGAGATCAGGTTGTAATGCTCGTCGCCGGACTTGTCGTATTTCGCCGCACGCCGCATCAGCCGCTGCGCCATCTGGTCGGTGTCAAGCTTGCCGGTCGCCTTCCAGGCCATCACCTGCTCGATCAGGTTCAGCGCCGCGCGGCCGTCGCCGTCGGCCATTTCCAGCAGCCGGTCGCGGGCCTCGCCGGTCAGCGGCAGGGCGCGGCCCAGCTCCTGCTCGGCGCGCTGCGCGAGGCGTTCCAGGTCCGCAAGGCTCAGCCGCTCCAGCACGATGACCTGGGCGCGGGACAGCAGGGCGGCGTTCAGCTCGAAACTGGGATTCTCGGTGGTGGCACCGACCAGGGTGATGGTGCCGTCCTCCATATGCGGCAGGAAACTGTCCTGCTGCGCCTTGTTGAAACGATGGATCTCGTCGACGAACAGCAGCGTGCCGCGGCCCTGGCTCCGGCGCAGGCGGGCGGCCTCGAACACCTTGCGCAGTTCCGGCACCCCCGAAAAGATCGCCGAGATCTGCACGAAGGCCAGGTCCGTCTCTTGTGCCAGAAGCCGGGCGATGGTGGTCTTGCCGACCCCTGGCGGTCCCCAGAGGATCAGCGAGGACAGGCTGCCGGCGCCGAGCATGGCGCCCAGCGGGCCGTCGGGGCCAAGCACCTTGTCCTGGCCAACGACATCGGACAGCCGCGCCGGACGGATCCGGTCGGCAAGGGGGCGGGCGGCGCTGCGCGCGGGTTCGCCCAAGGGGGGCTCTGTGTCGAATAGGTCTGCCATGCGGGCGACATGTTACGCCGCCCGCATCACCTGCGAAAGGCCCTCCTCCTGGCGTCGTGCATCAGTGCATCTTGGCCGCCAGGTTGATCGAGACGCACTGGAAATAGCCGTCGTCGATCCAGACCACCGGACCCATGGCCTGCGCGTCCAGACCGCAGGGCACCAGCCAGCGCGGCCAGGTCGAGGCGACCAGGCAGACCAGGCGCGAGGCGCCAAGCTCACGGGCCGAATTGGTCATCTCGTGCACGAGGTTCAGGTGCACGCGCCGCCGCTCGCGCTGCGGGATGGTATGGTCCACGAACAGCCGGCTGGCTTCCCAGGTGCCGGCCTCGACCGGCGCCGGTTCGTCCAGCAGGTTCTGCGGGATCGAGCCGCCCAGCAGGTCCAGCTGGGCATCGCGGATCATGTAGGAATACATGCCGCAGCGCGCCGTGGTGGGCGTCAGGCGCACGCCGGCCAGCACCCGGCCGTTTTCATGGATCGCCACCCAGCGGCTCATGGGCGTGTCGTACTGGTCGAACTCCATGTCGTCCGTCTGGGGCAGGTTCCAGCGCTTCTGGACGATGAAGCTCTGCTTGCGGGCGCGGAAGATATTCGCGAAGAGCTCGCCGTGATTGTGGAGGTTGGCGAAGGAAAGTGTGGTGGTCTGCATGGTCTTCTCCTGGGGTTCTTTGTGGTGGTGGCCCCCAGGTGTAAACCGCAACGGCGGACGGACCGTATTACAGCAAGCGGTAGTCCTTGGCCCGTTGCAGCGCCTCGGCCGTCGTGCGCGCCATGAGTCGTTCGCGTGCCGAGATGAGACGTGCCTTGAATGCGCTTTCCGTAATACCAAGCTTGGCAGCCGCCGCTGCATGACGATCGCCCTCTGCGATACACCGAAGGGCCTCTTGCTGAGCCTTCGTCAGGCTCTCCGGCGGCTCTGTGATATCGTGAAGCCGTCGTACCATTGTCGAGATCGCTTCGATCTCGTCATCCGTGAATTCCCGTTTGTCATGGGCAAAGCAGCAAATCGTGCGCGACTTGATCGGGCCGTGCGCCACCGCCAGCCCGTAGCGCAGGCCATGATCCGCGGCGTCCTGAAGAATCGAAAACGGGTCCGGGATGGGCAGCACGCTCCACCGGCAGGCTCCGGTCGTCGAGAAGCCCCAGGCGATGGTGGGGTCGCGCAGGGCATAGGCCCGTTCGGAATAGCGCTGAGCCCATTCCTTGTTATAGGTCTGGAACTGCATCAGCGGTGCAGCAAAACGAATGTGCAGCCCGATGAAATAGCCCGCCGGAGCGAGCTTTTTCAGCTTGGCGAGTGCTGCATTGATTTCCGCGCGAGATGACATGACGTTTTGGACAGATTGCGTTTTCTTCGAGTTACCAGGAAAAATGGCACGGTTCACAGTGTATTCAAGCAATACCGTGCTTGCGAGCGACGTTTTTCGGACTGCCGTCGGGTCAACTCGGCGGCACTTTGGGCATAGCCGCCTTTCCCCGCCAAGCGCAAGACGCGCCGCGATCCTGCAATTCCCGTATGTTTTCCGAAGGCGCATGCAACCATTTGGAGAAAATGAACAGATCGGTTCATTTTGCGCATGCCGGGCAACAATCGCGTGACTGTTGCAAAAAGCCCGCAGCCATTGCTGTGGCTGCGGGCCTATACGATCGCTTAACCCTAAGAAAGAGTTAAATTTCTTACGATTCGTCAGCAGCCGATTCGGCTTCCAGGCGGGCACGGTCGGCCGCACCCTTGGCGCTGGTGTCGCGCTCGACGAATTCGATGATTGCCATCGGGGCCATGTCGCCATAGCGGAAGCCGGCTTTCAGGATACGGACATAGCCGCCCTGACGGTCCTTGTAGCGCGGGCCCAGCACCTCGAAGAGCTTGGCGACGTGATCGTCCTGCTTGAGCTGGGCGGCCGCCTGACGGCGGGCATGCAGATCGCCGCGCTTGGCCAGCGTGATCAGCTTCTCGACGATGGGACGCAGTTCCTTGGCCTTGGGCAGGGTGGTCTTGATCTGCTCATGCTCGATCAGCGAGCCGGCCATGTTGGCGAAGAGCGCCTTGCGGTGCTCGTGGGTGCGGTTCAGACGGCGATAGCCGCGGGCGTGACGCATGATGTTTCTCCTTCACGTCTTTTGCTTTGTCCGGCAGCCCATGCGTTGCGGGCCGCTCTCCTTGGGGCGGAATGCCCGGTCTTCCGGGGCGCCATGCCGGGCATGGCACCCCGGTATTCCTTAGAACTGGTCGTCGAAACGCTTGGCCAGATCCTCGATGTTCTCCGGCGGCCAGTCCACGACATCCATGCCGAGATGCAGGCCCATGCTGGACAGCACCTCCTTGATCTCGTTCAGCGACTTGCGGCCGAAGTTCGGGGTGCGCAGCATCTCGGCCTCGGTCTTCTGGATCAGGTCGCCGATATAGACGATGTTGTCGTTCTTGAGGCAGTTCGCCGAACGCACCGAAAGCTCCAGCTCGTCCACCTTCTTCAGCAGGCGCGGGTCGAATTCCAGCCCGTCCTCGGCATCCGAGCGGGTGGCGGTTTCCGGCTCGTCGAAGTTCACGAAAACCGAAAGCTGGTCCTGGATGATGCGCGCGGCATAGGCCACGGCGTCTTCCGGGGTCAGCGAACCGTCGGTCTCGACCTTCATCGTCAGCTTGTCATAGTCCAGAACCTGCCCCTCGCGGGTCGGGGTGACCTCGTAGCTGACGCGCTTGACCGGCGAGAAGATGGCGTCGATCGGGATCAGGCCGATGGGCGCGTCCTCGGGGCGGTTCTTGTCGGCCGCGACATAGCCCTTGCCGTTGGCGACGGTCAGCTCCATGTGCAGCTCGGCGCCCTCGTCGAGATGGCAGATGACGTGGTCGCGGTTCAGGATGGTGATGCCGGCGGTTTCCTGGATGTCGCCGGCCTTGACCTCGCCCGGGCCCTTGGCCGAGAGCGTCAGGCGCTTGGGCGCGTCGACTTCCATCTTCAGCGTCACGCCCTTGAGGTTCAGGACGATGTCGGTCACGTCCTCGCGCACGCCGGGGACGGACGAGAATTCATGCAGCACGTTGTCGATCTGAACCGAGGTGATGGCGGCGCCCTGCAGCGAGGACAGCAGCACCCGCCGCAACGCGTTGCCCAGCGTCAGGCCGAAGCCGCGCTCGAGCGGTTCCGCCACGACGGTGGCCACGCGGGACGAATCGGCACCCGGCTTGATTTCAAGCTGGGTCGGCTTGATCAGTTCAGCCCAATTCTTATGGATCATGCGTTTGCCTCCATACCAGTTTCCGACCCATGACCGTGGCCGGAAACGCCCGAGGTGAAATGCGAAAAGCGCGCCCGCGCCGAAACACGGCGCGGAACGCGTCAAAGTCTTGGCCGATCAGACCCGGCGGCGTTTCGGCGGGCGGCAGCCGTTATGCGCGATCGGCGTCACGTCACGGATGGCCGTGATGTTGAAGCCGACGGCGGCCAGCGCGCGCAGCGCCGATTCGCGGCCCGAACCGGGGCCCTGAACCTCGACCTCGAGGGTGCGGACGCCGTGCTCCTGCGCCTTGCGGCCGGCGTCTTCGGCGGCCATCTGCGCGGCATAGGGGGTCGATTTGCGCGAGCCCTTGAAGCCCATGGTGCCGGCCGACGACCACGAGATCGCATTGCCCTGCACGTCCGAGATCAGGATCTTGGTGTTGTTGAAGGACGAGTTCACATGCGCCACGCCGGTGGCGATGTTCTTGCGTTCCTTGCGCTTGATACGGGTTTTATCGCGTGCCATTGCCTCTGCCCCCTCTTACTTCTTCTTGCCGGCGATCGGTTTCGCCGGGCCCTTGCGGGTGCGGGCGTTGGTATGGGTGCGCTGACCGCGGACCGGCAGGCCGCGGCGGTGGCGCAGGCCACGATACGAGCCCAGATCCATCAGGCGCTTGATGTTCATCTGCGTCTCACGGCGCAGGTCGCCTTCGACGGTGAGGTTGGCGTCGATATATTCGCGGATCTGCAGGACCTCGGCATCCGACAGATCGTTCACGCGGCGCGCCGGGTCGATGCCGACAGCCGTGATGATCTGTTCGGCGAATTTCGGGCCGATCCCGTGGATATAGGTCAGGGCGATGGGGACGCGTTTCCCCGTCGGAATGTTGACGCCAGCAATACGAGCCACGCGTGGTTCCTTTTCCATGTTGCGGTTCCGTAGCGCCGGAACCTTTTTTCACAACCAAAGACCCGAAAGCCATGCCTTCGGGCCTTGAAGCGGCACCCGGGACGCCCGGGTGATTCTCTTGCGAGATGCTGCGAATTAAGGGATTCGCAAAGGAAGGTCAAGCCTAGGACGGAATCCGGTCCAGCACCTTGGCCACCTGCGCCCCCACCTCGTCGATGTCGGCCAGGCCGTCCACCGGGTTCAGGTTGCCCTTGACATAGTAATAGCCGATCAGCGGCGAGGTCTTCTTGTAATATTCCATCAGCCGGGTCTTGAGGCTGTCCTCGTTGTCGTCGGCGCGGCGGCGCAGGTCGGTCGAGCCGCAGACGTCGCATTTGCCCGGCTCTTTCGTCGGCTTGGTCTCGTCGTGATAGACCTCGCCGCAATTGCCGCAGGTGAAGCGGCCAGTGATGCGCGAGATCAGCGCCGCATCGTCCACCCGCATCTCGATCACCGCGTCGATGCGCTGGTCCATCTCGGCCATCAGCGCCTGCAGCGCGTCGGCCTGGGCCAGGGTGCGCGGGAAGCCGTCGAAGATGAAGCCCTTGCCCCCCTGCCCCAGCTTTTCGCGGATCAGCCCGATGACGATCTCGTCGGTCACCAGCTCGCCCCGGTCCATGACCTCGGCGACGCGCTTGCCCATCTCGGTGCCCGAGCTGCGCGCCTCGCGCAGCATGTCGCCGGTAGAGAGCTGGACGAGGCCGCGCTCGTCGATCAGCCGCCGGGCCTGCGTGCCTTTGCCTGCGCCGGGCGGGCCCAGCAGAATGATGTTGATCGCCATGTCGTCCCTCTCCTACCCCTTATGGTGGGTTTCCCCTTTAACGGCGCGCGGGGGCCTTGCGGGGCTTGGCCGCCCCCGTCTTGCCACGCTTGCCGCGCAATTGCGATTTCTCGATCAAACCTTCGTATTGATGGGCGAGCAAGTGGCTTTGCACCTGGTTGATCGTGTCCATCACCACGCTGACCACGATCAGCACCGAGGTGCCGCCGAAGTAGAAGGGGATCGCCAGCTGGTCGCGGATGATCTCGGGCAGGAGGCAGACGAAGGCCAGATAGGCCGAGCCGATCACCAGGATCCGGGTCACCACATAGGTCAGGTAATCCTCGGTCCGCTTGCCCGGGCGGATGCCGGGGATGAAGCCGCCCTGGTTCTTCAGGTTCTCGGCCACGTCCTCGGTCTTGAAGCTGACGTTGAACGTGTAGAAATAGGTGAAGAAGATGATCATCGCCGCGAAGAACAGCAGGTAAAGCGGCTGTCCGGGACCGAAATAGGCCAGGATCGTCGACATGACCGGGCCGGTCTGGTTGCCCGAGAAGGTCGAGATCGTCACCGGCAGGAGCAGCAGCGAGCTGGCGAAGATCGCCGGGATCACGCCGGCCGGGTTCACCTTGATCGGCAGATGGCTGGACTGGCCGTCATAGATCTTCATCCCGACCTGGCGGCGCGGATACTGGATGTGGATCTTGCGCAGCGCGCGCTCCATGAACACCACGAAGGCGATCACCGCGGCGACCATGACGATCACGCCCAGGATCACCGGGGTCGAGATGGCGCCCGAGCGGCCCTGCGCCAGGAACTGCGCCAGGTGCCCCGGGATCTCGGCCACGATGCCGACGAAGATGATCAGCGAGATGCCGTTGCCGATGCCGCGGGCGGTGATCTGCTCGCCCAGCCACATCAGGAACATGGTGCCGCCGACCAGGGTGATGACCACCGAGGCGCGGAAGAACATCCCCGGCTCATGCGCGAGGTTGCCGTGCTCCAGGCTGACGGCAAGGCCCCAGGCCTGGAACAGCGCCAGCGCCACGGTGCCGTAGCGAGTATATTGGTTGATCTTCTTGCGGCCCTGCTCGCCCTCTTTCTTGAGCTGCTCGAGCGCCGGGACCATCGAGGCCAGAAGCTGCACGATGATCGAGGCCGAGATATAGGGCATGATGCCAAGCGCGAAGACGCCCATCCGCCCCAGCGCGCCGCCGGTGAACATGGACAGGATGCCGCCCAGCCCGGCCTGCGCCTGGTCCATGAAGTTGCGCAGCGCGGCGCCGTCGATGCCGGGCACCGGGATATAGGTGCCGAGGCGGTAGATGATGAGAAGTCCGAGGGTGAACCAGATCCTCTGGCGCAACTCGGTCGCCTTGCCGAGCGCGCCCCAGGAAAGGTTCGCGGCCATCTGTTCTGCGGCTGACGCCATGCTTCGTGCCCCTTCGTGGCAGCGCCGCCGGATCGTTTCCCGATCCCGCGGCGCCTGGAAAACTTGGATAGCTATCTATGGGGCGCGGGCGCGCCCTTCAACAGCTTATTCGGCCGCGGGAACGTCAGCCTCGGCTTCTTTCGCCGGGCGGGTGACGGTGAGCTTGCCGCCCGCCTTCTCGACGGCCTCGACGGCGGCTTTCGACGCACCGGCGACGGTCAGGTTCAGCGCGGCCTTGAGCTCGCCCTTGGCCAGCACGCGCACGCCGTCCAGCTTGCGGCGGATGACGCCGGCGGCGACCAGCGCGTCCTCGGTCACGTCGGCTTTCGCGTCCAGCTTGCCCGCGTCGACGAAGGCCTGCAGCTGGCCCAGGTTCACCACCGCGAATTCCAGGCGATTCGGCTTGCTGAAGCCGCGCTTGGGCAGGCGGCGGTAAAGCGGCATCTGGCCGCCTTCGTAACCGTTCAGCGCCACGCCCGAACGCGAGGTCTGGCCCTTGATGCCGCGGCCGGCGGTCTTGCCCTTGCCCGAGCCGGGGCCGCGCGCGACGCGCTTCTTCTTGCGGTTCGCGCCGGGATTGTCGCGGAGTTCATGCAGTTTCATATCGCTTCTCCTTGGCCGGAAGCGCCCCATGAAGCGAAGGGGGCGGACACGGCATTTCTTGCTTGTTGAGTCGGTGTCACGGGGACACCGGCGGCTTCTAGCGGCTGTCACCGCCGCGGTCAAGCTGGCCCGGCCCCGGCATGGGCCCGAGACGACCACCCCGGGAAAGCCGATCCGCCGGGCGCGGCCCGTCAAGAATGCGTCGCGGCCGATCCGCGCCAGGACCGGGCACATCCTTCGCCTCGGGACGCCGCACCGACCCGCTCGCGGACCGCGCCCGATGCCGCGCGATCCGCCGGCCGATCGGCATCCCGCCGATGCCGCCCGCTTTTGCCGAGCGAACGAGGCGGACCGCGGTCCGCCCGGCCGTAAGGTGTTCGCCCGCGACGCCCTGAAGGTCGGCGCGATCAGAACGCCACCCACAGCCCCAGCTTCACCGCGCGCTCGCCCGGCCCCGAAAGCGGCTCGATCATCCCCAGCTCCAGCCTTGCCGGCCCGATCAGGTCGCGGACCGCCGTGACGGCCAGCTTGGCGCCGAAGCCGCTGTCCTCGCGCTCCTCGGCCCGGACCTGGCCGATGAGCATCAGGCTCTCACCGGCATGCCAGCCGAGGGTAAGCTCGGCCTTGGCCTCGGATTCGGGGGTGAGATAGCTCAGCAGCCCCGCACCCCGGGCGGCAAGTTCGGCGATCTCCGCCTCGTCCTTCATCGCGCCGGCGATCTTGTAGCGCGCCTCGACCGACAGCCAGCCGCCGCGCGGGACGCGGCGCAGGACCGGCAGCGAATCGAAGCCCCGCCCCCATCCCACGGCGATCTGCGCCAGCGGCAGGTATTCGCCGCGCCGCTCCAGCGCGCCCATGCCAAGCGCCGCCGAGAAGCGGTTCGGCCCCTCGCCCCGGTCGAGCGCGCGCTGCAGCCAGAACATGGCGCTGGCCTCCCCGCCGCTGGACCGGCCGAGTTCCAGCCCCAGCGTCAGGCGCGGGCGCAGGCCGTATTCGGCATAGAGGCTGGAATAGGCGTTTCCCTGCACGTCGCGCTCGCCCGAGAAGGACAGGAACACGCCCTTCTCCTCACGCGGCCAGGGACCGGCCACCGCACTGCCGGACAAGGCCAGGAGGATCAGCAGAACACAGCGGAACAGGGGGCGGAACAGACAGGGCAAGGCAGGCTCGAACGGCTGGAAGATGGGCCGAGCCTAGGGGAAACGGGTTAGCGAAAGGTTAACGGATGAACGAAAACGCCCCGGAGCAGCTCCGGGGCGTTTTGATTTCCGGCAGAGGCGGGACGATCAGCCGCGCTCTTCGATGATGGTGACCAGATGCGGGATCTTGGCGACCATGCCGCGCACGGCCGGAGTGTCTTCCAGCTCGCGGGTGCGGTGCATCTTGTTCAGGCCCAGGCCCTTCAGCGTCTCGCGCTGGATGGCCGGGCGGCGGATCGGCGAGCCGATCTGCTTGACGACGATGGTTTTAGCCATTCTTGCCTCTCCTTACGCTTCGGCGGCGGCTTCGGCGGCCGGCTTGTCGTTCGAGGGCAGGATCTCGGCCACCTTCTTGCCACGACGCTGGGCGACGTTGCGGGGCGAGGCTTCCTTCTTGAGGCCGTCGATGGTGGCGCGGATCATGTTGTAGGGGTTCTGCGAGCCCTGCGACTTGGCCACGACGTCCTGGACGCCCAGCATCTCGAACACGGCGCGCATCGGACCGCCGGCGATGATGCCGGTGCCCGGGACGGCGGTGCGCATGATGACCTTGCCGGCGCCGTGACGGCCCTCGATGTCATGATGCAGGGTGCGGCCGTCGCGCAGCGGCACGCGGATCAGGCCGCGCTTGGCCTGCTCGGTCGCCTTGCGGATCGCCTCGGGCACTTCTTTCGCCTTGCCCTTGCCGAAGCCGACGCGGCCGCGCTGGTCGCCGACGACCACCAGGGCCGCGAAGCCGAAGCGCTTGCCGCCCTTGACGGTTTTCGACACGCGGTTGATCGCGACCAGACGGTCGGCGAATTCCGGGGTTTCCTCGCGCTCTTCGCGGCGACCCCGACGATGTTCACGTTCTGCCATTCAGGCATTCCTTGTAATCTGGCGCGCGATCCGCGCCGTTGAACCCAATCCTGGTGGGCGGCCGCGCGGGCGACCGGCCCCCGGATCATCGGGGCGGCGCGCCCCTATCGGAAAGCGCCGCCCGCATCAGATCAGAACTTCAGACCGCCTTCGCGGGCTGCGTCGGCCAGAGCCTTGATCTTGCCGTGGAACAGGAAGCCGCCGCGGTCGAAGATCACCTCTTCGACGCCGGCCTTCTTCGCGCGCTCCGCAATGGCAGCGCCGATCTTGGCCGCGGCTTCCAGGTTGTTCTTGCCGACAACGCCCAGGTCCTTCTCGAGCGACGAGGCCGAGGCCAGCGTGACCCCTTTCGTATCGTCGATCACCTGGACGCTGATGTTCTTGGAAGAACGGTGGACGGACAGACGCGGACGACCGTCCGAGATGGCCCGCAGTTTGTTCCGCACGCGCAGGCGGCGCTTCTGGAACAGCTCTCTCTTGTTCAGTGCCATTTCTCGCGCCCCTTACTTCTTCTTGCCTTCCTTGCGGAAGACGACCTCACCCTTGTAGCGGATGCCCTTGCCCTTGTAGGGCTCGGGACGGCGCCACTCGCGGATGTTCGCGGCGACCTGGCCGACGATCTGCTGATCGATGCCCTCGACCACGATTTCCGTCTGCTTCGGGGCCGTGATCGTCACGCCTTCCGGGGTTTCAAAGTTCACGTCATGCGAATAACCCAGAGCCAGCTTCAGGGTCTTGCCCTGCATCTGGGCGCGATAGCCGACGCCCTGGATTTCCAGCTCTTTCTTGAAGCCTTCGCTGACGCCGGTCACGAGGTTCGCCACCATCGAGCGCGACATGCCCCATTGCTGGCGCGCGCGCTTGGACAGCCCGCGCGGCGTCACGGTGACGCCGCCATCCTCGACCTTCAGGGTCACGTCATCCGTCGCGGTGAAGGAACGGGTGCCTTTCGGCCCCTTCACCTCGATCGTCTGGCCTTTCACTTCGGCGGTCACGCCCTTGGGCAGTTCGACCGGCTTCTTACCAATCCGAGACATCCTGCCCTCCTTAGAACACGGTGCAGAGGACTTCGCCGCCGACATTGGCGTTGCGAGCCGCTGCATCCGACATCACGCCTTTCGGCGTCGAGACGATGGAGACGCCCAGCCCGTTGCGAACCAGCGGGATCTCCTTGACCGAAGCGTAGACCCGGCGCCCGGGCTTGGACACGCGAGCCAGCTCACGGATCACCGGGGTGCCTTCGTAGTATTTCAGGCTGATTTCCAGCTCGGTATGGCCCGAGGGGGTTTCAACCTTTTCGTAGCCGCGGATGTAGCCTTCGGCCTTGAGCACGTCGAGCACCCAAGCGCGCAGCTTGGAGGCGGGCGTGCGGACGGTCGATTTGCCGCGCATCTGCGCGTTGCGGATGCGGGTCAGCATATCGCCGAGAGGATCGTTCATCGACATATTGCCCCCTTACCAGCTCGATTTGACCATGCCGGGGATCTGGCCGAACGAGCCGAGCTCGCGCAGCATGATCCGCGACAGTTTCAGTTTACGGTAATACGCATGCGGACGGCCGGTGAGCTGGCACCGGTTGTGCAGACGCGTGGCCGAGGAGTTGCGCGGCAGTTCAGCCAGTTTCAGGCTGGCCTTGAAGCGCTCTTCCATCGGCAGGGACTGATCGTGGACGATCTCGTTCAGCGCGGCGCGCTTGGCGGCGTATTTCTGAACCAGACGCTCGCGCTTCTTCTCGCGCTCGACCATGGATTTCTTAGCCATATCTTCTTCCCTCCGCGATCAGCTGTTGAAAGGCATGTTGAATGCCTTCAGCAGAGATTTCGCTTCCGCGTCGGTCTTCGCGGTGGTGCAGATGATGATGTCCATCCCCAGAACTTCGTCGACCTTGTCGAAGTTGATTTCCGGGAAAACGATGTGCTCCTTCAGGCCCATGGCATAGTTGCCGCGGCCGTCGAAAGCCGAGCCTTTGACGCCGCGGAAGTCGCGGACGCGGGGCAGCGCGATGTTGATCAGGCGGTCCAGGAATTCATACATCCGGTCGCCGCGCAGCGTCACCTTGCAGCCCAGCGGCATCTCTTCACGGACGCGGAAGCCGGCGATCGACTTCTTGGCCTTGGTGATGACGGCCTTCTGGCCCGCGATGAGCGACAGCTCCTCGGCGCCCTGCTTGACCTTCTTGGTGTCCTTGACGGCCTCGCCGATGCCCATGTTCAGGACGATCTTGTCCAGGCGCGGGATCTGCATGTCGTTCTTGTAGCCGAACTCTTCCTTGAGCGTGGCGCGGATCTGGTCCTTGTAGAGCGACTTGAGGCGCGGGGTGTAATTGGCTTGGTCCAGCATCAGATCACGTCTCCCGTGGTCTTGGCGAAACGGACCTTCTTGCCGTCTTCCACGCGGAAGCCGACGCGGGTCGCTTTGCCGTTCTTGTCCAGCAGCGCCAGGTTCGACAGGTCGATCGGCATGGCTTTCGCCACGCGGCCGCCCTGGGTGTTCTGGGTCTGGCGCTGGTGACGGATCGCGATGTTGACGCCGTCAACGACCGCCTTGTTCTCTTTCGGGAACACCGCGGCGATCTCGCCCTGCTTGCCCTTGTCCTTGCCGGTCAGCACGACGACCTTGTCGCCCTTTTTCAGCTTGGCAGCCATTACAGCACCTCCGGGGCGAGCGAGATGATCTTCATGAAGTTCTTGGCGCGCAGCTCGCGCACGACCGGCCCGAAGATACGGGTGCCGACCGGTTCGCCCTGGTTGTTCAGGATGACGGCGGCGTTGCGGTCGAAGCGGATCGAGGTGCCGTCCTCGCGCTTCACTTCTTTGGCGGTGCGCACGACGACGGCCTTGCGGACGTCACCTTTCTTCACGCGGCCGCGCGGGATGGCCTCCTTGACGGAGACGACGATGATGTCGCCCACCGACGCATAGCGACGGTGCGAACCACCCAGGACCTTGATGCACTGCACCCGGCGCGCGCCGGAGTTGTCAGCGACATCCAGATTGGTCTGCATCTGGATCATTTGGTTACTCCCGACCTTTGGGGACCGGCACGACCATGATCATGGGCCGGCCCCAGGGTATCGATTAAACTGGGCCTCAGGCCGAAGCCTCGGTGGCTTCGGTCAGCACGGTCCAGCGCTTGGTCTTCGAGATCGGCGCGCATTCGACGATGCGAACGGTGTCACCGACCTTGAACTGGTTCTGCGCGTCATGCGCGCGGTATTTCTTGGACGACCGCACGGTCTTGTGCAGCAGCGGATGCTTGAAGCGACGCTCGACCAGGACGGTGACGGTCTGTTCGTTCTTGTCGCTGACGACCTTGCCTTGCAGGATGCGTTTGGGCATGGACCGGGCTCCTTAGTTCGACGCCGCGGCTTCCGCCGCTTTCTGGTTCAGAATGGTTTTCACACGGGCGACGTCGCGGCGGACGGCACGCATGCGGGCGGTCGATTCGAGCTGGCCGGTGGCCTGCTGGAAGCGCAGGTTGAACGCTTCCTTCTTCAGCGCGAGCAGCTGTTCCTTCAGCTGGTCAGGCGTCTTGTCTTTCAGTTCCTGCGCTTTCATGCGCCTTTTCCTTTCAACATCACCGGAGAGCCCCTGCCATGCAGGGCCACCCTGATTCCGGTGGAGTTTCATGTGAAGGCTTGCCCATACAGGCATCGCCGGTTCTTGGCAACCCTCTTTGCGGGAAGGGCTGCAAATGAAGCGCCCCGCCGTTCTCCGGCGGGGCCCATCTCTCTCGCTTCGGTGGGCGGGGCGCCCAGGCGCGCCCGCGCCGCCTTACCAGTCTTCGCGCGCGACGATGCGGGTCAGCACCGGCAGCTTCTGCGCGCCCAGGCGCAGGGCTTCGCGGGCGATGGCGTCGTTCACGCCGTCGATCTCGAACATGATCCGGCCGGGATGGACGCGGGCGGCCCAGTAGTCCACCGAACCCTTGCCCTTACCCATCCGCACTTCGGTCGGCTTCGAGGAAACCGGCACGTCCGGGAAGATCCGGATCCAGACCCGGCCCTGACGCTTCATGTGGCGGGTGATCGCGCGGCGGGCCGCTTCGATCTGGCGCGCGGTGACGCGCTCGGGCTCGATGGCCTTCAGCGCGTAGGAGCCGAAGTTCAGGTTGAACCCGCCCTTGGCTTCGCCGTGGATGCGGCCCTTGTGCTGTTTGCGGAACTTGGTCCGTTTCGGTTGCAGCATTGCTTCTTCTCCTTAGCGCGCGTCGCGGTCGCGATCACGGCGCGGGCCGCGGGGCGACGGACCGTCCTGCGCTTCGGTGGCGCGGCGGTCGCGGGCCTGCGGATCGTGCTCCATGATCTCGCCCTTGAAGATCCAGACCTTCACGCCGATGATCCCGTAGGGGGTCGAGGCCTCCGACAGCGCATAGTCGATGTCGGCGCGCAGCGTGTGCAGCGGCACCCGGCCCTCGCGATACCATTCGGTGCGGGCGATCTCGGCGCCGCCCAGGCGGCCCGAGACGTTCACCCGGATCCCCAGCGCGCCCATGCGCATGGCGTTCTGCACCGCGCGCTTCATGGCGCGGCGGAACGACACCCGGCGTTCCAGCTGTTGGGCGATCGACTCGGCCACCAGCTGGGCGTCCAGCTCGGGCTTGCGGACCTCGACGATGTTGAGGTGCAGTTCCGAGGCGGTGAAGTTCGCCAGCTTCTTGCGCAGGGTCTCGATATCGGCGCCTTTCTTGCCGATGATCACGCCCGGACGCGCGGCATAGATCGTGACGCGGCACTTCTTGTGCGGGCGCTCGATGATGACGCGGCTGACGCCGGCCTGCTTCACTTCCTGATGGATGAAGTCGCGGATCTTCAGGTCTTCCAGCAGCAGATTGCCGTAGTCCTTGTCATCCGCATACCAGCGGCTGTCCCAGGTGCGGTTGACCTGGAGACGCATCCCGATGGGGTTTACCTTCTGACCCATTACGCGCGCTCCTCGACCTGACGCACCTTGATGGTGATTTCCGAAAACGGCTTCATGATCTTGCCGTAACGACCACGGGCGCGCGGACGGCCACGCTTCATGACCAGGTTCTTGCCGACCCAGGCCTCGGCGACGATCAGATTGTCCACGTCGAGGTTATGGTTGTTCTCGGCATTGGCGATGGCCGATTGCAGGCATTTCTTCACGTCGCCGGCGATGCGGCGCTTCGAGAAGGTCAGGTCGGCCAGGGCCTTGTCCACCTTCTTGCCGCGGATCAGCGCCGCGACCAGATTCAGCTTCTGCGGCGAGGTGCGCAGCATCTTGGTCTTCGCGAACGCCTCGTTCTCCGCCACGCGGCGCGGATTCTGTTCCTTACCCATGACGATTACTTCCTTTTCGCTTTCTTGTCGGCGGCGTGACCGTAATAGGTCCGCGTCGGCGAATATTCACCGAACTTCTGGCCGATCATCTCCTCGGTCACGGCGACCGGGATGTGCTTGTGACCATTGTAGACGCCGAAGGTCAGGCCGACGAATTGCGGCAGGATGGTCGAACGGCGCGACCAGATCTTGATGACATCCGACTTGCCGGATTCGCGGGCCTTTTCCGCCTTGCGAAGCACATATGCGTCGACAAAGGGGCCCTTCCAAACTGAACGTGCCATGGATTAGCGTCCCTTCTTCGCGTGACGCGACCGCAGGATGTACTTGTCGGTCGATTTGTTCGTGCGGGTGCGGTTGCCCTTGGTGCCCTTGCCCCAGGGGGTGACCGGGTGGCGGCCGCCCGAGGTCCGGCCCTCGCCACCGCCATGCGGGTGGTCGATCGGGTTCATCGCGACGCCGCGCACGCTCGGGCGGATGCCCTTGTGGCGGTTGCGGCCGGCCTTGCCGAGGTTCTGGTTCGAATGGTCGGCATTCGACACAGCGCCGATGGTGGCCATGCATTCCTGACGGACCAAGCGCAGCTCGCCCGAGCTGAGGCGGATCTGGGCATAGCCGCCGTCGCGGCCGACGAATTGGGCATAGGTGCCGGCCGAGCGGGCGATCTGGCCGCCCTTGCCGGGCTTCAGCTCGACGTTGTGGACGATGGTGCCGATCGGCATGCCGCTGAAGGGCATGGCGTTGCCGGGCTTCACGTCGACCTTGGCGCCGGCGATCACCTTGTCGCCCACGGCCAGACGCTGCGGCGCCAGGATATAGGCCTGCTCGCCGTCTTCATATTTGATCAGCGCGATGAAGGCGGTGCGGTTGGGATCGTATTCGATCCGCTCGACCGTGGCCGAAACATCGAACTTGGTGCGTTTGAAATCGACGATGCGGTAGAGACGCTTCGCCCCGCCGCCCTTGCGGCGCATCGTGATCCGTCCGGTGTTGTTCCGGCCGCCGTTCTTGGTCAGCCCCTCGGTGAGGGATTTGACCGGGCGCCCTTTCCAAAGCTCCGAACGGTCGATCAGAACCAGCCCACGCTGGCCAGGCGTCGTCGGCTTATACGACTTGAGTGCCATGCTCTCTGTCTTCCGTTGCTTTGGACCGTGATTGGTCCGTTTCAGTCAAAAGGCGACGGCCCCGCTGCCGGGGCCGTCGATTCGTCGGCTTCTATCAGAGGCCGGTCGAGACGTCGATGCTGTTGCCAGCTTCCAGCGTCACATAGGCCTTCTTCACGTCCGAGCGCACGCCGGGGCGGCCGCGGAAACGCTTGGTCTTGCCCTTGGTGATGGTGGTGTTGACCGCCTTCACCTTGACGTTGAACAGGGCCTCGACGGCCTGCTTGATCGCCGGCTTGCTCGAATCCTTGGCCACCTCGAAGACATAGGCGTTGGCCTCGGAGACCAGCGTCGCCTTCTCGGTGATGATCGGCTTGACGATCACGTCGTAATGTTCGGGTTTCACGCTCATTTCAGGCGAGCCTCCAGGGCTTCGACACCGGCGCGGGTCAGCACGAGCGTATCCCGGCGCAGGATGTCATAGACATTGGCACCGATCGAGGGCAGCACATCGACGCCTTCCAGGTTGCGGGCGGCGCGGGCGAAGTTCTCGTTCACTTCCGCGCCGTCGATCACCAGAACCCGCTTCCAGCCGTTTTCCTTGACCGCCTTGGCGACGGCCGCGGTCTTGGCTTCCGCGATGTTCAGGCTGTCCACGACGACCAGCTCACCCGCGGCGGCCTTGGCCGACAGCGCATGCTTCAGGCCGAGCGCGCGGACCTTCTTGGGCAGGTCGAAGGCGTGCGAGCGCGGGGTCGGGCCCTTGTAGACGCCGCCGTGACGGAAGATCGGCGCCTTGCGCGAACCGTGGCGGGCGCCGCCGGTGCCCTTCTGGCGGTAGATCTTCTTGGTCGAGTAGCTGACATCCGACTTGCCCAGCACCGAATGGGTGCCCGCCTGCGCTTTCGCACGCTGCCAGCGCACGACGCGATGCAGCAGGTCCGCACGCGGTTCGAGCCCGAAGATGTCATCGCTCAGGTCGATGTCCCCGGCCTTGCCGGCATCGAGCGTGATAACGTCGAGTTTCATCAGTTGTCTCCTTCGGGCGCGGCGGCCTCGGCAGGGGCGGCAGCCTCGGCCTGGGCAGCTTTCGAACGGGTCTCGGCCGGGAAAACGGTGTTTTCGGCCAGCGGCTTCTTCACGGCGTCCTTGATCGTGACCCAGCCGCCCTTCGAACCCGGGACCGAGCCCTTGACCATGATCAGGCCACGCTCGGCATCGGTCTTGACGACCTGCAGGTTCTGGGTGGTGACGCGGACGGCACCGAGGTGACCCGCCATCTTCTTGCCCTTGAACACCTTGCCCGGGTCCTGGCACTGGCCGGTCGAACCATGCGAGCGGTGGCTGATCGACACGCCATGCGAGGCGCGCAGACCGCCGAAATTGTGCCGCTTCATCGCACCGGCAAAGCCCTTGCCGATCGAGGTGCCGGCGATGTCGACATACTGGCCCTCGAAATAGTGGTCGGCGATGATCTCCTCGCCCACTTCCACCAGGTTTTCCGGCGCGACGCGGAATTCCGCGATCTTGCGCTTGGGCGCGACATTCGCCTTGGCGAAATGGCCACGCAGCGCGGCGGTCGTGCGCTTGGCCTTGGCCTCGCCCGCGCCGAGCTGCAGCGCCACGTAGCCGTCTTTCTCGGCAGTGCGCTGAGCGATGACCTGCACGTTGTCCACGTGCAGAACGGTGACGGGCACCTGACGCCCGTCTTCCAGGAACAGCCGGGTCATGCCCAGCTTCTTGGCGATAACACCAGTCCGCAGCATGTCAGCCTCCTTACACCTTGATCTCGACATCCACGCCGGCGGCGAGGTCGAGCTTCATCAGGGCGTCCACGGTCTGGGGGGTCGGGTCGACGATGTCCAGCAGGCGCTTATGCGTGCGGATTTCCCACTGGTCGCGGGATTTCTTGTCGATATGCGGACCGCGCAGAACGGTGAATTTCTCGATCTTGTTGGGCAGCGGAATCGGACCACGGACCTGGGCGCCGGTGCGCTTGGCGGTGTTGACGATTTCCTGCGTGCTGGCATCCAGGACGCGGTAATCGAACGCCTTCAGCCGGATGCGGATATTCTGGCTTTGCATTATCATCCCTCTTGCGGGGAGTTCCAGTTGAGAGGCTGACCGCACACCACGCGCTGCCAGCATCGAACCGTATCAAATAAGAGCAGGCCGCCCCATTACATGGCGGCCCGGCACAATGCAACCGATTCTCCGTGAAAAGGACGAGGAGCGGCGGCGATGGCGCCCCTTTAGCCGCTTCGGCCGGCGCGGTCAAGCCTGGCCGGGGCCGACCCGGCGCTTGCGCCACCGCAATCCCGGGATAAGAGAGCCGACGCGGGCCAGGCGCTCGTCACCCCGCACCGCCCGCCAGGGAGATCGGCGATGCACGGCCGCCAGCTGCTGGGCCGGGTGGACCAGAAAATCCTGATCCCGCGCCGCCGCCCGCACAGCGTCATGGCGCGCGAAAAGCTGGCGCCCCGCTGCCGCCCACTCGACTGCGCTCCGGTCATTGCCGCCTTCGCCCGGCCGGTCGGACGGGACGGGGCGCCAATGCCGCCGCATGGCATCGCCTTCCATGACACGGGAAAGCTGCAGGCGGTCATGCTGCGGCACGGAATCGATCTGGCGCTACATGAGCGCCCCGGGGGAATACCGCGCCTGCTTGATCGCGGATGCGCGCTGCGGGCTGCGGACCCTGGCCCGGTCCGATATCGACCGGGATGAAACGATCGGCAGCATCCACAAGGAATTCCGTCGCGCGGGCCTTGCCGAACTGATCTGAAAACCACGCCCCGGCACCCGCCCGCGCGCCCTGGCCCTGGGCCGCCCTCCGCGCGCTTCTTTCTTGCGCAAATATCCCGGGGTCCGGGGCAGAGCCCCGGAAAGCCCGCGCCGCCCCAGACGGCAAAGGCCGCCCCTCGCGGAGCGGCCTTCCTCATCGCGATATCCCGGCAGGGATCACCCGATGACGGTCCCGGAGCGCAAAGCCCGCGGCGCAAGGCAGCGCGGGCCTGCGCCCCGCCACCCGGCCGCCGCGGACCAGCCCGTCACTTCAGGATCTTCGACACCACGCCGGCGCCGACCGTGCGGCCGCCCTCGCGGATCGCGAAGCGCAGCTTCTCTTCCATCGCGATCGGCGCGATCAGCTCCACCGTGAACTTCAGGTTGTCGCCCGGCATCACCATCTCGGTGCCCTCGGGCAGACGAACCGTCCCGGTCACGTCCGTGGTCCGGAAATAGAACTGCGGACGATAGTTCGCGAAGAACGGCGTGTGCCGGCCGCCCTCTTCCTTGGTCAGGATATAGGCTTCGGCCTCGAACTCGGTATGCGGCGTCACCGAGCCGGGCTTCGCCAGCACCTGGCCGCGCTCCACCCCGTCGCGCTCCACGCCGCGCAGCAGCGCGCCGATGTTGTCGCCGGCCTCGCCGCGGTCCAGGAGCTTGCGGAACATCTCCACCCCGGTGCAGGTGGTCTTCTTCGTCGGGCGGATGCCGACGATCTCAAGCTCGTCGCCCACGTTCACCGCACCGCGCTCGACGCGGCCGGTCACCACCGTGCCCCGGCCCGAGATCGAGAACACGTCCTCGATCGGCATCAGGAACGGCTGGTCAACCGCGCGCTCGGGCGTCGGGATGTATTCGTCCACGGCGGCGATCAGCGCCCGGATCGAATCCTCGCCGATCTCCTTGTCGCGGCCTTCCAGCGCCGCCAGCGCCGAGCCCTTGATGATCGGGATGTCGTCGCCGGGATAGTCATAGGACGACAGCAGCTCGCGCACTTCCATCTCGACCAGTTCCAGCAGCTCCGGATCGTCCACCTGGTCGACCTTGTTCAGGTAGACGACCATGTAGGGGATGCCGACCTGGCGGCCCAGCAGGATGTGCTCGCGCGTCTGCGGCATCGGGCCGTCGGCCGCGTTCACCACCAGGATCGCGCCGTCCATCTGCGCCGCGCCCGTGATCATGTTCTTCACGTAGTCCGCGTGGCCGGGGCAGTCCACGTGGGCGTAGTGCCGGTTCTCCGATTCGTATTCCACATGCGCGGTCGAGATCGTGATGCCACGCGCACGCTCCTCGGGGGCGCCGTCGATCTGGTCATAGGCCTTGAATTCACCAAAATACTTGGTGATCGCAGCCGTCAGCGTCGTCTTGCCGTGGTCAACGTGACCGATCGTCCCGATGTTGACGTGCGGTTTCGTCCGTTCAAACTTTGCCTTTGCCATGGGCATGGCTCCTTATGTTGACGGTGCGTGCAGGCACGCACCCTACGGGGTTGGTAGGGTGCGCGGTTGCCCACGCACCGCCGGGATTACGCGTATTTCTTCTGGATCTCGTCCGAGATGTTCTGCGGCACGGCCTCGTAATGGTCGAACTGCATCGTGAACACCGCGCGGCCCGAGGACATCGAGCGCAGGTTGTTGATGTAGCCGAACATGTTGGCCAGCGGCACGAAGGCGTCGATGACATTCGCATTGCCGCGCGAGTCCTGGCCGCGGACCATGCCGCGACGGCTGGTCAGGTCGCCGATGATCGAACCGGTATATTCCTCCGGCGTGACCACCTCGACGCGCATGATCGGTTCGAGCAGCTTGGCCCCCGCCTTCTTCAGGCCTTCGCGCATGGCGGCACGCGCCGCAATCTCGAAGGCCAGGACCGAGGAGTCGACGTCATGGAAGGCACCGTCGATCAGCGCCACCTTGAAGTCGATCACCGGGAAGCCGGCCAGCGGACCCGAGTCCATGACGGACTTGATGCCTTTTTCGACGCCGGGGATGTATTCCTTCGGCACCGCACCGCCGACGATCTTCGATTCGAACGAGTAGCCCTCGCCCGGCTCGGTCGGGGTGATGACCAGCTTGACGCGCGCGAACTGGCCGGTCCCGCCGGTCTGTTTCTTGTGCGTGTAGTCGATCTCGGCCTCGGTCGAGATGGTCTCGCGATAGGCCACCTGCGGGGCGCCGATATTCGCCTCGACCTTGAACTCGCGCTTCATGCGGTCGACCAGGATGTCGAGGTGAAGTTCGCCCATGCCCTTCATGATGGTCTGGCCCGATTCCAGGTCGGTCTCGACGCGGAAGGACGGGTCCTCGGCGGCCAGGCGCTGCAGGGCAAGGCCCATCTTCTCCTGGTCGGCCTTCGACTTCGGCTCGACGGCGATCTCGATCACCGGCTCGGGGAAGGTCATGGTTTCCAGGACCACCGGCTTCGCGGGATCGCAAAGCGTGTCGCCCGTGGTGGTTTCCTTCAGCCCGGCCAGGGCGATGATGTCGCCGGCGAAAGCCTCGTCGATCTCTTCGCGGTTGATGGCGTGCATGACCATCATCCGGCCGACGCGCTCGCGCTTGCCCTTGGTCGAGTTCAGCATCTGGTCGCCCTTCTTGAGCTGGCCAGAATAGATCCGCGTGAAGGTCAGCGAGCCGACGAAGGGGTCGTTCATGATCTTGAACGCCAGCGCCGAGAACGGATCCGCGTCCGAGGCATGGCGGGCGATGTTGCGCTCTTCCGTCTCGTCGCCCGGGGCGAAGCCCATATAGGCGGGCACGTCGGTCGGCGCCGGCAGGAAGTCCACCACGGCGTTCAGCAGCGGCTGCACGCCCTTGTTCTTGAAGGCGGAACCGGCCATGACCGGGAAGAAGGACAGCGACAGCGTGCCCTTGCGGATCAGCTTGCGCAGCGTCGCCTCGTCCGGCTCGTTGCCTTCCAGATAGGCTTCCATCGCCTCGTCGTCCTGTTCGACGGCGAGTTCGATCATCTTGCCGCGCCATTCCTCGGCGACGTCCTGAAGCTCGTCACGGATGGGCTGGCGGATCCACGAGGCGCCCAGGTCCTCGCCCTTCCAGACCCATTCTTCCATCTTGATCAGGTCGACGATGCCTTCCAGCTTGTCCTCGGCGCCGATCGGCAGGGCGATCGGGCAGGGGGTGCCGCCGGTGCGGTCCTTGATCATGGCGACGCATTTGAAGAAGTCGGCGCCGATCTTGTCCATCTTGTTGACGAAGACGATCCGCGGAACCTTGTAGCGGTCGGCCTGGCGCCAGACGGTCTCGGTCTGCGGCTCGACGCCGGCATTGCCGTCCAGCAGGCAGATCGCGCCGTCCAGAACCGCCAGCGAACGCTCGACCTCGATGGTGAAGTCGACGTGGCCGGGGGTGTCGATGATGTTGAAGCGGCAACGCTCCTTGTCATCGGGGGTGAAGTCGGCATCCTCGTGGCGCTGCCAGAAGGTGGTGGTCGCCGCCGAGGTGATGGTGATGCCGCGCTCGGCTTCCTGCTCCATCCAGTCCATGGTGGACGCACCTTCGTGCGTCTCGCCCATCTTGTGGTTCTTGCCGGTGTAGAACAGGATGCGCTCGGTCGTCGTGGTCTTGCCCGCGTCGATATGGGCCATGATCCCGAAGTTCCGGTAGCGCTCCAGCGGATATTCGCGTGCCATAAAGGGCCTTCCTTCCGGTTACCAGCGGTAGTGGCTGAACGCCTTGTTGGCGTCGGCCATCTTGTGCGTGTCCTCACGCTTCTTGACGGCGGTGCCGCGGCCGTTCACCGCGTCGGCCAGCTCGCCCGCGAGGCGCTCTTCCATGGTGTGCTCGTTGCGCTTTTTCGACGCGTCGATCAGCCAGCGGATCGCCAGGGCCTCGCGGCGCGACGGACGGACCTCGACCGGAACCTGGTAGGTGGCGCCGCCGACGCGGCGCGAGCGCACTTCGACCGAGGGCTTCACGTTGTCGAGGGCTTCGTGGAAGACTTCGATCGGCTCGCGCTTCAGCTTGCCCTGCACGCGGTCGAGGGCGTTGTAGACGATGCGTTCGGCAACCGATTTCTTGCCGTCGATCATCAGGTTGTTCATGAATTTGGTCAGCACGCGATCGCCATATTTGGCGTCGGGCAGGACTTCGCGCTTCTCAGCGGCGTGACGACGGGACATGTGCCTATCTCCTTACTTCGGACGCTTCGCGCCGTATTTCGAACGACGCTGACGACGATCCTTGACGCCCTGGGTATCCAGAACACCGCGCAGGATGTGATAGCGGACACCCGGAAGGTCTTTCACCCGGCCGCCGCGGATCAGCACGACGCTGTGTTCCTGCAGGTTGTGCTTTTCGCCCGGGATGTAGGAGATCACCTCGAAGCCATTGGTCAGGCGGACCTTGGCCACCTTACGCATGGCCGAGTTCGGCTTCTTCGGCGTCGTGGTATAGACGCGCGTGCATACGCCCCGCTTCTGCGGGCAGGATTGCAGGTGCTGCGACTTCGAGCGCTGCACCTTGGGCTGCCGCGGTTTGCGGATCAGCTGTTGGATCGTCGGCATTCGGTTCCCCGTCTTGCTTTCGTCAATACTCGCAGCCACCGGCTGCGCCACTTCTCGACGGCGAATCACGCCCATCGTGAAACGCCAGAACCCATCCTGTCCCCAAGCCGGGAAGGACGGGTTGAATTACCAGAGGATCGGGGCATTCCGGCCCGGATCATGACCACAGAGGTTCTGGGCCCCGATCAGATTCCTGACGGGTGTGCGGCGTATATGGGGTTTCCACAGGCGAGTCAACAGCCGCCCCCCTGCCCCGCCCGGGCCGAAAGCAGTCGCCGCGCCCCGGCTTCGAGACCCGGCAGGTCGATGCGGAAACGCCGGGCAAGCAGCGCCGCCATGTCCTCTTCGGGGCCCGCGCCCTGCCCCGCGACTGCATAGCCCGCGCCCACCGCGCCCGAGTCGTTGTCCTCGTGCAGCATGCGCACATACATCGGCTTTCCCGCCAGGGTCACGCCCGGCATGGACAGGTTCACCTTGAAATGCGGGAAATGCAGCACACAGCGCCCCGCATCCGGCCGCAGGTAGATGGTCAGCGCCGCGCTGGCATTGTGGATGATCCGCATCTCGGACCGGATGCCGCCCGGCCCGGCCCGCATCACCACGCCGCGCGCGTAATCGCAGGACAGCCGGCCGTGTTGGCGCCAGAGCGGCTGCATGCGCACGAAATCGCGGCGCGCGTCGCGGATATAGTCAAGGGCCACCGCATCGTCGTCGTCATGGCGGAAATGGCCGACCACATCGGCCGAATGGTCGATATGCGGGGCGACGGCGGCCATGCAGGCCTCGACATGCTTCTCCATCGGCGGGACCAGCGCCAGCCGCAGTTGCGGCATGATCCCCGCCAGCTCGTGCAGCCGGGCCAGCCAGGGCTCGGGCAGGTCCGGCCCGGTCATCAGCACCAGCGTGAAATCCGGATCGGTCTGCGCCAGCCAAGCCGGCAGGGCGACATGCTCGAACCAGAACCAGCGCCGGGCCAGCCGTTCGGGATCGTAGAGAAAGGCCCGCCGCTCCTCCAGCGTCTCGTGGGTCACCTGAAATCCCCGGCCGCCCGGATAGGAAAAGCGGCACAAGCCCAGCATCTGCACCCGCATCAGCTTCGCCTCTGCAATTGTCCTTCGCGCAGGATGGTATAGATCCCCGCCCCCACCACCAGCGCCGAACCCGCCCAGGTCCACAGGTCCGGCCAGTCGCCGAACACCGCCAGCCCCAGCAGGATGGCCCAGAGCAGCGAACTGTAGCGGAACGGCGCGACGAAGGAAATCTCGCCCACCCGCATGGTGGCGACGGCGGTGATATAGCCCACGGTCAGGAACAGCGCGGCAGCGGTCAGCAGCGCGAATTCGGCCAGGGTCGGCAGCCGCCAGTTTTCCGCCCAGCCCAGAACGAAGCCCGACAGCATCACCGTCAGCGCCGCGTAAAAGGCGATGCTGGACGAGGCGAGCCGGGCCGAGAATGTCCGGGTGACCATGTCCCGCACCACGATCAGCAGCATCGCCGCCAGCGCCACGGCCGACCAGCGGTCGAAGGCTCCGGTGCCCGGCCGCAGGATCAGCAGCACGCCGACGAAGCCGATGCCGATGGCCAGCAGCCGGCGCCAGCCCAGCCTTTCGCGAAAGAACAGCGCCGCGGCCAGCGTCACCGCCAGCGGCAGCGCCTGCATGATCGCCGAGATGTCGGCCAGCGCCATCCGCCGCAGCGCCAGCAGGTAAAGCACGGTCGAGACGATATCCGCCGCCGTGCGCAGCACCAGCGGCCAAAGATCGCCGCGCGGCACCCGCAGCCGGACCCCGCCCTGCCCCTGCGCGACCAGCACCATCAGCAGCAGCACCATGCCGCCGCGGATGGTGATGGATTCGTAAAGCGGCAGGCTCTGGGTCACCGCCTTCATCAGCGTGTCGTTGCAGATGAAGGCCGCCATGCTGAGCATCATCAGCGCCGAGCCGCGCAGGTTGTCGGCCCGCCCCTGCCGGGGGTCCGGGACATGCGGGCGAAGGGCGGTTGCCGGCGCGCTGGCAGAGGGCAGGTCGGGGGTCAGCATGGTTCTGGCTGTGCGGCTTGGGAGATGAGAAACAGGCTACCAGAGCGCCAGCAGCGACCAGCCGAGGCTCAGCTTCAACTGGTCCACCGACTCGACAATGGGAATGAAGCTCAGAAAGACGAACGCATCGAACAGGTTGCGGCGCAGCGTCGCCGTGTCGAACCGCGCGGTCCGCCCGGTGCGGAACAGCCGCGGATCGGGCAGGAAGAACGGCGTGCGCACCGCATAGGCATCGTATTCCGCGCCGAAGTGCTGCGACAGGAACGCCGCTTCGCGCCGCGCGGTGATCCACAGGATCAGCCCCACCGTGCCGCCGACCAGCAGCGCAAGGCTGACCGCGCCGAACATCAGCCCGATCCCCGTCGCCGCCACGGTCGAAAAGAAATACAGCGGGTTGCGCGTCATCGAATAGGGCCCGTCCTGCATCACCCGCCGGTTCTTGGCGCCGCCGACATAGAGGATCGACCAGAACCGGCCGAGCACGCCCGCCAGCAGCAGCAGAATGCCCAGGGTTTCGATGGCCTCGTGCCCGAACCCCTCGAGGCCGAGGAGCGGGTTGATCACCAGGATGGCCGGCAACAAGGCCAGGCCCGACAGCCGCAGGATGTTGATGCGGATCTTCTGATTGACTGCCGCGCGCATCAAACCACCCTCGCAAAACGCCCCGACCGCCCTTTGGCCCCTCATCGTTATCCCCTGCCAGGGCTTTGCGCAATCGCGACCTGCGGATGAGAGGGTTGCGGCGATCCGCCGGACGGCGCCCCATCGGACGGCGCGCTGCGCAATCGGGACTTGGGGATGAGAGGGTTGCGGCAGCCCACCCATGCAAAAAAGGCCCGGCATCGCTGCCGGGCCTTTCCAATTCGTTTCAACGGGCGATCACTCGTCGCCGCCGACCTCGGCCGGGCTGTCCTCCGGCGCGATCAGCGCGGCGGCGGCCTCCGCCTCGGCGCGGCGGGCTTCGATCACCTCGTTGTCGCGCTCGGTCGCGATGCGCTTCACGCGGGCGGTGGCGCCGCCGGTGCCGGCCGGGATCAGCCGGCCGACGATGACGTTCTCCTTGAGCCCGACCAGCTTGTCGCGCTTGCCCTGGACGGCGGCCTCGGTCAGCACGCGGGTCGTCTCCTGGAACGAGGCAGCCGAGATGAAGCTGCGGGTCTGCAGCGACGCCTTGGTGATGCCCAGCAGCACCGGCTCGCCCGTGGCCGGACGGCCGCCCTTGGCTTCGATCTTGGCGTTCTCTTCCTCGAACTCGTCGCGGTCGACATGCTCGCCCTTCAGCAGCGTGGTGTCGCCGCTGTCGGTGATCTCGATCTTCTGCAGCATCTGGCGGACGATCACCTCGATGTGCTTGTCGTTGATCTTCACGCCCTGCAGCCGGTAGACGTCCTGCACCTCGTCGATGAGATAGTCGGCCAGAGCCTCGATCCCCATGATGCGCAGGATGTCATGCGGCGCCGGGTTGCCGTCCATGATGTAGTCGCCCTTCTGCACGAAGTCGCCTTCCTGCACCGGGATGTGCTTGCCTTTCGGCACCATGTATTCGACCGGCTCCAGCGTGTCGTCGGCGGGCTCGATGGCGATGCGGCGCTTGTTCTTGTAGTCCTTGCCGAAGCGCACATAGCCGTCGATCTCGGCGATGATGGCGTGGTCCTTGGGACGACGCGCCTCGAACAGTTCCGCCACGCGGGGCAGACCCCCGGTGATGTCCTTGGTCTTGGCGCCTTCGCGCGGGATCCGCGCCACCACGTCGCCGGCCTTGATCTCCTGCCCGTCCTCGACCGACAGGATGGCGTCGACCGACATCGGATAGGTGACCGGGTTGCCCTGCTCGTTGCGGACCGGCTCGCCATCGGCATCGACGATGATGATCTCGGGCTTCAGCTCGTTGCCTTTCGGGGCCGAGCGCCAGTCCGTCACGATCTTCTGCGTCATGCCGGTCGCGTCGTCGGTCTCGTCGCGGACCGAGATCCCCGACAGCAGGTCGACATATTTCGCGACACCGGCCTTCTCGGCGATGATCGGCAGGGTATAGGGGTCCCATTCGAACATCTTCTGGCCGCGCGCCACGGCATCGCCTTCGCGCACGAACAGCTTGCTGCCGTAGAACAGCTTGTGGCTGGCCAGCGTGTCGCCCGTCGCCGACTTGATGTGCAGCTGCATGTTGCGGCTCATCACGATCAGCTCGCCATTGGCGTTTTCCAGCGTGCTTTCGTTGTCGAAAGCCACCGTGCCCTCCTGCGCCGCGGCGATGAAGGACTGCTGGCCGCCCTGGGCGATGCCGCCGATGTGGAAGGTCCGCATCGTCAGCTGGGTGCCCGGCTCGCCGATGGACTGGGCGGCGATGATGCCGACCGCCTCGCCGATATTGACCAGCGTGCCGCGGGCCAGGTCGCGGCCATAGCACAGCGCACAGACCCCATCGTCCGACTCGCAGGTCAGGGCCGAGCGGATGCGCACGTTCTGCACGCCCGCGCCCTCGATCTCGTCGGCCTTGCGCTCGTCGATCAGCTCGTTCTTGCGGACGATGACCACGTCCTCGCCCGGCACCAGCACGTCCTCGGCCGCGACACGGCCCAGCACGCGCTCGGACAGCGGGCTGACCACCTCGCCGTCGTTGACCGCGGCCGAGGCGGTGATCGCCCGGTCGGTGCCGCAATCATGCTCGCGGATGATGCAGTCCTGCGCCACGTCCACCAGGCGGCGGGTCAGGTAGCCCGAGTTCGCCGTCTTGAGCGCGGTGTCCGACAGACCTTTCCGCGCGCCGTGGGTCGAGTTGAAGTATTCAAGAACGGTCAGACCTTCCTTGAAGTTCGAGATGATCGGCGTCTCGATGATCTCGCCGTTCGGCTTGGCCATCAGGCCGCGCATGCCGCCCAGCTGCTTCATCTGGCTGACCGAACCGCGGGCGCCCGAATGCGCCATCATGTAGACCGAGTTCGGCTCCAGCTCGGCGCCGTTCTCGTCCTTCTTGGTGGCCGAGATGGTCTTCATCATGGCATCGGTGACGCGGTCGTTGCATTTCGACCAGGCATCGACGACCTTGTTGTATTTCTCGCCCTGGGTGATCAGGCCGTCCAGATACTGCTGCTCGAACTGCTTCACCTGGTCCTGAGTCTCCTCGACCAGGTCCCATTTCGTCGGCGGAACGACCATGTCGTCCTTGCCGAAGGAGATGCCGGCGCGGAACGCCTCGCGGAAGCCCAGGCCCATGATCTGGTCGCAGAAGATCACCGATTCCTTCTGGCCGCAGTAGCGGTAGACGGTGTCGATGACGTTCTGGATGTCCTTCTTGCGCAGCAGGCGGTTCACCAGCTCGAAGGGCGCCTTGGCGTTCTTGGGCAGCAGCGCGCCCAGACGGATCCGGCCCGGCGTGGTCTCGAAGCGCTTGATGACCTCGTTGCCGTTCTCGTCGATCTGCGGCAGGCGGGCGGTGATGCGGGCATGCAGATGCACCGCGCCGGAGGCCAGTGCGTGCTCCACCTCTTCGAGGTTGGCAAAGACCATGCCTTCGCCCTTCATGCCCTCGCGCTCCATGGTCGTGTAGTAAAGACCAAGGACCATGTCCTGCGACGGCACGATGATCGGCGCGCCGTTGGCGGGCGACAGCACGTTGTTCGTCGACATCATCAGCACGCGCGCTTCCAGCTGCGCCTCAAGCGACAGCGGGACGTGCACGGCCATCTGGTCGCCGTCGAAATCGGCGTTGAAGGCCGAGCAGACCAGCGGGTGCAGCTGGATCGCCTTGCCCTCGATCAGGATCGGCTCGAAGGCCTGGATGCCCAGGCGGTGCAGCGTCGGCGCGCGGTTCAGCAGCACCGGGTGCTCGCGGATCACCTCGTCCAGGATGTCCCAGACCTCGGGGCGTTCCTTCTCGACCAGCTTCTTGGCCTGCTTGACGGTGGACGACAGCCCCTTCGCCTCAAGCCGCGAATAGATGAAGGGCTTGAACAGCTCCAGCGCCATCTTCTTCGGCAGGCCGCACTGGTGCAGCTTCAGCTCGGGACCGGTCACGATCACCGAACGGCCCGAGAAGTCCACGCGCTTGCCCAGAAGGTTCTGGCGGAAGCGGCCCTGCTTGCCCTTCAGCATGTCCGACAGCGATTTCAGCGGACGCTTGTTGTTGCCGGTGATGACGCGACCGCGGCGGCCGTTGTCGAACAGCGCATCGACCGATTCCTGCAGCATCCGCTTTTCGTTGCGCACGATGATGTCGGGCGCGCGCAGCTCGATCAGGCGCTTGAGGCGGTTGTTGCGGTTGATGACCCGGCGATAGAGGTCGTTCAGGTCCGAGGTCGCGAAACGGCCGCCGTCCAGCGGAACCAGCGGACGCAGTTCCGGCGGGATGACCGGAATGACCGTCAGCACCATCCACTCGGGACGGTTGCCCGACTCGAGGAACGATTCAACGATCTTCAGCCGCTTGATGATCTTCTTCGGCTTCAGCTCGCCAGTCGCCTCTTTCAGCTCCTCGCGCAGTTGCTCGGCGGTGGCGGCCAGGTCGATATTGGCCAGCATCTCGCGGATCGCCTCGGCGCCGATATTGGCGGTGAAGGCGTCGGCGCCATACTGGTCCTGCGCGTCAAGGAATTCTTCCTCGGTCAGCAGCTGGCCATAGCTCAGGTCGGTCAGACCCGGCTCGATCACGACGTAGTTCTCGAAATACAGGATGCGCTCAAGATCGCGCAGCGTCATGTCCAGCATCAGGCCGATGCGCGAGGGCAGCGACTTCAGGAACCAGATATGCGCGACCGGGGCGGCCAGCTCGATATGGCCCATGCGCTCGCGCCGGACCTTTTGCAGCGTCACCTCGACGCCGCATTTCTCGCAGACCAGGCCGCGATATTTCATGCGCTTGTATTTGCCGCAGAGGCATTCGTAATCCTTGATCGGGCCAAAGATACGCGCGCAGAACAGACCGTCACGCTCGGGCTTGAACGTGCGGTAGTTGATGGTCTCGGGCTTCTTCACCTCGCCATAGGACCAGGCGAGGATTTCCTCGGGCGAGGCCAGCGAGATCTTGATTTCGTCGAACTGCCGCGGCGCAGCCAGCGGGTTCAGGGGGTTGGTGGCAAGTTCCTGGTTCATTTCCAAATCCTAATGAGGGGCGCGGTGGGGGAGATGAGGGGTCGCCCCCTCACTCCTCATCCTCCGCATCCAGGAGTTCCATGTTGAGGCCCAGACCCCGGACCTCCTTGACCAGAACGTTGAACGATTCCGGCACGCCGGCCTCGAAATTGTCCTCGCCCTTGACGATGCTCTCATAGACCTTGGTCCGGCCGGCCACGTCGTCCGACTTGACCGTCAGCATCTCTTGCAGGGTGTAGGCGGCGCCATAGGCTTCCAGGGCCCAGACCTCCATCTCACCCAGACGCTGGCCACCGAACTGCGCCTTGCCGCCCAGCGGCTGCTGGGTCACGAGGCTGTAGGGACCGGTCGAACGCGCGTGCATCTTGTCGTCGACAAGGTGGTGCAGCTTCAGGACGTATTTCATCCCGACGGTGACCGGGCGGGCGAACTGCTCGCCGGTGCGGCCGTCGAAGACGATGGACTGGCCCGAGGTGTCGAAGCCGGCACGGCGCAGCGCGTCGTTCACATCCGCCTCTTTCGCGCCGTCGAAGACCGGCGTGGCGATCGGAACACCGGCGCGCACCGCATCGGCATGCTCCAGCAGGGACTCGTCATCCATGCCCTCGAAGGTCTCGGCATAGAACTCGTCGCCATAGCCGTTCCGCATCGCGTCGCGCACCGGGGTCATGTCGCCCTTGCGGCGATAGTCCTGCAGCGCCTCGTCGATCTTGATGCCGAGACCGCGCGAGGCCCAGCCCATATGCGTCTCGAGGATCTGGCCGACGTTCATCCGCGACGGCACGCCCAGCGGGTTCATCACCAGGTCGACGGGGGTGCCGTCGGCCAGGAAGGGCATGTCCTCCATCGGCACGACCTTGGAGACGACGCCCTTGTTGCCGTGACGACCGGCCATCTTGTCGCCGGCCTGCAGCTTGCGCTTCACCGCGACGAAGACCTTGACCATCTTCATCACGCCCGGGGGCAGGTCGTCGCCCTGGCGCACCTTCTCGACCTTGTCGTCGAAACGGTTGTCCAGAGCCCGCTTCTGGGCGTCGAACTGCTGGTTCAGCGCCTCGACTTCCTTGGCGGTGTCCTCGTCGGCGACGGCGAGCTGCCACCACTGGCCGCGCGACAGCTGGCCCAGCAGATCGTCATCGAC
This sequence comes from Paracoccus sp. MA, assembly GCF_020990385.1. Taxonomy (NCBI): domain Bacteria; kingdom Pseudomonadati; phylum Pseudomonadota; class Alphaproteobacteria; order Rhodobacterales; family Paracoccaceae; genus Paracoccus; species Paracoccus sp. MA. Next base: position 2,006,359 of record NZ_CP087598.1, read on the forward strand.
CACGGCGCCGGCACGGATGCCCTTCGGCCCCTTGACGACTTCCTTGCCCATGATCAGCGACTTGAGGCGCGCATAGATGTTGCGCTCCAGGATCGCCAGCTCGTCGTCCCGGTCGCGGGCCAGACGCTCGACTTCCTCGCGCTCGATCTGCAGCGCGCGCTCGTCCTTGTCGACGCCGTGGCGGTTGAACACCCGGACCTCGACGATGGTGCCGTAAGCCCCCGGCGGCAGCCGCAGCGAGGTGTCGCGCACGTCGCTGGCCTTTTCGCCGAAGATGGCGCGAAGCAGCTTCTCCTCCGGCGTCATCGGCGATTCACCTTTCGGGGTGATCTTGCCGACCAGGATGTCGCCCGGGCCCACTTCCGCGCCGATATAGACGATGCCGGCCTCGTCGAGGTTGCGCAGCGCCTCCTCGCCGACGTTCGGGATGTCGCGGGTGATCTCCTCCGGGCCCAGCTTGGTGTCGCGGGCCGCAACCTCGTATTCGTCGATATGGATCGAGGTGAACACGTCGTCGCGGTGGATCCGCTCCGAGATCAGGATCGAGTCCTCGTAGTTGTAGCCGTTCCAGGGCATGAAGGCCACGACCACGTTGCGGCCGATCGCCAGCTCGCCCTGATCGGTCGAGGGACCGTCGGCCACGACCTGGCCCTTGACCACCTTGTCGCCCACCTTGACCAGCGGGCGCTGGTTGATGGTCGAGGACTGGTTGGAACGCTTGAACTTGCGCAGGCGATAGATGTCCACGCCCGCGTCGCCGGCGCCCAGATCCTCGGTCGCGCGGATAACGATCCGCTGCGCATCGACCTGGTCGATGATGCCGCCGCGACGGGCCATGATGGCCGCACCGGAATCGCGCGCCACGGTCGCTTCCATGCCGGTGCCGACGAACGGCGCCTCGGCCCGCAGCAGCGGCACCGCCTGGCGCTGCATGTTCGAGCCCATCAGCGCGCGGTTGGCGTCGTCGTTTTCAAGGAAGGGGATCAGCGCCGCCGCGACCGAAACCAGCTGTTTCGGCGACACGTCGATCAGGTCCACCGCCTCAACCGGGTTCAGCATGAAGTCGCCGGCCTGACGGGTCGAGACCAGCTCGTCCACGAAACGGCCGTCCGCGTCCAGCGTCGCGTTCGCCTGGGCGATGGTGTGGCGCATCTCCTCGGTCGCGGACATGTAGACCACGTCGTCGGTCACCTTGCCCTCGACCACCTTGCGATAGGGGGTCTCGATGAAGCCGTATTTGTTCACGCGGGCAAAGGTGGCCAGCGAGTTGATCAGGCCGATGTTCTGGCCTTCCGGCGTCTCGATCGGGCACATCCGGCCGTAATGGGTGGGGTGAACGTCGCGCACCTCGAAGCCGGCGCGCTCGCGGGTCAGACCGCCCGGGCCAAGCGCCGAAAGGCGACGCTTGTGCGTGACTTCCGACAGCGGGTTGGTCTGGTCCATGAACTGCGACAGCTGCGACGAGCCGAAGAACTCGCGCACCGCGGCCGCGGCGGGCTTCGCGTTGATCAGGTCCTGCGGCATCACGGTGTCGATCTCGACGCCGGACATGCGTTCGCGGATCGCGCGTTCCATGCGCAGCAGGCCGATGCGATACTGGTTCTCCATCAACTCGCCGACCGAGCGCACCCGGCGGTTGCCGAGGTGGTCGATGTCGTCGATCTCGCCCTTGCCGTCGCGCAGCTCCACCAGCCCGCGGATACAGGCGATGATGTCCTCCTTGCGCAGGGTGCGCTGGGTGTCCGGCGCATCCAGGTCAAGGCGCATGTTCATCTTGACCCGGCCCACGGCCGAAAGGTCATAGCGCTCGCTGTCGAAGAACAGGCTGTCGAACAGCGCCGAGGCGGCCTCGACGGTCGGGGGCTCGCCCGGGCGCATGACGCGATAGATGTCCATCAGCGCGCCGTCGCGGCTCATGTTCTTATCGGCCGCCATGGTGTTGCGGATATAGGGACCGACATTCACATGGTCGATGTCGAGGACCGGGATGTCCTCGATGCCGTTGTCCAGCAGCACCTTCAGCAAGCCGCCCGAGATCTCGCCGTCGCGGTCGTATTCGACGGTGATCTCGTCGCCGGCCTCGGCATAGATCAGGCCGGTCTGCTCGTTGATGATGTCCTTGGCGACGAAGCGACCGATGATCTTGTCGAAGGGCAGAAGCAGGTTGATGTCGCCCTGTTCGGCCAGCTGCTTGACCAGGCGCGGCGTCACCTTGTCGCCGGCCTTGGTGATGATCTCGCCGGTCTCGGCATTCACCAGGTCATAGCTGGGGCGGGTGCCGCGCACGCGCTCGGGGAAGAAGCGGGTGATCCAGCCGGCCTCGCGGCCCTTGACGGCGCGCTGCAGCTTGTAGTCCACGGTATCGTAGAAGGCATCCATGATGCCCTCCTGGTCCATGCCGAGCGCATAGAGCAGCGTCGTCACCGGCAGCTTCCGGCGGCGGTCGATGCGCGCGAAGACCAGGTCCTTGGCGTCGAATTCGAAGTCGAGCCACGAGCCGCGATAGGGAATGATGCGGCAGGCGAAGAGCAGCTTGCCGCTGGAATGCGTCTTGCCGCGGTCATGGTCGAAGAACACCCCGGGCGAGCGGTGCATCTGCGACACCACGACGCGCTCGGTGCCGTTCACGATGAAGGTGCCGTTCTGCGTCATCAAGGGCATGTCGCCCATGTAGACGTCCTGCTCCTTGATGTCCTTGACCGACTTGGCGCCGGTGGCCTCGTCGACATCGAACACGATCAGACGCAGCGTCACCTTCAGCGGCGCGGCATAGGTCATGTCGCGGCTCTGGCACTCGTCCACGTCGTATTTCGGCTTTTCCAGCTCGTATTTCACGAATTCCAGCGTCGCCGTCTCGTTGAAGTCCTTGATCGGGAACACCGACTGGAAGACGCCCTGGATGCCTTCGCCATCCTGATGGCCCGCGCCGTCGCCAGAGCGCAGGAACAGGTCATAGGAGGATTTCTGAACCTCGATCAGGTTCGGCATCTCCAGAACTTCGCGGATATTGCCATAGTAACGCCGGATGCGTTTCTGGCCGACATAAGCTTGCGCCATAGAGGGTCTAACCTTTCGTCTTTCGCTTGCGCAGACCGTCGGGGCCCGGGCTGCGCAAGGCGGCGAATGAGGGGCGGGGTCCCATTCGTGCCGCGCGTCCCACCGCGCGGCTCCCGAACCCCGAACATGCCCTGAAGGAAGGTCTGTTCTGGAAACCGTCCTTCAAGACAGGTTCGGCAGGGACCGGGGAAACCCCGGACCCTGCCCGTTTCGTGCAGTCAATCGGCCAGAGCGGCCAATTACTTCAGCTCGACCTTGGCGCCAGCCGCTTCGAGCTTCTTCTTCATTTCTTCGGCATCGGCTTTCGAGGCACCCTCTTTCACCTTGCCGCCGGCTTCGACCAGGTCCTTGGCTTCTTTCAGGCCCAGACCGGTGATGCCGCGCACTTCCTTGATCACGTTGATCTTGTTGGCGCCGGCATCGACCAGGACGACGTCGAATTCGGTCTTCTCTTCGGCGGCTTCAGCCGGGCCAGCGGCCGGGCCGGCAACCATGACGGCGCCACCGGCGGCCGGCTCGATGCCGTATTCGTCTTTCAGGATGGTCTTCAGTTCCTGGGCTTCCAGCAGGGTCAGGCCCACGATTTCTTCGGCGAGTTTCTTCAGGTCAGCCATTTTTCCGTTCTTTCCATTAAGTGTTCCAACGTCAGGGTTTCAACCCCACGCGGGAATGGGGATTGCCTCAGGCGGCCTCGCGCTCTTCCAGAGTCGAGAGGATGCCCGCGATGTTGCTGGCAGGTGCGCCGATCGCGCCCGCGATGTTGGAAGCAGGGGCGCCGATGCAGGACACGATCGAAGCGATAAGCTCCTCGCGCGACGGCATCTGGGCCACGGCTTTCACACCGGCCGGGTCAAGCGCCGTGTCGCCCATCGCACCGCCCAGGATCACGAACTTGTCGTTCCCCTTGGCGTATTTGTCCGCGACCTTGGCCGCAGCCACAGGGTCCTCGGAGAAGGCGAGCACGGTCATGCCCGTCAGATAGTCGGCGATGCTGGCGCAAGGCTTCCCATCCAGGGCGATCTTGGCGAGCCTGTTCTTGGCAACGCGGACGGACCCGCCGCTTTCGCGCATCTGCGCGCGCAGGTCCTGCATTTCGGCAACCGTCATTCCCTCGTAGCGGGCAACCACCACGACGCCAGAGGCTTCAAAGATCTGGCCGAGTTCTTCGACCACCTGTTCTTTTTGCGCTCTATCCACGGTTTCACTCCAAGTTGGGGGTTTCCCCCCGGCTCTCACTTTCCCGACGCCCGAACAGCGTCAGGACGGGTCCGTGACGGTCCCAAGATCACCCGGAGCGAGGCCCGGAAAATGGTCTTGATCCCATCTCAGGAAGGACGATTAAGCCGGCCAGATAGCGTATCGGGTCGGCACCCTCCGTCTCGGACAGGACGGGGCATTGCTGCCCCGCCATCCGCCGGCCCCGCAAGGACGCCGGCGAAATTCTTGCGCGCTTACTGCGCGACAGCCGAAGACAGGTCCAGCGACACGCCCGGACCCATGGTCGAGCTGATCGAGACCTTCTTCACATAGGTGCCCTTCGCGCCCGAGGGCTTGGCCCGGTTCACCGCGTCCACGAAGGCGCGGATGTTCTGGGCCAGCTTCTCGGCGTCGAACGAGGCCTTGCCGACGCCGGCATGGACCACGCCCGCCTTCTCGGCCTTGAACTGGACTTCGCCGCCCTTGGCAGCTTCCACGGCCGCTTTCACGTCCATGGTCACCGTGCCGACCTTGGGGTTCGGCATCAGGTTGCGCGGGCCCAGGATCTTGCCCAGACGGCCGACCAGCGGCATCATGTCCGGGGTGGCGATGCAGCGATCGAATTCGATCTTGCCGGACTGGATGGCCTCCAGCAGGTCTTCCGCACCGACGATCTCGGCGCCGGCGGCCTTGGCTTCGTCAGCCTTGGGACCACGGGCGAAGACGGCGACGCGCACATGCTTGCCGGTGCCGTTGGGCAGGGTGACCACGCCGCGGACCATCTGGTCGGCGTGACGCGGATCGACGCCCAGGTTCATCGCGATCTCGACGGTCTCGTCGAACTTCGCGGTGGCGTTGTCCTTGACCAGCTTGACGGCGTCCTCGACCGAGAGGTTCACCTTGCCGGCAAAGGCTTCGCGGGCGGCGGCTTGCTTTTTCGACAGTTTAGCCATGGCTTAGCCTTTCACCTCGATGCCGATCGAACGCGCCGAGCCGAGGATGATCTGCATCGCGGCTTCCACGTCGTTCGCGGACAGGTCCTTCATCTTGGCTTCGGCGATCTCGCGCACCTGCTTGGCGGTCACGGTGCCGGCGACCTGACGGCCGGGCTTTTCCGAACCCTTGGCGCGGTTGCGCTTGCCGACCGGCTTCAGGCCGGCGGCTTTCTTCAGCAGGAACGAGGCCGGGGGGGTCTTGGTCTCGAAGGTGAAGGACTTGTCGGCGTAATAGGTGATCACGACCGGAACCGGGGCACCCTGTTCCATCTCCTGCGTCTTGGCGTTGAACGCCTTGCAGAATTCCATGATGTTGATGCCGCGCTGACCCAGGGCCGGGCCGACGGGCGGGGACGGGTTCGCCTGACCCGCCTTGATTTGCAGCTTGAGGCTGCCGACAACTTTCTTGGCCATCTGGCCTTCTCCTTATCATCACGCCCCGCCCCTGACGGGCTTCGGGCCGACTTAGCGGTGCGGCCTTGCCCCGGGTCCGTTCCCGGCGGCGCAGCCTCCCGCGACGATCACGCGGTCTTGGCGACCTGCGTGAATTCCAGTTCCACCGGCGTCGGACGGCCGAAGATGGACACCGTGACCTTGATGCGGTTCGCGGCCTCGTCCACTTCCTCGACCATGCCCGAGAAGCCCTCGAAGGGCCCGTCGGTCACGTTCACCTTCTCGCCCACGTCGAACCGGATCAGGTTGCGCGGCGCCACCTCGGCCCCACCCTCGCCGGTGCGATGCAGGATCGCGTTCACCTCGTCGTCGCGCATCGGCATCGGCTTGCCCTGGGCGCCCAGGAAGCCGGTGACGCGGTTGATCGAGTTCACCAGGTGGTAGGTCTGATCCGACAGCTCCATGCGCACCAGCACATAGCCGGGCATGAAGCGGCGCTCGGACGTGACCTTCTTGCCGCGGCGGATCTCGATCACTTCCTCGGTCGGGACCAGCACCTCGTCGATCTGGTCCTCGAGACCTTTCTCGACCACGGCCTGGCGAATCGCCTCGGCGACCTTCTTTTCAAAGTTCGACAGGACGCTGACCGAATACCAACGCTTTGCCATGTCTCGATCGACCCCTGTTGCCTTCCGGGTCAGCCATGGCCAACCCATTGAATTCCTTGTCTACCCCAACCGGATCGCGCGCAATCGCGGCAAGCTCCGGCCAAATTGAAATCGGCGCGCACGACCGAATCGATGCACGCCGCGTCACGGGCAGGTCGGGCGGACATACCGCCCCGCGCCCTGCAATGCAAGCCCTCAGCTGCCGACCAGATGGATCACGGCCGAGAGGCCGGTCTTGATCAGCAGATCGACGAGGAAGAAAAAGATCGAGGCCAGCGCCGCCATGATGAAGACCATGATGGTGGTCGTCACCACCTCGCGGCGGGTGGGCCAGGTGATCTTGCCGAGTTCGGCGCGGACCTGGCTGATGAACTGGACGGGGTTGGCCATGGGTTTCCCTTCGGTCTTGCAGCGGGTCAGATAGCCTGCGCCGACCGGCATTTCAAGCACCGATCTGGCCGCGGGGCGTCAGGGTTCCAGAAACTCGACCCCCGGCAGCGCGCGCAGCTGCCGCAGATCCTCGGCATAGGCGACGGCCGAGCGCCGGTAATCCGCCTCCGGCAGCAGCCGCAGGGCGGCATGGCCGTCGGCGCGGCGAAAGCGCAGCCGCGCCCGGTTGGCCAGCACACGCAGGTCGGCCTCGCTGTCGGCCATGGCGCGGCGCAGGAACCATTCGTAGCCCGGCTGGGTCAGGCTCTCGTTCGAGGGCGGCGGCTCGGGCACAAGCGCCGCCAACCCCGGCGGCAGGATCCGCGCCAGCAGGCGCGGCCGCAGCGCGGGATAATCCTCGTAGCGCCAGACCAGCAGCCGCGCCACGCCGGGGACCGAGGCCAGGCGCTGCGCCAGCCCGCTCCAGCTCAGGGCGGCGGGGTCGCGGCCCTGCAGATAGGCGTCGATCTCGATCTCGTTGCCAAGCGCAAGCTGCAGGGCGAAGGCCGAGACGTTGAACTGCGCCGGATCGCGCACCGACAGGCACAGCACCGCCGGCCCGCCCCCGGCCAGCGCCAGGCAGCGCCGCAACCGCGCCCGCACGCCGGGATAGATCATGCCCCGGCGGCTGAACAGGCAGCTGCGATGGGTGCCTCCCAGGATGTTTTCGTCGGAAAGCAGGAGCTCGGGATAGCAGGCCCGGGCCTCGGCCAGCCTTTCGGAGGCGACCCGCGCCGCCCGGCCGCCATGCGTCAGGGCCCGGACCAGCGGCAGACCGTCATGGCGCAGCACGCCCGGATCGGCATAAAAGACCCCGCCCGCGCGCAATTCGTGCCGCGCCAGGCGCAGCGAGACCTGCAGATGCGTCGAGGCGGTCTTGTGCGCCCCCAGATGAAGGGTCAGGGCCATGGCCGGACGATTCTGGACGGGACTGGTGCGGTCCGGACCGCGAAGGCTGGCCGGATGCGGCTGGCAGGGGCAGAGGGACTCGAACCCCCGACCCTCGGTTTTGGAGACCGATGCTCTACCAACTGAGCTATACCCCTAGGCCGCGCTGCTGATTACGGCAGGTCCGGGCGCGGTTCAAGAGGGAAGATCATTCGGCCTCAAGAAACCCGCCCGACTGCCGCGCCCAAAGCCCGGCATAGATGCCGCCCTGCGCCAGCAGCGCCTCATGCGTGCCCTGCTCGACGATACGGCCCCGCTCCATCACCACCAGCCGGTCCATGCGGGCGATGGTGGAAAGCCGGTGCGCGATGGCGATCACCGTCTTGCCCTGCATCAGCATGTCGAGCTGCGACTGGATCGCCGCCTCGACCTCGCTGTCCAGCGCGCTGGTCGCCTCGTCCAGAACCAGGATCGGCGCGTCCTTCAGCAGCACCCGCGCGATGGCGATGCGCTGGCGCTGGCCGCCCGACAGCTTGACCCCGCGCTCGCCGACATGGGCGTCGAGGCCGCGCCGGCCCTGCGAATCGGTCAGGCCAGCGATGAAATCCGCCTCGGCCAGCTCGGCGGCGCGCAGGATCTCGGCCTCGGACGCGTCCGGCCGGCCATAGGCGATATTGTCGCGGATCGAGCGGTGCAAGAGCGAGGTGTCCTGCGTCACCACCCCGATGGCGGCACGCAGGCTTTCCTGCGTGACCTGCGCGATGTCCTGGCCGTCGATCAGGATGCGGCCCGATTCCAGGTCGTGGAAGCGCAGCATCAGATTCACCAGCGTCGACTTCCCGGCGCCCGAACGCCCGACCAACCCGATCCGCTCGCCCGGCGCGATGGTCAGCGACAGGTCGTCCAGCACCGCGCCGCGGCCGGGCCGCGCCGCCTCGCCATAGCGGAAGGTCACGCGGTCGAACTCGACCCGTCCCTCGGGCACCGAAAGCGGGCGGGCGCCGCGCGCATCCGTCACCATGCGCGGCAAGGACAGCGAGCCGATGCCGTCGCGCACCGTGCCGATATTCTCGAAAAGCGTGGCGAATTCCCACATGATCCAATGCGACATGTTGCCCAGCCGCAGCGCCAGCGGGACCGCCACGGCGACCGCGCCGACCTCGATCTTGCCGCCGACCCACAGCCACAGGCCCAGCACCGTGACCGAAAAGGTCAAGAGCGAGTTCAGCGTGGACAGCAGGATGTTCTGGATCGAGGCCAGCCGCATCTGCCCGTGTACGGTCTGCAGGAACCCGTCCATGCTCTCGCGCACGTAAGCTTCCTCGCGCGAGCTGTGCGAGAACAGCTTCACCGTCGAGATGTTGGTATAGCTGTCCACCACCCGGCCGGTCATCACCGCACGGGCATCGGCCTGCGCCTCGCTGATGCGGCCAATGCGCGGGATCAGCCACCACAGCAGAAGCCCGTAAAGGATGCCCCAGCCGGCAAAGGGCAATGCCAGCCAACCGTCGGTCGAGGCCGCCAGCACCAGCGCACCGATGAAATAGACGCAGACATAGGTCAATACGTCCATGAACTTCATCGCCACTTCGCGCACCGCCAGGGCGGTCTGCATCAGCTTGGTGGCGATGCGTCCGGCGAACTCATCCTGGAAATAGCTCATCGACTGGCGCAGCAGGTAGCGATGCGCCTGCCAGCGGATGCGCTGAGGGAAATTGCCCATCAGCGTCTGGTGCATCAAGAGCGAGAACAGCACCTGCAGCAGCGGCAGGCCGATCACCAGGATCGCGCCCATCAGGATCAGCCGATTGCCCTCGACCGCCCAGAAATTCTCGCGGTCGGCCCCGGCCAGCCGGTTCACCAACTCGCCCAGATAGCCGAACAGCACCACCTCGGCCACGGCGATCATGGCCGAGCAGGCGGCCATGGACAGCATGTAGCCCTCGGCCCCGCGCGAGAAATGCAGGATGAACCGCCACAACCCCTGCGGCGGCATGCGCGGCGGATCGGCGGGATAGGGATCAAGCCGGCGCTCGAACCAGCTGAACATGTCGGACCTCATTCGCATCAGCCCGGGCCCTCGCCCGGTTCGTTTCGTCCGGCCGCCTCAGGCGGCCAGTTTCTCAAGCGCCGCGACATCGGCACGGGCCAGCGCGGCGGTGGCGCCGGCGATCCGCTCCGGCGGCCAATGCCACCATTGCAGCGCCATGAGCCGGGCGATGGTGGCATCGTCGAAGCGCATCCTTATGACACGGCCGGGATTGCCCGCGACCACGGCGTAATCCGGCACCACGCCGCCGACCACCGCACCCGCGCCGATAACGGCGCCGCTGCCGATCCGCGCGCCCGGCAGGATGGTGGCGCCGTCGCCGATCCAGACATCGTGGCCGATCACCGTATCCGGCAGGCCGCTGATCTGGTCGATGTAATCGCCGACCCGCGCATGGTCGAAGATCGCGAAGGGATAGGTCGAGATCCCGGCCATCGGATGATTGGCCGAGGCGGTGACGATCCGCACCCGGTCGGCGATCTGGCAGAACCGTCCGATCACCAGCCGCTCGGGCGCGCCGGCATAGGTATAGGGCGCCAGCCGCGCCGCCCAGTCGTCCGGCGGGTCGAAGCTGCTGGCATAGGTGAAATCGCCGATTTCGATATTCGGATGGTCGATCACCCGGTTCAGATGCACCAGCCCCCGGTTCAGGGTGCCGTCGGGAAAGCGCATGGGATGGGGCGAAGCCGCATCAAGGAAGTGGGCAGTCATGGGAATCCTCTTCAATCCGTCCGTGAAAGGTCAGATCTGCGAGTTGTCCATGACACCGTTCTCCTCTGCTGCGGCAGGCACCATAGCCGGATTTCGCCTCCGAGGCAACCGGGGCGGCGGTCGGGCCCGGGCGCGCGTGAGCCGGGGGGCTCTGCCCCCGCCCCTGCGGGGCTCCCCCGGGGTATTTGGAAAACAGAGAAGGTGCATTCGGCCCTTGCCGGCAGCGCGGTCGGGTTACAGGTGCCGGGTCTCGGGTGCCGGGTTCCACCAGGCGTCATGCGCCCCGTCGGCATGGAAGACCGGGGCGGCGATCAACTCGGCCTCGGGCACATCGTCCAGCGCGCTGACGCAGACCTGGACGAAGCGGCCGCCCATTTCCTCGATATCGCCCTCGGTCCAGAGGCGGGTGCCGCAGCGGGCGCAGAACATGTGGTGCATGTCCACCCCGTCCCGCTGCCGGCGCGGAGTTTCGGCCAGCATCCCGGTGCCGTGGGTGATGCGGAATCCCTCGGGGTCGGGCAGGCGCATCTCCCAATAGCGCATTTTGCGGCAGAAGCTGCAATTGCAGCGCATAGTGCCCTGCGACAGGTCGCCCTCGGCCTCGAAGCGGACGGCGCCGCAGAAGCAGGAGCCGCGATAGAGGGTCATGCCGGGTCTCCGTGATGGACCGCCTCGATATTGTTGCCGTCGGGGTCGAGCACGAAGGCGCCGTAATAGCCGGGATGGTATTCCGGCCGCAGCCCCGGCGCGCCGTTGTCGCGTGCCCCCGCGGCCAGCGCGGAGGCATGAAAGGCGTCCACCATGGCCCGGTCGGCCGCGGCAAAGGCGACATGGGTGCCGGTGACGGCCGGTCTGCCGCTGCCGATCCAGAAGAACGGCTTGCCCTCGCGGCCATAGCCCAAATGCGCGCCATGGCCGCCGGTCATCTCTTCGGTCACCTCCATCAGCAGCTCGATGCCCAGGGGCGCCAGGGCCCGGTCGTAGAAGGCGCGCGAGCGGGCCAGGTCCGAAACGGGAAATCCGATATGGTCGATCATGCGAAATCTCCTTTCCCGGCAAGCATCGCCCCGACCTGCTGACAGTTCGCGTCAGGAGAGCTTTTCGGCAAAGAAATCCAGCGTCCGCTGCCAGGCAAGTTCCGCCGCCGCCTCGTCGTAGCGCGGCGTGGTGTCGTTGTGGAAACCGTGCTGGGTGCCAGGATAGAAAAAGACCTGGTATTCCTTGCCGTGTTCCTGCAGCGCAGCCTCGTAGGCGGGCCAGCCCTCGTTCACGCCCTCGTCGTTCTCGGCATAATGCAGCATCAGCGGCGCCTGGATCTGCGCCGCTTCCTCGGGCCGGGGCTGGCGGCCGTAGAAGGGGACCGAGGCAGCCAGTTCGGGATAGGCCACCGCCAGCGCGTTGCAGACCCCGCCGCCATAGCAAAACCCGACCGCACCGACCTTGCCGGTGGCATCGGCATGGTCGCGCAGGAACTCGTGGGCGGCGAAGAAATCCTCCATCAGCTTGGCCGGGTCGAGGCTGGCCTGCATCTCGCGCCCCTCGTCGTCATTGCCCGGATAGCCGCCCAGCGGGCTCAGCCCGTCCGGTCCGAAGGCCAGGTAGCCCGCCTTGCCGAGCCGGCGCACCACATCCTCGATATAGGGGTTGAGCCCGCGATTTTCGTGCACCACCAGCACGGCGGGCAGCTTGCCCTGCGCCTCGGCCGGCCGCGCCATCAGCCCGCTGATGCGGCCGTTGCCCTTGGGACTGTCATAGCTCGCCGTCTCGGTGCGGATGGCGGGGTCGTCGGGCGGCACCTGCTGGGCCAAGGCGTAATTTGGCCTCAGCGCCTCGAAGATCGCGGCAGCGGTCATGCCCGCGGTGGCGAATTGCGCCGCCTGCAGCATGAAATCGCGCTTGCCGATCCGGCCATGCACATAGCCGTCAAAGATCTCCAAGATACGCGGATGAAAATCGGAAGCCTTCCTGCGTTCGTTCATCGCCCTCTCCCTTCCTGCTGACGAAAGGATAGCATGAAAAACCGCGCCCCGGCACCCGCCCGCGCGCCCCGCCCTGGGCCGCCCCCCGCGCCCTTCTTTCTTGCGCAAATATCCCGGGGTCCGGGGCAGAGCCCCGGAAAGCCCGCGCCGCCCCAGACGGCAAAGGCCGCCCCTCGCGGAGCGGCCTTCCTCATCGCGATATCCCGGCAGGGATCACCCGATGACGGTCCCGGAGCGCAAAGCCCGCGGCGCAAGGCAGCGCGGGCCTGCGCCCCGCCACCCGGCCGCCGCGGACCAGCCCGTCACTTCAGGATCTTCGACACCACGCCGGCGCCGACCGTGCGGCCGCCCTCGCGGATCGCGAAGCGCAGCTTCTCTTCCATCGCGATCGGCGCGATCAGCTCCACCGTGAACTTCAGGTTGTCGCCCGGCATCACCATCTCGGTGCCCTCGGGCAGACGAACCGTCCCGGTCACGTCCGTGGTCCGGAAATAGAACTGCGGACGATAGTTCGCGAAGAACGGCGTGTGCCGGCCGCCCTCTTCCTTGGTCAGGATATAGGCTTCGGCCTCGAACTCGGTATGCGGCGTCACCGAGCCGGGCTTCGCCAGCACCTGGCCGCGCTCCACCCCGTCGCGCTCCACGCCGCGCAGCAGCGCGCCGATGTTGTCGCCGGCCTCGCCGCGGTCCAGGAGCTTGCGGAACATCTCCACCCCGGTGCAGGTGGTCTTCTTCGTCGGGCGGATGCCGACGATCTCAAGCTCGTCGCCCACGTTCACCGCACCGCGCTCGACGCGGCCGGTCACCACCGTGCCCCGGCCCGAGATCGAGAACACGTCCTCGATCGGCATCAGGAACGGCTGGTCAACCGCGCGCTCGGGCGTCGGGATGTATTCGTCCACGGCGGCGATCAGCGCCCGGATCGAATCCTCGCCGATCTCCTTGTCGCGGCCTTCCAGCGCCGCCAGCGCCGAGCCCTTGATGATCGGGATGTCGTCGCCGGGATAGTCATAGGACGACAGCAGCTCGCGCACTTCCATCTCGACCAGTTCCAGCAGCTCCGGATCGTCCACCTGGTCGACCTTGTTCAGGTAGACGACCATGTAGGGGATGCCGACCTGGCGGCCCAGCAGGATGTGCTCGCGCGTCTGCGGCATCGGGCCGTCGGCCGCGTTCACCACCAGGATCGCGCCATCCATCTGCGCCGCGCCCGTGATCATGTTCTTCACGTAGTCCGCGTGGCCGGGGCAGTCCACGTGGGCGTAGTGCCGGTTCTCCGATTCGTATTCCACATGCGCGGTCGAGATCGTGATGCCACGCGCACGCTCCTCGGGGGCGCCGTCGATCTGGTCATAGGCCTTGAATTCACCAAAATACTTGGTGATCGCAGCCGTCAGCGTCGTCTTGCCGTGGTCAACGTGACCGATCGTCCCGATGTTGACGTGCGGTTTCGTCCGTTCAAACTTTGCCTTTGCCATCATGGCCTCCTATCGGGGGGGCCACCCGCGCGACAGCCCCCGTCGTGAAACATCCGCCGCGACTTATAATCGTGCCGGGGAAAAATCAAGGGCGCCCGGGCCTTTGCCGCGGCGCTGTGGCGATGGAACCGGAACCGGACGAATACGTTGGAATTGCGCAAAGAAGGCTGCCCGGCCCGGCGGCCCCGCAACGCTTTCGGAGGAACGAGATGAGCCTGATGAAATCCCTCGCCCGCGTCGCGGCCGGCGTGATGCTGGCCAAGGGGATCGGAACCATGATGAAGAACGCCCAGAACCGGCCGCAATCCGCCGGGGGACGGGGGTCTGGCGGGCTGCTCGACGAGCTGTTCGGCAGCAATACCGGCGGGGCCGGCAATCGATCGGCCGGCTCTGGCGGGCTGGGCGACATGCTCGGCCAGGTGCTGGGCGGACGCTCGGGCGGCGGCACCGCCTATGGCGGGCCGAACTCGCCCCGCCACACCGGCGCGGCGCAAGGCGGGCTGGGCGGATTGCTCGACCAGCTGACGGGCTCGCGCGGCGGTTCCGGCTCGGGCGGTGTCCTGGGCGGCGCGGCCGCCGGGGGCCTTGGCGGGATGCTGGGCGATCTGCTGGGCGGACGCGGCGCGCAGGCGCAGCAGGCACCCGGGCAGCCCCAGCCAGGCGCCGGCGGCTTGGCGCAGAAGGATGCCCAGCCGCAGAACGACGCCAGCTTCGGCGAACTTTTCAACGAGGCGCTGGCCAGCGGCGACGAGCCCTCGACCGCGCCCACGCCGGAACAGAACGCGCTGGCCGGGCTGATGCTGAAGGCGATGATCCAGGCCGCGAAATCCGACGGCGAGATCGACGAGAATGAAAAGGCCAAGCTGATGGACCAGTTCGGCGAGCTGGACGACGAGGAGCGCGCCTTCATCCGCGAGCAGATGGCCGCGCCGGTCGATGCCGCCGCCCTGGCCCGCGAGGTGCCGGAGGGCTTCGGGCCGCAGGTCTATCTGATGTCTCTGATGGCCATCGAACTCGACAACCGCAAGGAGGCCGAATACCTGCACACGCTGGCGCAGGGCCTCGGCCTCGACAAGGAGACGGTGAACGGCATCCACCAGAAGGTCGGCGTCATCAACCTTTACGCCTGATCGAACAGGCCCAGCTGGCGCGGCGGCTCGTCCTGCCGCGCCTCCTCCAGCCCCGACAGGGTGATGCCCAAGAGCCGCACGCCATGCGGATCGGCAAAGACCGGGGCCAGCAATTCGCAGGCCATCTCCAGCATCTCGTCGCGGCTTTCGACCGGGCGCGGCAGGGACCGGGCGCGGGTGATCTGGCGGAAATCGCCGTATTTCACCTTCAGCGTCACCGTCCGCCCGGCGCGGCCCGCATTCGCGGCATGGCGCCAGACCTTCTCGGCCAGCTCGGCCAGCGCCTCATGCGCGGCGGCCAGGTCGCGCAGGTCCTCGAAATAGGTGTTCTCGGCGCCGATGCTCTTGCGGATGCGGTTCGGCTTGACCTCGCGATGGTCGATGCCGCGGGCGATGTTCCAGTAATAGCTGCCCGACTTGCCGAAGCGCGCGGACAGGAATTCCAGGCTCTGCCGGGCCAGGTCGGCGCCGGTCAGGATGCCATGCGCCTCCATCCGCGCCGCCGTGGCCGGGCCGATGCCGTGAAAGCGGCCGATGGGGAGGCTTTGCACGAATTCCGCCCCGGCCTCGGGCGGGATCACGAACAGCCCGTCCGGCTTGCGCTGGTCCGAGGCCAGCTTGGCCAGGAACTTGTTGTAGCTGACCCCGGCCGAGGCGGTTAGCCCGGTCGCCTGCCGGATGCGCGCCCGGATCTCTTGCGCGATGCGGGTCGCGGTGCGGCCGTCGAGATGGTCGGTCAGGTCCAGATAGGCCTCGTCCAGCGACAGCGGCTCGACCAGCGGGGTGTATTCGGCAAAGATCGCCCGCACCTGCTGGCTGACGGCGCGATAGACGTCGAAGCGCGGCTTCACGAAGATCAGGGCCGGGCAAAGCCGCATCGCCCGCATCGAGGGCATGGCCGAGCGCACGCCGAAGCGGCGCGCCTCGTAGCTGGCCGCCGCCACCACGCCGCGCTGGATGCCCCCCACCGCGACCGGACGCCCGCGCAGCTCGGGATTGTCGCGCTGCTCGACCGAGGCATAGAAGGCGTCCATGTCCACATGCACGATGCGGCGGACGCGCTCCCCGGCCGGCCCGGTCGTCATGGGATGATGCGGGCGCCCCCCGCCGTCAGCCCACCCCCGTCAGAAAAGGGGCCCATGCGGTCGAAGCGCATATGGGCGATGGCGCGCCCGCCGGACTGGGTGAAGAGCGTGCCTGCCTCGCGCCCGTCCGCCATCAGGATCGGCGTGCCGACGGGTGCGGCGCCCTCGATCCCGACCGTCACCAGCCCCTTGCGCAGTTCGGTCTTGTGCTTCATCCGCGCCGTGACCTCCTGCCCGACATAGCAGCCCTTGCGGAAATCGACGCCATGCAGGCGCTCGAACCCGGCTTCCAGGATGAAGGTCTCGTTCGGGATCAGCTCGATCAGGGTTTCGGGGATGCAATGCGCGACCCGGATGGCATCCCAGTCGGTACCGTCGTCGCCCTGCCCGCCATAAAGCCGCCAGCCAAGCGCCGGATGCCGGGGGTCGGCGATGGCGGCATCGGGCATCTCGCCGATGCCGCGGGCGACGGTCAGGTCGGTCGGCTCCAGCGCGACCTTCGAGCGCAGCTTGTACATCGACAGCCGCCGGAGCAGGTCGTCGGCCAGCCGCGCATCGACATCGACCAGCAGCCGCCCGCCGTCCGGCACCACCAGGAAATCGGCCAGATACTTGCCCTGCGGCGTCAAGAGCGCCGCCCAGGCCGGCACCTCGCCCACCTTGTTCGTCACCAGCCCCTGCAGGAACTCGACCCGATCCTCGCCCGAGACCGCCAGAATGCGCCGCATCACGTCTCTCCGAATTGCAGTTTGACCAGGGCCGCATAGGCGCCGCCCCGGGCCATAAGCTGGTCGTGATCGCCCTCCTCGACAACCCTGCCCTGATCCATCACCACGATCTTGTCCGCCTGCCGCACGGTCGAGAGCCTGTGCGCGATGACCAGCGTGGTGCGCCCCGCGGAAAGCTCGTCCAGCGCCTGCTGCACCAGCCGTTCGCTTTGCGCGTCCAGCGCGCTGGTCGCCTCGTCCAGAAGCAGGATCGGCGCGTTGCGCAGCACGGCGCGGGCAATGGCCACGCGCTGGCGCTGCCCGCCCGACAGGGCCGAGCCGCGCGGCCCGGCCGGCGTGTCCAGCCCCAGGGGCAGCGCATCGGTGAAATCCGCGACATGGGCGGCGACGATGGCGCGGCGCAGCGCCTCGTCGTCCTGCTCGCGGCCCAGCAGGATGTTCTCGCGCAGCGTCTCGTCGAACAGCGCCGCATCCTGGCTGACGGTCGAGAACTGGTCGCGCAGCACCCCCAGGTCATAATCCCGCAAGGCCACGCCGCCCAGGGTGATCTGCCCCGATTCGGGATCGATCAGCCGGGTCAGCAGGTTGAAGACGGTGGATTTCCCCGCCCCCGACGGCCCGACCAGCGCCGTGGTCTGGCCCGCCTCGGCGGTAAAGCTCAGCCCGTTCAGCACCGGGTGGTCGTCATAGGCCAGCCGCACGTCCTCAAAGCGGATCGTGGTGTCGGGCGGCGGCTCGCGCCGCGGGCCCGAGGTGATGGCCGGCCGCATGTCCAGCACCGCGTAGATGCGCTCCAGGCTCGCCGCCGCGATCTGCCAGGTGCCGGTCAAGGCCCCCAGCCGGCGCAGCGGCTGAAAGGCCAGCGCCATGGCGGTGAAGAAGGACATGAAATCGCCGACCGTGCGCTCACCCCGCGTCACCTCGGCCCCGCCAAGCGCCAGCACGCCGACGAAGCCCAGCCCGGTCACCACATCGACCAGCGCCGGCACGGTGGCGCCGATGCCGGACATCTTGACCTCGGCCTGGCGGATGCGGGCGACGATCTGGGAAAAGCGGCTGGCCTGGTAATCCTCCATGCGGTTCAGCTTGACGGCGTTGATGCCGTGCAGCACCTCGTCCAGCCGGGTGGCGCGCTGGCTGGCATTGACGCGGTTCTGCCGCATCTTGCGCCGGATGTAGCGCTGCACCAGCACGGTGGGGAGGATCAGCAGCGGCGCGCCGACCAGCGCCGCCATGGTCCACCACGGGTCCACGGCCAGCGCCACCGCGAACAGCGACACCAGCGACACCATGTCCCGCCCCGCGCCCGAGATGAAGGTGGACCACACACCCTGCACGGCGATGGAATCGCCCTGCACCCGCTCGATCAGCGCGCCGGGCGGGTTCTGCTGGAAGAAGCCGCTGTCCAGCACCATGATATGGCGCAGCATGTCGCTCTGCATCGTGGTCGAAACCGCCAGCGAGACCGAGGTCATCAGGCTGCGGTTGATGACGAAGGTCGCGGCGCGGATCAGGAACAGCGCGAAGATCGCGCCGCCCACCCACCAGATCGCATCGGTGTCGCCGCCGACGAAGACCCGGTCGAACAGCGGCTTCAGCATCCAGCTGAGCAGGCCCAGGGTCGAGCCCTCGACGATCAGGAACAGCAGCGCCAGCAGGATGCGCCCGGAATAGGGATGCAGATAGTCGCGCCACATGCGGGCGAACAGATTGGCCGTCCTGTGAATCCTGTCCGCCATCGCGCCCCCGGGAATTCGGTCCGGCCAAGGGATAAGCCGCAAGCCGCGCGGGGGCAACCCGCCGCCCTCCCCTGCCCGCCACCCCCGCCGCCGTCCTCGCCGCCTTCGCCGCCATCGATGCCTCGGCCGCCTGCCCCTGCCCTTGCGCTTCACCGTTTTCCAAATACTCCTGCGACCGTGCGGGCCGGCCCCGGCACCGCCGCCTCGCCCGGCCCGCGCGCGCCCCGTTGACCTCGCGCAGGGGCCGTCCTACCGATGGCGGGTCATCAGAAAGGCATCCTCCATGAGCTTTGCCCAAGGCGCCGCCGTCCTTGCCATTCCCGGCCCCTCGCCCGTCCCCGACCGCGTGCTGCGCGCCATGCACCGCCCCTCGCCCGATATCTACGGCCCGGATCTGGCGGCCGAGAATCAGGCCATGATCGCCGGGCTGAAACGGCTGGCCGGCACCGCGGGCCATGTCGCGCCCTATATCGGCAACGGCCATGCCGGCTGGGAGGCGGCGAATGTCAACCTGCTCGACCGGGGCGAACGGGCCCTGGCGCTGGTCTCGGGCCATTTCGGCCGCAGCTGGGCCGCCTCGGCCCGGGCGCTGGGGATCGAGGTCGAGGAGCTGGATTTCGGCCTCGCGCCCCCCGACCCGCAGCGGCTGGCCGACCGGCTGGCGCAGGACCGCGAAGGGCGGATCCGCGCGGTGCTGGTCTGCCAGGTCGATACCGCAAGCTCGGCCCGCGCCGACATTCCCGCCCTGCGCGCGGCCATGGGCGGCCATCCGGCCTTCCTGGCCGTCGATGCCATCGCCTCGCTGGGCTGCGAGCCGATGCGGATGGACGAATGGGGCGTCGACCTGCTGGTCGCGGCCAGCCAGAAGGGGCTGATGGTGCCGCCGGGGCTGGCCTTCGTCTGGTTCTCGGACCGGGTCAAGGCGCGGGGACGCAGCGGCCTTGCCACGCCCTATTGGGACTGGACCCCGCGCGCCGAGGCGCAGGAGCTGTGGCAGTTCTGGGGCGGCACGCCGCCGGTCCAGCACATCTTCGGTCTGAACGAGGCGCTGCGCATGCTGCTGGACGAGGAGACCCTGCCCGCCGCCTGGGCCCGGCACGACGGACTGGCGCGGGCCACCTGGGCGGCGCTGGACCGCTGGGGCGCCGGCCATCCCGGCATCGGCCCGCTGATCGGCGATCCCGCCGGCCGCGCCCGCTCGGTCACCGCGGCCCGCCTGACGAATGCCAGCGCGCTGCGCGAATGGACCGCGGCCAGGACGGGGGTGACGCTGGGCATCGGCCTTGGCGCGCCCAATCCCGACAACGCGCTGCGCATCGCCCATATGGGCCATGCCAATGCCCATCAGCTGCTGGGCGTGCTGGCGGCGATCGAGGCCGGGATGACCGCGCTGGCCATCCCGCACGGCCCGGGCGCGCTGGAGGCGGCGGCGGCCGAAATCGCCCGGCTGGCCTGAACCGCCTTGAAGCGCCGGGCCGGATCCCCGACCTTTCCGGGGTAAGGCACGAAAGGCGACCGATGCGCATCACCCCCCTGCCCGAGTTCCAGTCCGAATCCCTGCTGCCCGGCCAGGACTTCGCGCCCATCGAGCGGCTGATCCGAGACAAGGCCCGGGAACACGGGCTGGACCTGCATACCGGTCACGGCCGCTCGATCTGGTGCGAGGTCGGGATGGGCGAGTTCGGCGCCCGCAAGCGCGGCGACGGCGTGCTGGTCTTTGCCCGGGCGCATCGCGCCGAATGGCTGGGCGCGATGCAGCAGGCGATCTCGGACCATCTGGCGCAGCACCTGCCGGCCGCGGCGGCGGCGTTGCGCTGGCCCTCGGCCGGGGATGCGGGCCGGCTGCCCGACAATTTCAGCCTGGCCCGCGTCGTGGGCGCCGAACCGCTCTGCCCCGATTTCCTGCGCCTGCGACTGGCCGCGCCCGACCTGCACCGGCTCGCCGGCGCGGATTCGATGCATTTCCGGCTGGTGCTGCCCCGGCCCGGGGACGCGGCGCCGGAATGGCCGCATATCGGCGCCAGCGGCCAGATCGTCTGGCCCAGGGGCGACAAGGCGCTGCACCGGCCGGTCTATACCGTGCGCCGCATCGATGCCGAAGCCGGCTGGCTCGACCTGGACATCTTCGACCATGCCGGCGGCCGGGCGGCGGCCTGGGCGCGCCGCGCCCGGCCCGGCCAGCGCCTCGGCCTCGCCGGTCCCAGCGGCGGCGGCATCCCGCAGGCCGGGCGGCTGGTCCTGGCCGGGGACGAGACCGCCTATCCCGCCCTTGCCCGCATCCTCGAATCGCAGGCAGGCAAGGCGGACGGCGAGGTGTTCCTGCTCGGCGCCCGCGCCGACTACCCCCTGCCCCGGCCAAAGGGCTTCCGCCTGCGCCACCTGCCGGGCGGGACCGCGGCCCTCGGCGCGCTGCTGCGGGCCGAACCGCCGCCCCGCGACAGCTATCTGTGGATGGCGGCAGAAAAATCCGGCATCGCCGCCCTGCGCGCCCTGCTCTTGCAGGAACTGGGCCACGACAAGGCCCGCAGCCATCTGGCGGCCTACTGGTCGGCAGAAAGCCCGGCGGACCGCCCGAGGAATAGTTGACAATTTTACCTTGGTGATCGATACGAACCTCGAACCGCGGCCAAAGGGTCGGCGGCACGCCCTTTGCCATGTGCCACGCCCCAGCAAGATGCGGACGGACCGAATGCCGGAACTACAAGGATCGCCATGACTCACCTGTCGCTGCCGCGCCACCGCGCGGGGACCGCCGTCGCATTGACCTGCCTGCTGCTCGGCATGCCGCTCTCGGCGCAGGAAAGCGCCCCCGACAGCCAGCCCGGCCCGGCACCGCAGGTCCAGACCCAGCCGGCCAGCCCCGCCGCGCCGGAAACCGCCCCGTCGGGAACCGCCACCCCGGAAACCGCTGCGCCCGAAGCGGCCGCGCCCCAGACGGCGGCGCCGGAGTCCCCCGGTCCGGCCAGCCCCGCCGCGCCTGAACCCGCAGCGCCTGAACCCGCAGCGCCGGCGGCCTCGACCCCCGCCGCAGAGGCGCCCGCACCGGCCGCGACCACGCCGGAAGCCGCCGGCGGCCAGACCGCTCCAGCCGCTGATCTCGTCCCGGCGGCGCCTGCGACCGCTCCGGCGGCAGCGACCGAAGCCCAGGCCCCCCCGGCGAGCGAGGCCCAGCCCATCGGCTCGGGCCTGCTGCCGCAATCGGTGCAGGACATGCTGACCCCGGCCGAGCGCGATCCGAACCTGCCGCATGACCTGTCGCCGATGGGCATGTTCCTGGCCGCCGACTGGGTGGTGAAGGCGGTGATGATCGGGCTGGCCTTCGCCTCGGTCGTGACCTGGACCGTCCTGGTCGCCAAGATGCTGGAACTGATGGGCGCCACGAACCGCGCGCAATCCGGCATCCGCCGCATCGAGGACGCGGCCAGCCTGCCCGCCGCGCTGGCCTCGGCCGGCAACCGCCGCGACCCGGTCTCGCGCATGATCCGCGCCGCCGCCGCCGAATACGACCGCTCGGTCCCGGCCCTGGAGCAGGCCGGCGACGCCGGCGTCAAGGAACGCGTCGATTCGCATCTGGACCGCATCGAGGCCATCGCCGGCCGCCGCATGAGCCGGGGCACCGGCGTGCTGGCCACCATCGGCTCGACCGCGCCCTTCGTCGGCCTGTTCGGCACCGTCTGGGGCATCATGAACAGCTTCATCGGCATCTCGCAGGCGCAGACCACCAACCTGGCCGTCGTGGCGCCGGGCATCGCCGAGGCGCTGCTGGCCACCGCCCTCGGCCTGGTCGCCGCCATCCCGGCCGTGGTGATCTACAACGTCTTCGCCCGCGCCATCACCGGCTACCGGCTGCGGCTGGCCAATGCCGCCGCCGGGGTCAAGCGCCTTGTCAGCCGCGACCTCGATTTCCGCGGCCCCCGGCGCGCGGAGGTCTGAACCATGGCCGGCGGCATCCGCGAGACCCAAGGCGACGATCTGGTCGAGAACCACGAGATCAACGTCACCCCCTTCATTGACGTCATGCTGGTGCTGCTGATCATCTTCATGGTGGCGGCGCCGCTGGCCACGGTGGATGTGAACGTGGACCTGCCCGTGTCGAACGCGACCCCCGCCAAACGGCCCGACCAGCCGGTCTATGTCACGGTCAAGCCCGACCTGACGCTGGCCATCGGCAATGAGGACGTCCCCGCCGGCGGGCTGGGCGCGGCGCTGGCCGCCGCCACCGAGAACAACCGCGAGGAGCGCATCTTCCTGCGTGCGGACCGCGACGTGTCCTATGGCGACCTGATGGGGGTGATGAACACCCTGCGCGAGACCGGCTATCTGAAGATCGCGCTGGTCGGGCTGGAGGCCGCGCCGCCCGCCGAGTCAGCCGCGGCCGGCGCCGGGGCGCCGACGCAGACCGCCTCCACCCCGGCAAGCGGAGGAGCCGCGACGCCATGAGCTGGACCCCCTCTCCCGCCCTGCGCGAAGGCGCGCTCTGGGGCACCGCCGCAGTGGTGGTGCTGGCCGCGCATCTGGGCGGCGGGCTGTGGATCATGCAGCGCGCCGAGGCCGCCGCGCCGCCGGGCCTGCCCGACCCGGTCTTCGTCGATCTGGCACCGATGCCCGAAGCCGCCGCGCCCGAGGACGAGTTCGAGATGCCCGAGATGGCCGAAACCGAGCCGGAGCCCGAACCAGAGCCGGAGCCAGAGCCGGAACCGGAGCCCGAACCCGAGCTCGCCATGCCGCCGCTGCAGGAGCTCGAGCCGCTCGCGGACATGAATTCGCTGTTCCCGCCGCCACCCGACGCGGTGGTGCTGCAGAAATCCGAGCGCCCGCCGGAACGCCCCGAGCGCGAGCCGGAGCCCGAGCCGAAGGTGGTGGAAAAGCAGCCCGAACCGAAAAAGCGCGAGAAGAAGGAAAAGGCCCCCGAGCAGCAGCCCTCCCGCCAGGCCGCGACCCAGGTCCGGGCACCGCAATCCGAACGCACCGCCGCGCCGCAGACCCAGGCGGGCACGCCCAGCCCGCGGCAGGTGGCCAACTGGCAGTCCAAGGTGCAGGCCGCCGTGGCGCGGCACATGCAGCGCACCCGCTTCACCGGCCGCGGCGCCTCGGTGACCGTCACGGTGCGTTTCAGCGTCGATCCCAGCGGCCGCGTGGCCGGGGCGCAGCTGGCCAACTCGACCGGCGACGCCAGGATCGACGCGGCACTGAGCCGGCAGGCATCGAGCATGCCGCGCATGCCGGCCCCGCCCTCGGGCAAGACCACCGCGCTGGTGCTGCCGGTCAAGATCGTGTTGCGCTGACCGGCCGATGCCGGCTCATTCCGGGCCGGGCAAGGCGATCGGCTCGACCCCCAGCACCGGCGCGAGGCCGCGCACCACCGCGGCCAGCGCCCTGGCATCCGTTCCCGCCTCGGCATTGCGCCGCCAGACCACCGCCAGATCGCGCGAGGGCGCGGGCTCGGCAAAGGGCACGATGCGCAGCCGCCCGTCGCGGTTCTCGTCGGCCAGCGCCAGCCGCGGGATCAGCGTCATGCCCATGCCGCTGGCCACCATCCGCATCAGCGTCGCCATCGAGGCCGCTTCGAGGTTCAGCTTGCGGCGCGGGCTGCGCATGCCGCAGACCTCCAGCGCCTGATCGCGCAGACAATGACCGTCGGCCAGCAGCAGCAGCCGCTCGGCCTCGATGCTTTCCGGGCGGGCGGGACCGGACAGGAAGGTCGTATCATCCTCGGACAGCGCGATCAGAAAGGCGTCGCGCAGCACCGGCTCGGCCTCGATCCCGGCCTCGCCCGCGGGCAGGGCCATGATCCCCGCATCGAAACGGTGGCTCAGCACGCCCGCGACCAGATCGTCGGTCACCACCTCGTGCAGTTCCAGGTCCAGCGCGGGATGGCGGTCGCGCAGCGCCGGCACCAGATGCGGGATCAGATAGGGCGCGACCGTCGGGATGATCGCCAGCCGCAGCCGCCCCGACAGCGCCGAGCGGCCGGCCCGCGCCAGCGCGTCCAGCCGCTTGGCGGTGTCGATCAACTCTTGCGCCACCGGCAAGAGCCGCTCTCCCAGCGCGGTCAGCCGCACCGGCCCTGCCCCGGCCCCGCGCTCGAACAGCGCCCCGCCCAGCCGGGCCTCGAGCTGGGCGATCTGGCTCGACAGGCCCGGCTGCGAGACATGCACCGTCTCGGCGGCGCGGCCGAAATTGCCCAGCCGCGCGACGGCAAGAAAATAGGTGATCTGGCGCAGGGTGAAGTTCATAATTCCTGATTATCACCGTGTAGGGCAATCACAAGCACCGATTCTAAACCGGCGCCCGGGCCGGGAAAGCCGGAGCCGCGGACCGGGGCGGACCGGTGGGGCGAGATCAGCCCGGCTGGCGCTGCACCAGCAGCTTGTCGATGCGGCGGCCGTCCATGTCCACCACCTCGATGCGCCAGCCCTGCCAGTCCACGCGGTCGCCGGCCTGCGGCAGCCGCCCGGCCAGGTCCAGCACCAGCCCGGCCACGGTGGAGAAGTCGTGATCCTCGTCCAGCGGCAGCGAAAGGCGGTCGGCGAATTCGTCGACCGGCATCCAGCCGGCGACCAGCAGGCTGCCGTCCTCGCGCTCGACCAGCTTCGGCTCGTCGTCGGAAAAGCCGGCGAATTCGCCGGTGATCGCCTCCAGCACGTCCATGGGCGTCACCACGCCCTCGAAATGGCCGTATTCGTCATAGACCAGCAGCATCTGCCCAGGCGCGGCGCGCAGCCGGCTGATGACCTCGGGCGCGTCCATGGTCTCGGGGATGATCGGGGCGGGCTGCATGACCTCGCGCAGGTCCACCGCCTCGGCCCGGCTCTGCGACATCAGGTCCACGCTGGCGATCACCCCGATCAGGTTGTTCGGATCGCCGTCGCTGACCGGCAGGCGGGTGCGGCGACTGTCGCGGAACTTGCGCGCCATCTCCTCCCAGCTGTCGCCGACATCGATCGCCTCGATGTCGCGCCGGGGCGTCATCAGCCCGCGCGCGCTGCGGTCGGCGATGCGCATGACGCCGGCGATCATCTCGGTCTCGGCGCGATGCATGACACCGGCCGTCTCGGCCTCCGAGATGACCAGCTTGATCTCCTCGTCGCTGATGGTCTGGCGGTCCTGGCCCGATTGCCCCAGCGCCGCCAGCACCAGCTTGCCGGACCGGTCGAGCAGCCAGACCAGCGGCGCCGCCCCGCGCGAGATGGCGTGCATCAGCGGCGCGACCCGGGCAGCGACCCGCTCGGGCGCCTTCAGCGCCAGCTGCTTGGGCACCAGTTCGCCCACGATCAGCGACAGATAGGTGATCGCCACCACCACGCCGCCCATGCCGAGCGGCTGCGCCAGCGAGGCCGGCACGCCCCAGCCCGGCAGCGCCGCCGCCAGCCGCGCCCCCAGCGTCGCACCGGAAAAGGCCCCGGACAGCACGCCGACCAGCGTGATGCCGATCTGGACCGAGGACAGGAAGCGCCCCGGATCCTCGCCCAGCTGCAAGGCGGTGGCGGCACCCCGGTCGCCGCGCTCGGCCAGCACCTTCAGCCGCGCCGGGCGGGCCGAGACGATGGCCAGCTCGGACATGGCCAGAAGCCCGTTCAGCAGGGTCAGGACAAAAACAACAAGGATTTCGATCCACATCGAAGGGAGCTCGCTCGGGTCAGGGCAATGCCGGAAGGTGGCGCGGGCGCAGCGGGCTGCGCCGGTCGGAAGGGGCATCGGTCATGCGCGTGTCGGCATCTGGCTCCGGCTGTGTCATGCCCCACTATATCGGCTGCCGCCGCCGTGGCAATCGCCGAAGCCGCCACCGCGCCGGACGCAACGTCACCCCCCGCGCCAATCCCGAATTCGAGAGATTTTTTCTTTCGTCTTATTGGCCGTTATGGAAATTTTCATTCCCGGGGCATAGCGTGACAAGAATCACTGTATGCGTAACGAGGGGCAAATGAAGGACAGATCCGAGGAAACACCGGAAAAAATTGTTCTGGTCCTTCAGGGCGGCGGGGCCCTGGGGGCGTTTCAGGCCGGCGCCTACGAGGCGCTTTGCCGTGCGGGGCAGGAACCGGAATGGCTGGCCGGCATCTCGATCGGCTCGATCAACGCCGCGCTGATCGCCGGCAACCGGCCCGGCCAGCGGCTCGCGGCGCTGCGCCAGTTCTGGGAAGGGGTGACGGGCGCGCCCTGGCTGCTCGGCGCCTGTTTCGAGGGCGGGCCGCTGCACGACCCGATGCGCGCCTTCTGCAACGAAAGCCGCGCCGCTCTGACCACGATGCTGGGCGCGCCGGGCTTCTTCCGCCCGCGCATGCCGGACATGTTCTCGTTCCTGCCCGGGCTGATGCGGCAGACCAGCTGGTATGACACCACGCCGCTGCGGGACACGCTGCTGCACCTGATCGATTTCGACTATCTCAATGGCGAGGGCCCGCGCCTGTCCGTCGGCGCGGTGGATGTCGAGACCGGCAACTTCACCTGTTTCGACAGCCGCGAGACGCGCATCTCCGTCGATCACATCATGGCCTCGGGCGCGCTGCCGCCGGGCTTTCCCGCGGTCGAGATCGACGGCCGGCAATATTGGGACGGCGGGCTGGTGTCGAACTCGCCGCTGCAATTCGTGCTGGCGACGCCCAGCAACCGGCCGCTCTGCATCTATCAGGTGGACCTCTACCCCTCGCGCGACATCCTGCCGCGCAACATGGCCCAGGTCGAGCAGCGCGAACGCGAGATCCGCTTTTCCAGCCGCACCCGGCTGAACACCGACGATTTCCGCATCCGCCATGCGCTGGCCAGCGCCGCGCGCCGGCTGCACGGCCGCCTGCCGGTCGAGCTGCGCGACGACCCCGACCTCGCCATGCTGATCGAGGCCGGCCCCGCCCATCCAGTCAGCCTGATGCACCTGATCTATCGCCATGCCGATTACGAAAGCGCATCCAAGGATTACGAGTTCTCGCGCCTGTCGATGCTGGACCATTGGCGCGACGGGCTGCGCGACGCGGAACAGTCGCTGCGCGACCCCCGCTGGACCGAGCGGCAGGTGCCCGAGGACGGGCTGATGGTCTTCGACCGCAACGACCCGCACCGGCAGGACACCGCGGTCTGAACCCGGGGCGGCACCGGCGGGAAAGCCGGCGCCCGCGCCGCGGTCACTTGCGGAACAGGTCCCGCAGCCCCGAGGGCTGGCTGCGCCAGAACTGCGGCGGCGCCGTGACGCTTGCACCCAGCTTCGCCGCCGCGTGCCAGGGCCAGCGCGGATCGTAAAGCACCGTCCGGGCCAGCGCGATCATGTCGGCATCGCCGGTGGCGACGATGGCTTCGGCCTGCTCGGGCTCGGTGATCAGCCCCACGGCGATGACCGGGATGCCCACGGCCTGCCTGACCGCCCGGGCCAGCGGCACCTGATAGCCGGGACCGACCGGGATCTGCTGGCGCGGATCCAGCCCGCCGCTGCTGACATGGATGGCGGCGCAGCCCCGCGCCTCCAGCGCCTGCGAAAAGGCAATGCTGCCCTCGATGTCCCAGCCGCCCTCGACCCAGTCCGTGCCCGAGATGCGCATGGTGACCGGATAGCCTTGCGGCACCGCGTCCCGCACCGCCTCGAAAACCTCCAGCGGAAAGCGCATGCGGTTTTCCGGGCTGCCGCCATAGTCGTCCTCGCGCCGGTTGGACAGCGGCGACAGGAACTGGTGCAGCAGATAGCCATGCGCGGCATGGATCTGGATCGCGTCGATCCCCAGCCGCACCGAGCGGCGCGCCGCCTCGGCAAAGGCGTCGCGCACCCGCGCCAGCCCGGCGCGGTCCAGCGCCAGGGGCGGGTTCTCGCCCTCGGCGAAGGGCAGGGCCGAGGCCGAAACGGTCTGCCAGCCATGCGCCGCATCGGGGGCGATCTGCGCCCCGCCCTCCCAGGGCTTCGCGGTCGAGGCCTTGCGCCCGGCATGGGCCAGCTGGATGGCGATGGGCATGTCCGACCAGGCCCGCACGCCCTTCAGCACCCGGTCCATGGCCGCCTCGGTCGCATCGTCCCACAACCCGACATCGGCATAGGAGATGCGGCCCTCGGGCAGGACAGCGGTGGCCTCGATGGTCAGGATCGCCGCGCCGGAATGCGACAGCGCGCCCAGATGGATCAGGTGCCAGTCGGTCATCCGCCCGTCCTCGGCCGAATACATGCACATCGGCGCGATGACAATCCGGTTCGCAAGGGTCTGGCCGCCAATGGCGATCGGCTCGAAAAGCTTCGGTTTGGGCATGAATGGGGTCCTTGCTGTTGCCCGTTCCAGATAAGCCTCGGCCGCCCCGCCGCAACCCCCCGCCGGCACGCTTCTTTCTTGCCCAAATATCCCGGGGGAGTCGCGGAACGCGACGGGGGCAGAGCCCCCGCCCGCCATCAGAAGCTGTTGCGCTCGTGATAGGTGCGCAGGAAATTCTGGATGCGCTGGTCCTTCGGCGCGTGGAAGATGGCCTGCGGGCTGTCCACCGCCACCAGCTCGCCCTTTTCCATGAAGGCGACCTGGTCGGCGACATGGGCGGCGAAGCCCATCTCATGCGTGACCACCACCATGGTCATCCCCTCATTCGCCAGCGCCTTCATCACGTTCAGCACCTCGCCCACCAGCTCGGGATCGAGCGCCGAGGTCGGCTCGTCGAACAGCATCAGCCGCGGCTCCATGGCGATGGCGCGGGCGATGGCGACGCGCTGCTGCTGGCCGCCCGACAGGCGCGAGGGGTGGTTGCCCATCTTGTCGGCCAGCCCGACCTTGGCCAGCGCCTCGGCGGCACGCTTTTCCGCCTCGGCTTTCGGCAGGCCGCGGACGC
Organism: Paracoccus sp. MA; assembly: GCF_020990385.1. Lineage (NCBI taxonomy): Bacteria > Pseudomonadati > Pseudomonadota > Alphaproteobacteria > Rhodobacterales > Paracoccaceae > Paracoccus > Paracoccus sp. MA. The sequence goes on from NZ_CP087598.1 coordinate 2,035,674, forward strand.
GGACCAGCCCCTCGGCCACGTTCTCCTTGGCGGTCATGTGCGGCCACAGGTTGAACTGCTGGAACACCATGCCGATGGCGCGGCGCATCTCGCGCAGCTTGCGCCCCGCCATCTTGCGGCCCGGCGCCTCGTAGCCGATCAGCTGGCCGTCGATGCGGATCTCGCCTGAGTCGTATTCCTCGAGGAAGTTGATGCAGCGCAGCAGCGTGGACTTGCCCGAGCCCGAGGGCCCGATCAGGCAGGTCACCTTGCCCGGCGGGATGGACAGGTCCACGTCCTTCAGCGCGTGGAAGGGACCGTAATACTTGTTGACCTTGCGGATCTCGACGGCGGATGCCTGCATCGGCTCAGGTCCTTTCGATCAGGTGTTTGGTGATGCGCGTCTCAAGCCGGCGGCCGATGCGCGAGATGGTCTCGACCAGCGCCCAGAAGAACAGCGCCAGCACCAGGTTCGCCTCCAGATAGCGGAAGGTCTCGGTGGACATGCGGCTGACCTGATACATCAGCTCGGGCACGGTGATGATCGACAGGATCACCGTCTCCTTGGTCAGGATGATCGAGAAGTTGACCAGCGCCGGCAGCGACGAGACCAGGCCCAGCGGCAGCAGGATGCGGCGCACGATGGCCGGCTCGGCCATGCCGATGGCGCGGGCGGCCTCGATCTGGCCATGCGGCACGGCGCGGAAGCCCGAGCGGAAGATCTCGGCGAAATAGGGGCTGCCGTAGAGGGTCAGGCCCAGCAGGCCCGCCGGCAGCGCGTCCAGCCGCAGCCCGATCAGCGGGCCGCCGTAATACAGCACGAAAAGCTGCACCAGGAAGGGCGTGCCGCGGATCACCTCGATATAGGCCTGGATGATCCAGCCCAGCCAGCGCGGCCCGTAGCGTTGCATGAGCGCGATCACCAGCCCCAGCGCCATGCCGAAGATGGTGCCGAGAACCCAGCACAGCACGGTGACGCCAAAGCCCCTCAGCAGGGCGGGGCCGTATTGTTCAAGGATGCTCCATTCCATCAGACGGCCGTCCTGTGTTCAAGGTAACGTCCCAGCGCCGCAAGGCAGAGGTTGATCGCCAGATAGATGCAGGCGGCGGCGATATAGACCTCGAGCGGGCGGAAGGTGGTCGCGGCCTGGGCCTGGCTGGCGCGGGTCAGTTCCAGGATGCCGACGACCGAGACCAGCGAGCTGGCCTTGACCAGCAGGATCAGCTCGTTGACCAGCGCCGGCAGCGACATGGTGAAGGCCTGGGGCAGGATCACCCGCATCCAGACATCGCGCGGGGTCATGCCGATGGCGACGGCGGCCTCGGTCTGGCCCCTGGGCAGCGCCGCGATGGCGCCGCGCCAGATCTCCGAGATATAGGCGCTGGCGCAGATGCCGACGGTGACGACCGCCGCGAAGATGGCGGGCACGTCGATGCCGATCACCGGCAGCGTGTAATAGAACACCAGCAGCTGGACCAGCAGCGGCACGCCGCGCAGGAAGCTGACCCAGATGGCGGCGAAGTTGCGCAGGGCCGCATAGGGCGACAGCCGCGCCGCACAGATCAGCGTGCCGATCACCAGCCCCAGCGCGATGCCAAGGCCCGAGATCAGCAGCGTATAGCGCGCCGCCCAGAACAGCGGTTCGAAACTTTGAAGAAAGACCGGGATGGAGAACATGCGCGCCTCGCCTTGGCCCTTGGGGAACGGGCGGGGCATCCCCCGCCCGCCAGCGGCTTAGTTGGTCGGGACTTCGCGGGGCAGTTCGGTATAGCTGCCCAGCCATTTCTCCTGGATCGCCTTGACCCGGCCGTCATCGGTCATCTTCAGCAGCGCGTCGTTGATGGCCTGGGCAAAGCTTTCGCTGGCTTCCTCCTTGCGCAGCACCCAGGCGAAATAGGTCGGCTGGCCGAACTGTGCCGGCTCGAACAGCGCGAAGGTCTCGGGGCGGTTCTTCACCAGATAGGTCAGGTTCGGAAGCGAGCCCGCCACCGCGTCCAGACGGCCGGCGGCCAGGTCGGCATAGGCTTCGTCCGTGGTGCCGTATTCCTTGACGTTCACGCCGCCCAGGCTTTCGCCATAGGCTTGCAGCTGGCGGAACTGCGCGGTGCCCTGCTGGACGCCGACGGTCTTGCCCTTAATGTCCTCGGGCTTGGTCAGCTCGGTGTTCGAGGCGGCCTTGACCAGCGAGACGGTGGCATCGGCGATCGGCAGGGTGAAGGTGTAACGCTCCAGCCGCTCGGGCGTGATGGTGACGGGCGCGATGACGATGTCGAATTTCTTGACTTCGAGGCCCGGCAGCTCGGCGGTCCAGGGGATGTCCTGATAGACCGGCTCGACGCCGATTTCCTTGGAAACCTCGTCGAACAGGTCCTTGGTCATGCCCTCATAGGTGCCGTTGTTCAGCATGTCGAAGGGGGCATAGTGCATGTCGGTGGCGGTGACGATCTTGCCGGCGGCCTTGATGTCGGCAAGCTGGTCGGCCTGCGCAGCAGTGCCGAGCGCAAGCGCGGTCAGGCCGAACAGGGCAGCCTTGATGCTGGTGTGGAAGGTCATGTCTGTCTCCTAGTTGGACGGTGAGGGGCGCGGCCCCGGTGCGTTGCGACGCCGCGCCTATGGATCAGAGAATGGCGGGCAGATTCAACCCGTGCTCCCGCGCGCAGTCCAGCGCGATCTGATAGCCCGCGTCCGCGTGCCGCATGACGCCGGTGGCCGGGTCGTTCCACAGCACGCGCGCCAGCCGCGCATCGGCATCCTCGCTGCCGTCGCAGCAGATCACCATGCCGGAATGCTGCGAAAAGCCCATGCCCACGCCGCCGCCATGGTGCAGCGACACCCAGGTCGCGCCCGAGGCAGTATTCAGCAGCGCGTTCAGCAGCGGCCAGTCGGACACCGCGTCCGAGCCGTCCTGCATCGCCTCGGTTTCCCGGTTCGGCGAAGCGACCGAGCCCGAGTCGAGATGGTCGCGGCCGATGACGATGGGCGCCTTCAGCTCGCCGTTGCGCACCATCTCGTTGAAGGCGAGGCCCAGCTTGTGGCGGATGCCAAGGCCGACCCAGCAGATCCGCGCCGGCAGGCCCTGGAAGCTGATGCGCTCGCGCGCCATGTCCAGCCAGTTGTGCAGATGTGGGTCGTCGACCAGTTCCTTGACCTTCCGGTCGGTCTTGTAGATGTCCTCGGGATCGCCCGACAGCGCCGCCCAGCGGAACGGGCCGATGCCCTTGCAGAACAGCGGCCGGATATAGGCCGGCACGAAACCGGGGAAGGCGAAGGCGCGCTCGAAGCCCTCTTCCAGCGCCATCTGGCGGATGTTGTTGCCGTAATCGACCGTCGGGATGCCCTGGTCGCAGAAGGCCACCATCGCCTCGACCTGCTTGCGCATGCTGGCACGGGCGGCGCGTTCGACGGCCTTGGGATCGGTTTCCTGGCGCGCGCGCCATTCGGCGACGGTCCAGCCCTGCGGCAGATAGCCATGCACCGGGTCGTGGGCCGAGGTCTGGTCGGTCACGATGTCGGGACGCACGCCGCGCTTGACCAGTTCCGGGAACACCTCGGCGGCATTGCCGATCAGCGCCACGGATTTCGCCTCGCCGGCCTTGGTCCAGCGGTCGATCATCTCCAGCGCCTCGTCGAGGCTGTGGGTCTTTTCATCGACATAGCGGGTGCGCAGGCGGAAATCGGCGCGGGTCTCGTCGCATTCCACCGCCAGGCAGCAGGCGCCGGCCATGACCGCGGCCAGAGGCTGGGCGCCGCCCATGCCGCCAAGCCCGGCGGTCAGGATCCACTTGCCCTTCAGGTTGCCGCCGTAATGCTGGCGCCCGGCCTCGACGAAGGTCTCGTAGGTGCCCTGCACGATGCCCTGGCTGCCGATATAGATCCACGAGCCGGCGGTCATCTGGCCGTACATGGCCAGGCCCTTCTTGTCCAGCTCGTTGAAATGGTCCCAGTTCGCCCAATGCGGCACCAGGTTCGAGTTGGCGATCAGCACCCGCGGCGCGTCCTTGTGGGTCTTGAATACGCCGACCGGCTTGCCGGATTGCACCAGCAGGGTCTCATCGGTCTCCAGCTTCTTGAGGCTGTCGACGATCAGGTCGAAATCCTTCCAGGTGCGGGCGGCGCGGCCGATGCCGCCATAGACCACCAGCTCATGCGGGTTCTCGGCCACGTCGGGATGCAGGTTGTTCATCAGCATCCGCATCGGCGCCTCGGTCAGCCAGCTTTTCGCGGTGATCTCGGTGCCGGTGGGCGGAAAGATGTCGCGGGTATTGTGACGCGGATTGGTCTGGGGGTTGTCCATCTCGGTCTCCGTTCAGGCCAGCATGTTGCCGGAAATGATGATGCGTTGGATTTCGGACGAACCTTCATAGATCCGCATGATGCGCAGATCGCGGTTGATCCTCTCGATGGGAAAGTCGCGGGTATAGCCATAGCCGCCATGCAGCTGCAGCGCGGTGTCGGCGATCCTGCCCGCCGCCTCGCTGGCGGCCAGTTTCGCCATGCTCGACGCCAGCGAGAACCGCCCGCCGTGGTCATGGGCCTGCTGGCGCTGGCGCGCGGCATCCTGCGACAAGAGCAGCGCCTGACGAAAAGCGACGCCCATGTCGGCGATCATCCAGCGGATGCCCTGCCGGTCGGTCAGCCGCTCGCCGCCGATGACGCGGTCCTTGGCATAGGCGATGGCGGCGTCCATCGCCGCTTTCGCCAGCCCCAGGCATTGCGCCGCGACCTCGATGCGGCCGTTGTCCAGCACCTGCATGGCGGTGCGAAAGCCCCTACCCTCTTCGCCCAGCAGGGCATCCTCGGGCAGCTGGCAGTCGAGGTTCAGGGTGAACACATGCCCGCCCTTCAGCCCCATGGTCTTTTCCGGTGCGCCCGGATCCAGCCCCGGCGTGCCTTTCGGCAGGATGAAGGCCGAGATGCCGCGATGGCCCTTCTCGGGATCGGTCACCGCATAGACGACGATGAAATCCGCCACGCCGCCGTTCGAGATGAAGCATTTCGTGCCCTTCAGGTGCCAGCCGGTTTCCGTGCGGCGGGCGCGGGTCTTCATGTCGGCGGGGTCCGAGCCGGCGGTCGGCTCGGTCAGGGCGAATGCCCCCAGCGCCCCGCCGGCGGCGGCTTTCGGCAGCCATTCCTGCTTTTGCGCCTCCGTTCCGCCGATCAGGATCGAATCGGTCGCCAGGTAATGCGCCGTCAGCGCCGAGGCCGTGGACCCGCAGGCCCCCGCCACGATGGCGACGGCGCGCAGCAGCGCCGGGGCCGAGATGCCCGAGCCGCCATAGGCTTCGGGCAGGTTCGCGCCCATCATCCCGGCCTCGCCCAGCACGGCAAGCTGGTCATGGACGAAACCCGAAGTCTCATCCGTCTCCGCCGCTCTGGGCGCGATCCGCTCGGCGCAGATGCGCTCTAGCACGTCGCAGAACAGCCTTTCCTCTTCGGCCAGCATGGGCCAGTCGTCGCTCATGCGGTCTCCTCCAATCCGAATGTGCGCAGGATGGCGGCGCGGTCGCCGCCAAGGCGCGGGGCCGAGGTCTCGGCCACGGGTTTCTCTGCATCGAAGCGCACCGGCTGGCCGACGGTCGGCGCCAGTCCCAGCACCGGATGCGGCAGGCGGCTGACCAGCCCGCGCGTCTGCGCATGCTCGTTGCCCGCAGCCTGGGCGATGTCCCAGATCGGCGCGGCGGGCAGGCCGACGCCGGCCAGAGCCGCGACGGCTTCCTCGGTCGTGCGCTCGCGCGACCAGCTTTCGATCAGGCGCTTGAGCTCGGGCTCATGCGCGGTGCGGCTTTCGTCGCTGGCAAAGCGCGGATCGTCCGCGGCATCCGGCGCGCCGATCAGCGCGGCCAGCGCGGCGAATTGCTTGCCGTTCAGCACCGCGATCACCACCTGCCCGTCTTGCGTCGCAAAACAGCCGAAGGGGGTGGACAGGGGATGGCGGTTGCCCACCCGCTGCGGCAGCGCCCCGGCATAGAAATGCAGCGCGTGGCTGGTGGTCAGCATCGAAAACAGCGCGTCATACATGGCGACATCCAGCGTGGCGCCCTGCCCCGTGGCGTTGCGATTGACCAGCGCCGCCATGATCGCCCAGCTTCCGAACAGGCCGGCGATCAGGTCGGCGACGCTTTCGCCGGTCTTCAGCGGCGCGCCGCCTTCCTCGCCGGTGCCGGCCATCAGCCCGGACATGGCCTGCACCACCAGGTCATAGGCCGGCAGGTCGCGGAACGGCCCGTCCTGGCCGAAGCCCGAGATCGAGCAATAGACCAGCCGCGGATTCGCCGCCCGCAGCGCCTCGGCCCCAAGGCCCAGCCGGGCCGCGACGCCGGGGCGGAAGTTCTCCACCACCACGTCGACCTGCGCCGCGATTTCGCGCGCCAGCGCCAGGTCGGCGGGGTCCTTCAGGTCTAGGACAAGGCTCTGCTTGCCGCGGTTGTTCAGCGTGAAGAGCGCGCTTTCGCCGTCCTTGAACGGGCCGATATGGCGATAGTCGTCGCCGGCGGGAGGCTCCAGCTTGATGATTTCGGCACCCAGATCGGCCAGAAGCGCGGTGCAATAGGGCCCCGCCAGCACGCGGGACAGGTCCAGCACCTTGATGCCTTGCAGCGGCTTCATGCGCGCAACTCCGGCGCCAGCGCGGCCAGGCGCTCAAGGATCGCCTTCAGCGTCACCCGCAGCGCCTCGGCCTTCTGCTCGTCATAGGCGAAGGGCGGGGTTTCGGTCGCCAGATGCGTCGCCTGCGCCAGTTCCATCTGGATGGCATGCACACCCTGCCCCGGCTGGCCGTAATGCCGCGTCGTCCAGCCGCCCTTGAAGCGGCCGTTCAGCACATGGCTGCGGCCGCTTGCGGCGCAAAGCTCGAACGTCGCGGCCTCGATGCGCTTGTCGCAAGCGGCGCCGCTGTTGGTGCCGATGTTGAAATCCGGCAGCACGCCCTGAAACAGGAAGGGGATCACCGAGCGGATCGAGTGGCAGTCATAAAGGATCGCCACGCCGTGACGCGCCCGCACCCGCTCGATCTCGGCGGCCAGCGCCGCGTGATAGGGGGCGTGGAACTGCGCTTTGCGGGTGGCGATCTCCTCGGCGGTCGGCTCCACCTCCCAGATCGGTTCGCCGTCGAAATCGGTCAGCGGCACAAGGCCGGTGGTGTTCTGCCCGGGATAGAGGCTCGCATCGTCCGGCCCGCGATTGGCGTCGATGACATAGCGGTGAAAGGTCGCCCGCACCGTTGTCGCGCCGGGCAGAAGCCCGTCATAGAGCCGATGGATATGCCAGTCGGCATCGGCCAGCACCTGCCCGCGCGGGTTCAGCCGGGCGCGCATCCCATCGGGCAGCCAGGTCCCGGTATGCGGCAGGCCGAGGATGACCGGGCTGTCGCCCTGCGTGACTTCGACGGGGGTCACGGCCGCACCTCGTCCAGCAGGTGGCCGGGAACGGCGCCGACCAGCACGCCCTCGCGCACCAGCCGGGCGGATTCGGCCAGGTCGGGGGCAAGATAGCGGTCCTGCTCCAGCGCCGGCACCGTCTGGCGCAGCGCGGCGATCACCGCCTGCAAGGGCGCCGAGGTCGCCAGCGGCGCGCGGAACTCGACGCCCGCGCTGGCGCAAAGCGCCTCGATGCCCAGGATCTGCGCGAGGTTCGCATTCATGCGCTTCAGCCGCCGGGCGCCATGCGCGGCCATGCTGACGTGATCCTCCTGATTCGCCGAGGTCGGCGTCGAGTCGGTGCTGCACGGCGTCGCCAGGTGCTTGTTCTCGCTCATCAGCGCCGCCGAGGTCACTTCCGCGATCATCAGGCCCGAGTTCAGCCCCGGATCGGGGGTCAGGAAGGGCGGCAGGTCATGCGACAGCGCCGGATCGACCATCAGCGCAATGCGGCGCTGGGAAATGGCGCCGATCTCGGCAATGGCCAGCGCGATCTGGTCGGCGGCGAAGGCCACCGGCTCGGCATGGAAGTTGCCGCCCGAGACGATGCGGTCGGCGCCGACCAGCACCAGCGGGTTGTCGGTGGCGGCGTTCGATTCGATCTCCAGCGTGCGGGCGGCCTGCCAGAGCAGGTCGATGCAGGCGCCCGTCACCTGCGGCTGGCAGCGGATGCAATAGGGATCCTGCACGCGCGTATCGCCCTCGCGGTGGCTCTCGCGGATCTCGGACCCATCCATCAGTGCGCGGATCGTCCGCGCCGCGACGATCTGGCCGCGATGGCCGCGCAGCGTGTGGATCTCGTCCAGGAAGGGCGCGGTCGAGCCCATGATCGCATCGGTCGAAAGCGAGGACGTGACCAGCGCCGCGCGGGCCGAGGCGAAAGCCTCGAACAGCCCCGCCAGCGCGAAGGCGGTCGAGACCTGGGTGCCGTTGATCAGCGCCAGCCCCTCTTTCGCGGCCAGCACCACGGGCGCGAGGCCGGCGGCGGCCAACGCCTCGGCGGCGGGCATCTCGCGGCCGTCATAGGTTGCGCGGCCCTCGCCCAGCATGGCGGCGGCCATATGCGCCAGCGGCGCCAGATCGCCCGAGGCGCCGACCGAACCCTGCGACGGGATCACCGGCAGCACGCCGCGCGCCAGCATGTCCTCGATCAGCTGGATCACCTGGGGGCGCACGCCCGAGGCGCCGCGGCCCAGCGACAGAAGCTTCAGCACCATGATCAGGCGCACGGTTTCCGGCTCGACCGGCTCGCCCACGCCGCAGCAATGCGACAGGATCAGGTTGCGTTGCAGGGTGGCGGTGTCCTCGGCCCTGATCTTGATCGAGGCGAGCTTGCCGAAGCCGGTATTCACGCCATAGACCGGCGCGTCACCATTGGCGGCGGCGGCGATGCGCGCGGCGGATTCGGCAATGCCGGGACGAGCCGAGTCGGCCAGCCGCACGGCTAGGCCCTGACGCCAGACCTGTTCAAGCTGCGCGAGCGTGGTTTCACCGGGGATAAGGATCAGTTCAGACAAGTTCGCCTCCGACGATGCGGGCATGAAGGGGGTTGAAGCCGATGCGATAGGTCAGTTCGGCCGGGTGCCGGATGTCCCAGACCGCCAGGTCGGCGCGCATGCCGGGCGCCAGCCGGCCGCGATCCGCAAGGCCCAGCGCCCGGGCGGCGTGGCGCGTGACACCCGCCAGGCATTCCGAGGGCGTCATGCGGAACAGCGTCGCGCCCATGTTCATGGTCAGCAGCAGCGAGGTCAGCGGCGAGGTGCCGGGATTGCAATCGGTGGCCAGCGCGATCGGCACGCCGGCATCGCGCAAGGCGCCCATCGGCGGGTATTGCGTCTCGCGCAGGGTATAGAAGGCGCCGGGCAGCAGCACCGCCACGGTGCCAGAAGCCGCCATGGCCTCGATACCGTCCGGTCCCAGATATTCCAGATGATCCGCCGACAGCGCGCCGTGCTGCGCCGCCATGGCCGCGCCGCCCAGGTCGGAAAGCTGCTCGGCATGCAGCTTGACCGGCAGGCCCAGCCTTGCCGCATGGTCGAAGATGCCGGCCATTTCCTCGCGCGTAAACGCGATGCCCTCGCAGAACCCGTCCACCGCGTCGATCAGCCCCTCGGCATGGCCGCGCTGCATGCCGGCGACCACCACCTCGCGGATATATCCCTCGCGGTCGTCCCTGTATTCCGGCGGCAAGGCATGGGCGGCCAGCCAGGTGGTGCGCACCGTCACCTTGCGGACCTGCCCGATGCGGCGGGCGACGCGCAGCATCTTCAGCTCGCTGTCGATGTCCAGCCCGTAGCCCGACTTGATCTCCAGCGTCGTCACGCCCTCGGCCAGCAGCGTATCGACACGCGGCAGGGCGGATGCCAGCAGCGCATCCTCATCCGCCTCGCGCGTGGCGCGGACGCTGGACAGGATGCCGCCGCCGGCCCGCGCGATCTCCTCGTAGGAGGCACCCTCCAGCCGCATCTCGAACTCGCGCGCGCGGTCGCCGCCGAAGACGATATGGGTGTGGCAGTCGATCAGCCCCGGCGTCACCAGCCGGCCGCCCATGTCGCGGCGCGTCGCATCGCCATAGCGCGCAGGCAGGTCCGATTCGGCGCCGACCCAAGCGATTCGCCCGGCCTCGATCACCAGCACCCCCTGCTCGATCAGGCCGTAACTACCTGATTCTTCGTCCATCGTGACAAGCTGGGCGTTATGGAGAAGCTGCATCGGATCGCATCCCGGATTGATTTCTCGGTTGTTCTATGTCTAAACTTAATTAATCTCTATGTCTAAACTTATTTTGGCGCAAAGAAGGGCGACGGGATGACGGTTATCTGGGCGGAACGGGCCTTGTTGCCCGATGGATGGGCAGAAAATGTCCGGGTGACGGTCGAGCAAGGCCGAATCGCCGCCGTGGAAAAGGATGCGGCGCCGCAGGGCCATCGCGCCGGCCTGCTGCTGCCGGCGCTCGCGAACCTGCACAGCCACGCCTTCCAGCGCGCCATGGCCGGGCTTTCCGAGGCGAAGGGCCCCGAGCCGCGCGACACCTTCTGGACCTGGCGGCAGATCATGTATCGCTTCCTCGACCACCTGACGCCCGAGGATGTCGAAGCCATCGCCGCGCTGGTGCAGATGGAGATGCTGGAGGCCGGCTATGCCACCAATGTCGAGTTCCACTATCTGCACCACCGTCCCGGGGCTGGGCATTACGACAATATCGCCGAGATGGGCGAACGCATCGCCGCCGCGGCCGGCCGCACCGGCATCGGCCTGACCCTGCTGCCCGTGCATTACCAGTTCGGCGGCGTGGACCGTCGGCCGCTCGCCCCCGGCCAGAACCGCTTCGGCACCACGCCCGAGGAATTCCAGCGCCTGCTGGAAGGCTGCGAGGCGGCGCTGCGCGCCCTGCCCGGCGATTCCGGCATCGGCGTCGCCCCGCATTCGCTGCGCGCCGTCTCGCCCGAGGGGCTGGCGGCCTGCGTCGCGCTGCGCCCCGGCCGGCCGCTGCACATGCACCTGGCCGAGCAGGTGCCCGAGATCGAGGAAATCAGCGCCGCCTATGGCCGCCGCCCGGTCGAATGGCTGCTGGAGAACCACGGCCCCGACCGGTGCTGGACGCTGATCCACCTGACCCACATGACCGAGGACGAGACCCGCCGCCTGGCCGCCACCGGCGCCGTGGCGGGCCTTTGCCCGATCACCGAATCGTCGCTGGGCGACGGCATCTTCAACGGCACCATCTGGGCCGGGGAAAGCGGCCGCATCGGCTTCGGCTCGGACAGCAACATCCGCATCTCGCTGGTCGAGGAGTTGCGGACGCTGGAATACAGCCAGCGCCTGCGCGACCGCGGCCGGGCGATCCTGGCCGAGCCGGGGCGCTCGACCGGCCGGGTGATCTACGAGGCCGGGCTGGACGGCGGCGCCACGGCGGCGGGGCGCGAGACCGGGGCGATCCGGCCGGGGCTCTGGGCCGATCTGGTCGCGGTCGGGCTGGACAATCCGGTGATGTTCGGCCGCAAGGGCGACCAGATGCTCGACAGCCTGGTCTTTGCCGGCCATGACGGGCTGGTCCGCGACGTCTGGTCGGCGGGCCGCCACGTGGTGCGGGACGGCCGGCATATGGACCGCGACCGCATCATCGCCGATTATCTGGCGACCATCGCCCGACTTCAGGACCGCATGTGACCGAAAGAAGCTCCTCCAAGGCCCAGGCCATCACCAGCGAGGTGCGCCGCCGCATCGTGGACCGCGAATGGCGGCAGGGCGACCGCATCCCGGACGAGGCCGAGCTGGCCGTCGAGTTCGGCGTCGCCCGCGCCACGGTGAACAAGGCCCTGCAGATGCTGGCCGAGGAGGGGCTCTTGGACCGCAAGCGCCGGGCCGGCACCCATGTGACGGTGAACCCGGCGCGCAAGGCCACGCTGACCATCCCCATCGTGCGCGAGCAGATCGAGCAGGCGGGGATGGAATACAGCCACCGGGTCATCGCGCAGAAGGAAAGCCCGATCCCGGCCGAGATCGCGCAGCGCATGGAACTGCCCGAGGGGCGGATGCTGATCCATCTGCGCACCGTGCATTACGGCGACGGCAAGCCCTTCCAGGTCGAGGACCGCTGGATCAATCCCGGCGCCGCGCCCGGCGTCGCCGGCATCGACTTCCACCGCGTCAACGCCAATGAATGGCTGGTGCGCAACGCGCCCTGGCTGCGCGCCGACATGGCCTTTTCGGCCGAGAACGCCAATGCCCGCGACGCCCGGCTGCTGGAGACCCGGCAGGGCAGCGCGCTGCTGATCCTGCAGCGCACCACCTTCAACGACCTGGGCGCGATCACCACCGTCCGGGTGGCCTTTCATCCCGGCTATGCCATGATCGCAACGCACTAGACGCCGCGCCGGCTTCACTTTGCGCGGCCCTTCGCCTAAGAGGCTGGCAATCCCAAAAAGGAAAAGCCATGGCCAGCGCCAATCTCAACATCATGATCAAGGCCGCGCGCAAGGCGGGCCGCAGCCTCGTCAAGGACTTCCGCGAGGTCGAGAACCTGCAGGTCTCGGTCAAGGGCGCCGGCGATTTCGTCAGCCGCGCCGACCGCGAGGCCGAGCGCATCATCAAGGAAGAACTGCGCACCGCCCGCCCGAACTATGGCTGGATCGGCGAGGAAACCGGCGAAGAGGCCGGCGAGGACCCGACCCGGCGCTGGATCGTCGATCCGCTGGACGGCACCACCAATTTCCTGCACGGGTTGCCGCATTGGGCGATCAGCATCGCGCTGGAGCACAAGGGCGAGATCGTCGCCGGCGTGGTCTTCGACGCCGCCAAGGACGAGCTGTTCACCGCCGAAAAGGGCGACGGCGCCTTCCTGAACGACCGCCGCATCCGCGTCTCGGGCCGCCGCCAGATGATCGAATCGATCTTCGCCACCGGCGTGCCCTTCGCCGGGCGCGGCACCCTGCCCGCCACGCTGCGCGACCTGTCGCGGCTGATGCCGCTGACCGCCGGCGTGCGGCGCTGGGGCGCGGCCTCGCTGGATCTGGCCTATGTTGCGGCCGGCCGCTACGAGGGCTATTGGGAACGCGGCATCAAGTCCTGGGACGTGGCCGCCGGCAGCCTGCTGGTGAAAGAGGCCGGCGGTTTCGTGGAATCGATCCGTTCCGAGGAAAGCCCGGTCGAATCGGGCTCGATCGTCGCCGCCAACCCGCAGCTTTTCGACGAGTTCGCAGGAATAGTGCGTCAACGGGACTGAGCCCGGCTTGACCTTTCCGGCGCGCGAAGGCATGGGCGAGTCTCAAGCCCGGGATTCCCGCCATGCCAAATAACCGCCAGACGGGGCCGCTGATGGCCCCGGCAGCCCGTCCGCCTGCCGTTCCCCCGCCGCTTGCCGCGCCCCGCGCCGAACGGCAGGGCACGGCGATCCTGCTGATCTGCGGCTCGGCGCTGATCTTCGCGGCGCAGGACGGCATCTCGCGCCATCTGGGCGCAGCCTATTCGCCGATCTTCGTGATCATGCTGCGCTACTGGTTCTTCGCGGCCTTCGTGATCCTGCTTTGCGCCCGCGCGCCGGGCGGGCTGTCGCGCGCCCTGCACTCGAAACGGCCCTGGACGCAGATCTTCCGCGGCGTGCTGCTGGTGGCCGAGGTGGTGATCACGGTCGAGGCCTTCGTGCGGCTGGGCCTGATCAACACCCATGCGATCTTTGCCTGCTATCCGCTGCTGATCTCGGCGCTGTCCGGCCCGATCCTGGGCGAAAAGGTCGGCTGGCGCCGCTGGGCGGCGGTCGCCGTGGGCTTTGCGGGCATCCTCATCGTGCTGAAACCGGGCAGCGGCGTCTTCAGCGCCGATGCGGTGCTGCCCTTCGTCGGCGCGGCCATGTTCGCGGTCTATGGGCTGCTGACCCGGATGGTCGGGCGCGACGACCCGGCCATGGTCAGCTTTTTCTGGACCGGCATCGCCGGGGCGGTCGCCATCACCCTGGTCGGCATCTGGCATTGGGAACCGATCGCCGGGCGCGACATCCCCTGGCTTCTGCTGCTGTGCCTGACGGCCGTGGTGGCGCATTTCATGCTGATCAAGGCCTATGAGCTGGCCGAGGCCTCGGCCCTGCAGCCGTTTTCCTACACCCAGCTGGTCTGGGTCAGCATCTTCGGCGTGGTGATCTTCGGCGAGACGCTGGCGCCGAACGTCGCGCTCGGCGGGCTCATCGTGGTCGGCGCGGGGCTCTTCACCTGGTGGCGCTCGCGCCAGCGCGAGCGGGCCGGGCTGACGTGACGGCGCCGGCGCTGGCCGCCTCGACCGGCGCCGGACCCAGCACCTCGGCCAGCGCCCCGCCCGAGGCATAGCCGGCCAGCGTGCGCGCCGGCATCACCGGCCGGGCAGAGACCGTCAGCCGGATGGGCGGCGGCGCCGGCGCGGGCTTCATGCCGCCCCCGGTCAGATCCCAGCTCGGCACCAGCGGCACCGGCGCGCCCTTGATGCGGGCGCGATAGACGGGCAGCGCCTCGGCCACGCGCATGACGTAGTTGCGCGTCTCGTCGAAGGGGATCATCTCGACCCAATCGACCGGATCGACCTCGCCGCGCAGGTCGCCGAACTCGCCCAGCCAGCGGGCCGAGCGGCCGGGCCCGGCATTGTAGCCCGCCGCGACCAGCGCGACCGAGGGGCCGAAGCGTTCGCGCAGCCCCGCCAGATAGGCCGCGCCCAGCCGGGCGTTATAGGCGGCGTCGCGGGTCAGCCGCGCCTGGTCGAAGGGCTCGCCGATCCTGCGCGCCATCGAGCGCGCGGTGTCGGGCATGACCTGCATCAGCCCCAGTGCCCCGGCATGCGAGGAAACGGTATGGTTGAACTCGCTTTCCCGCCGGGCAATGGCCATGACCAGCTCGGGCGGCAGGCCCAGTTCGGCCTGCTCAAGCCCGGTCAGCGGGAAATAGGCGGCCGGATAGACGGCGCCCTTGGCGGCGGCGGCCTTGGCCAGCCGCAGCGCGTGCCAGGGCAGCCGCATCTCCAGCATCATCCGCGCCATGCGGCCGATATCCTCGGGCGCGGCGGTCTCGGCCAGGTGCAGGAAGAAGCGCGCGCCCTGATCGGCCTCGCCCGCCGCGACCAGCCAGGTGCCGGCCTGCCAGACCGGGTTCTCGCGCAGGCGGCTGCCGCGCCAGTCGGGCAGGCTGGCCTCGCTGCGCCCGGCAAGGGCCAGGTCGGGCAGCATCGGCAGGCCCAGCCGTTCCGCGGCCAGCTGCCCGTACCAGGCCGACTGATAGCCGGCGGCGCGGGCATAGGCCGCATCGGCGCCGGCCTCGTCGCCCCCGGCCTCCAGCGCCCGGCCCTGCCAGTAATGCGCGCGGGACAGCGAGATCGGGCTGGCCACCGCCTGCTCCAGCGTGCGGAAATGCCGAAGCGCCCGGTCCGCCGCGCCGCCGCGCAGCGCGGCGTAGCCGGCAAGCCATTCCAGGTCCGAATAGGCATCGCTTCCCGGCGGCAGGAAATGCCCGGCCGCCAGTCTCTCGGCCAGCGCCCAGTCGCCCTGCCGCAATGCCAGCCGGGCGTAATCGGCGCGCTTGCCGGCCCAGGCGGCGGGGTCGCGCAGCGCCTCGGCGCTGGTCGAGCGTTCCAGCATCAGCGCGCGCGCCAGGTCCGGCATCTTGGCCCAGACCCGCCAGCGGAAGCGGTCCAGCGCCAGCCCCGCATCGCCCCGCTGCGCGTCC
Organism: Paracoccus sp. MA; assembly: GCF_020990385.1. NCBI lineage: Bacteria > Pseudomonadati > Pseudomonadota > Alphaproteobacteria > Rhodobacterales > Paracoccaceae > Paracoccus > Paracoccus sp. MA. The sequence goes on from NZ_CP087598.1 coordinate 2,051,249, forward strand.
GGCAGGGCCAGGATCAGCGCATCCACCCCCGCCTGCCCCGATTGCAGCGCCAGCCGCGCGCGGCCCAGGGCCTGCGCGGGATCCGAGGCCAGGGGCAGCACCACCTGCGCCGCCTGCCATTCGCCCAGATCCAGAAGCCGCATCAGCCGCGCATCGTGCAGGCCGGCAACCTCGGCGCCATGCGCGGCCAGGAAGGCGTCGGCCTCGGGCTTGGTCAGCGCCTGCTCGGACCAGAAGCGGGCGATCTCGGCCTTGGCGGCCGGCGGGTCGGTGGCCTGCAGGGCGGCGATCAGCGCCATCGCGCCGTTCAGCGTGTCCGGGCGGCGGGTGCCGAACCACGCGATCACCTCGGCCGGCGGCAGGTCCGGGCGCAGCACCGCGTCGCCGCGCTTCCAGAACAGCGCCATGCCGGGCCAGTCGCGGTTGCGGGCGGCGAAATCGCGGTATTCCGGCCAGCTGCCCTGCCCGGCCCGCAGCCGCTGCCACTGGATCAGGTCGCGGGCGATGGGGCCCGAGGCCTCGGCCTCGGCCGTGGCGGTCGCCCAGTCGCGCATCGCCGCCGCCGCAAGCGCGCGCGACAGGTGCCCGGCATCCTCGGCCCCGGCCGGCTGGGCAAGGCTTACGGCAAGGGCCAGCACCGGCGCCAGGAGCCTGTCACGGAAAGGATACATCATGCCCCCCTTTCTGCGAGGTTCCGCCGGGCGGCGCAACTCACATCCTTGGCAATCCGCGCGCCCGGATGTAAGCCGCCAGCAGAGGCAAATTCAGGATACCCACATGTTCAAAGGCTCGCTGCCCGCGCTGGTCACGCCCTTCACCCCGGACGGGGAGCTGGATCTCCCCGCGCTGGAAAAGCTCGTCGACTGGCATGTCGCACAGGGCAGCCACGGGCTGGTGCCCGTCGGCACCACCGGCGAAAGCCCGACGCTGAGCCATGAGGAACACCGCAAGGTCATCGAAGAGGTGGTGCGCATGGCCGCCGGCCGCATCCCGGTCGTCGCCGGCGCCGGCTCGAACTCGACGCGCGAGGGGATCGGGCTGGTGCAGCACGCGCAGGCCGCCGGCGCCGATGCGGCGCTGGTGGTGACGCCCTATTACAACAAGCCGACCCAGGCCGGGCTGATCGCGCATTACACCGCGCTGCACGACGCCAGCGACCTGCCGATCATCATCTACAACATCCCCGGCCGCTCGGTCATCGACATGCTGCCCGAGACCATGGGCGAACTGGCGAAGCTGCCGCGCATCATCGGCGTCAAGGACGCCACCGGCAAGCTTGAGCGGGTCAGCCAGCAGCGCGCCGCCTGCGGCAAGGATTTCGTGCAGCTTTCGGGCGAGGACGCCACCGCGCTCGGCTTCAACGCCCATGGCGGGGTGGGCTGCATCTCGGTCACGGCGAATGTGGCGCCGAAGCTCTGCGCCCAGTTCCAGGAGGCGACGCTCGCCGGCGACTACGCCAAGGCGCTGGACTACCAGGACAGGCTGATGCCGCTGCACGAGGCGATCTTCCTTGAGCCGGGCGTCGCCGGGGCGAAATATGCCATGTCGCGGCTGGGTCTTTGCAGCGACGCCGTGCGCCTGCCGCTGGTCGGGCTGACCGAGGCCACCAAGGCGCGGATCGACGCGGCCTTGGCCCATGCCGGGCTGATCTGAGCGGCGCATCAGGACGGACAAGGGGGGCGGGTTTCCGTCCCCTTTTTCATGCCCTGGCCTGGCCGGACCGCCGCGGCCGGGGGCTTTGCGCCCCCGGACCCCCGCAGGATATTTGGACAAGAAAGAAGCGGCTGGCCGGCCACCTCTCTGCCTGGTTCTTTCTTGTCCAAATATCCTGGGGGAGCGCGGAACGCGCGGGGGCGAAGCCCCCAAACGGGCTTGTCGCCTTGCTAATCCCCGGGACGGCGATCGACAAGGCTGGCCTTGTCCGGATCGGCGAAGGTGGCCCAGTCCTTGCCGGGCGCCGGACGGGGCAATTCGTCGCGGCTCCAGCCCAGATGCATATGGGCCTTGGCGATGAAATAGCCGGTGACCGGGGCAGTCAGGAACAGGAACAGCGTGATCAGCAGCTCGTGCCAGGTCAGCGCCCCGTGCCGTGCCGGGAACCAGATCAGCGAGGCGATCAGCACCGCCCCCACCCCCAGCGTCGCCGATTTCGTCGGCGCGTGCAGGCGCGTCATCGGGTCTGGCAGCTTGACCAGCCCGTAGGAGCCGACGAGCCCGAAGAACCCGCCCACCACCAGCAGAACCGAGACGACGATTTCCGCGATCATGCCCGCCCCCTATTCGATGATGTCGCCGCGCAGGACGAATTTCGCATAGGCCACGGTCGAGATGAAGCCGACCATGGCGAAAAGCAGCGAGGCCTCGAAATACATCCCCGTGCCCTTGTCGATGCCGAACAGCGTCAGAAGCGCGATCATGTTGATCGCCATGGTGTCCAGCGCCAGCACCCGGTCCGACAGGCCCGGTGCGAAGACCACGCGATAAAGGCAGAACAGCAGCGCCAGCCCGAAGCAGCCATAGGCGAAGAGAAGCGCGTAAGCGATCATTCGAAGATCTCCTTCAGCCGGGCCTCGTAGCGGGTCTTGATCTCGTCCAGCACCGCCTCGGGGTCGGGGGCGTGCATGGCGTGGACCAGCAGGGCGCGCCCGTCCTCGGACAGGTCACAGCTGACGGTGCCGGGGGTGAGGGTGATGGTCGCGGCCAGGGCGGTGATCGCCTCGGGGCGGCGCAGGTCCAGCGGCACCGCGATCCAGGCGGGCTGAAGCGCCCGGCGCGGCATGAACAGCACGATGCGCGCCACGGTGAAATTCGCCTTGGCGATGTCCCAGATCACCATGGCCAGATAGGCCGGGATGCGCTGCGGCTTGCTGTAGCCGTTGGCGCCCGGCCAATAGGGCGCGGTGATCAGCGGCACCACCACGCCGATGATCGCGGCAAAGACCAGCGAGCCGACCGCCCAGCGGTTGACCAGGGCCATCCAGACCAGGACCAGCGTGACCGACAGCCAGGGATGCGGGAGCAGGCGGCGGATCATTTCGTGCCCTCCTGCCCTTCCAGCACCGCCGAGACATAGGCGTCGGGATCATGCAGCTGCGCGGCGGTCGCCTCGGCAAAGCGCATGGCCAGGCCGGCAAAGGCGGTCAGGGCCACGATGCCCGACAGAAGCAGCGCCACTGAGGCCACCGCCAGCCAGTTCGCCGGCGCATCGCCGAGGTCCTGGACCGGCTCGTCCGGCTCCAGCTTGGGGCCGGCCGCGACCGTCGGCGCCGGCACCGGCGCCGGGCCGAGCTCGAAGCTCTTCCAGAAGACGATCGAGCCGGCGCGCGACATGGCATAGATCGCGATCAGCGAGGTGATCAGAATCGTCGCCCAGATCCAGACCATCGCCGGGGCCGCGCCGGTGGCCTGCATCACCAAGAGCTTGCCGATGAAGCCGGAAAACGGCGGCATGCCGACCACGGCGATGGCCGCGGTGAAATACAGCGCCGCGACCAGCCCGTTGCCCGGCATCACCCGGTCCAGCCGCAGCCACAGATCGCCCCGGCGCGCGCCGATCATGTCCACGATCAGGAACAGCGCCCCCGCCGCCAGCGTCGAGTGGATCAGGTAATAGACCGCCGCCGCGGTGCCCTGCGGGGTGAACTGCGCCACCGCGATCATCAGCGTCCCGATCGAGCCGATGGCGGCGAAAGCGGCCAGCCGGCCCAGATGGCGGGTGCCCAGGATGCCGATCTGGCCGATGGCCAGCGTGAACAGCGCCGCCGGCAGCAGCAGGTCGGCCACCACGCTTTGGGTCACGGCGTCCTGCGGAAAGACCAGGGTGAAGAAGCGGATGATGCCATAGACCCCGACCTTGGTCATGATGGCGAACAGCGCCGCCACCGGCCCCGGCGCATTGGCATAGGTCGAGGGCAGCCAGAAATGCAGCGGCACCAGCGCCGCCTTGACGGCAAAGACCAGCATCAACAGCACCGCGCCGGCGCGCAGCAGCGCCGTATCCTCGGCCGGCATCGCCGCCACGCGCAGGGCCATGTCGGCCATGTTCAGCGTGCCGGTGACGGAATAGAGCACCCCCAGCGCCGCCAGGAACAGGGTCGAGCCGGCCAGGTTGTAGGCGATATACTGCACCCCGGCGCGCAGCCGCATCTCGCCCCCGCCGTGGATCATCAGACCGTAGCTGGCGATCAGCAGGATCTCGAAGAAGACGAACAGGTTGAAGGCGTCGCCGGTCAGGAAGGCGCCGCAGACGCCCATCAGCTGGAACTGCCAGAGCGCATGGAAATGCCGGCCCTTGCGGTCCCAGCCCGAGCCCATGGCGTAAAGCTGCACCGCCAGCGCCAGCATCGCGGTCAGAAGCAGCATCAGCGCCGCCAGCCGGTCCAGCATCAGCACGATGCCGAAGGGCGCGGCCCAGTTGCCGAGGCGATAGACCTGCACCTCTCCGCCCGCGGCGAGCAGGTTCAGGTAAAGCGCCACCGCGGCCAGAAGCGCGGTCCCGGCGACCGAGAACACCCGCTGCAACAGCAGGTCGTTGCGCATCCACAGGATGATGAGCGGCCCGATGACGGCGGGCAGGACGACGGGGGCGATGATCAGATGGCTCATGCCTGGTCATCCCTCGGCAGGCGGTCGGCGCGCGGCATGTCCACCCGGTCGTCGCCGCCTTCCAGGAAGGCCCCCAGCGCCATCATCACCACCACCGCGGTCATGCCGAAGCTGATGACGATGGCGGTCAGCACCAGTGCCTGCGGCAGCGGGTCGGTATAGACCTCCACCCCCTTTTGCAGGATCGGCGGCGCGTTCACCACCAGCCGCCCGGTCGAGAACAGGAACAGGTTGATGGCATAGCTGAGCATGGTCATGCCCAGCACCACGGCGAATGTCCGCAGCCGCAGGATCAGATAGACCCCGGCGGCGGTCAGCATGCCGATCGCGCTCGACAGCAGAAGTTCCATCAGCGCCGCGCCTCCCTGCTGGGGTCGATGTCCATCGGGTCCAGGTTCACCGTCTCGCCCGCCTGCCGCGCGATCCGCGACAGCGAGTTCAGGGCCAGCATCACCGCCCCGACCACGCACAGGAACACGCCCAGATCGAAGCCCATGGCCGAGGCCAGCTCGAATTCTTCGAGCCCCGGCAGCTTCACATAGCCATAGGCCGAGGTCAGGAAGGGCAGGCCGGCGAACCAGGCGCCGATTCCGGTCAGCCCGGCGGCGATGACGCCGGCGCCGATCAGCGCGTGATAGTTGATCTTTTGCCGCTCCTGCGCCCAGGCAAAGCCCGAGGCCATGTATTGCGACACCAGCGCCACCGCGACCACCAGCCCGGCGATGAAGCCGCCGCCCGGCATGTTGTGGCCGCGCAGGAAGATGTACAGCCCGACCACCAGCGAAACCGGCAGGATCAGCCGCGTCACCACCACCAGCGTCAGCGGATGCCGGTCGCCGGCCCGGCGGCTGTCATGGATCCAGTTGCGCAGCCGCCGGCCGCTGGCGCCGGCCAGCAGCGTCTCGGTCAGGGCGAAGATGGTCAGCGCGGCGATGCCCAGCACCGTGATCTCGCCGAAGGTATCGTAGCCGCGGAAGTCCACCAGGATCACGTTGACCACGTTGTCGCCGCCGCCCAGCCTGTAGCTGTTGGCCAGCATGTATTCCGAGATCGAGGAAAAGGCGAAATCGCTGCGCATGATCACATAGGCCAGCGCCCCGAAGCCCAGCCCGGTCAGCGTGGCGATGAAGGCGTCGATGCCGCGCTTGCGGTCGCGGCTGTCGATCACCGTGAACTTGGGCAGGAAGTTCAGCGCCAGCAGCAGCAGGACGACCGTGACCACCTCGACCGAGATCTGCGTCAGCGCCAGGTCGGGGGCCGAAAAATAGATGAAGCTGACCGAGACCATCAGCCCGATGATGCCGACCAGCACCAGCGCCAGGATGCGCTGGCGGTGAAAGGCCACCATGCAGCAGATCGCCACCATCAGCGCCGCCCAGCCGACCAGCGGCACCGGCTGGACCGGCAGCATCGGCCGGGTCGCGCCCTGCCAGCCGCCGGTCGAGAAGGCCCAGAAGCCGCAAAGCACCACGGTCAGCGAAAAGGCGGCAAGGGCGCGCGACATCGAGCCGTTGGTCAGCCGGTCGGTGAAGACGCCCGCCGCGCCGGTCGTCCAGCGGGTGATGGCGTCGAAGATCGCCTTGGCGTCCGGCCAGGCCATCGCCGCCCGCATGGCCAGCAGGTGGCGGTTCAGCGCCAGCAGCAGCGCCCCGCCGATCAGCGCGGTGATCGACAGCATCAGCGCCGGGGTCACGCCATGCCACAGCGCCAGATGCGGATGCTGGGCGGTGCCGGTGACGGCGCTGGCCGAGACATCGACCAGCCAGCCGGCCATGCCGGCGGGAAACAGCCCGATCAGCACCACCAGCACCACCAGCAGCGCAGGGGCGGACCACAGGCCGAAGCCCGGGTCATGCGGGCGATGCGGGTAGTCCTGACGCGCGGGGCCGAAGAACACCTGCCAGACGAATCGCAGCGAATAGCAGACCGAGAACAGCGCCCCCAGCGTCGCCATCGCCGCGATCAGCCAGGGATTGCCCTGCCAGGCGGCATGGGTCGCCTCTTCCAGCATCAGCTCTTTCGACAGGAAGCCGTTCAGCGGCGGGATGCCGGCCATGGACAGCGCCGCCACGGTGCCGATGACGAAGGTCACCGGCATCAGCCGCCGCAACCCGCCCAGACGGGCGATGGAACGCGTGCCGGCCTCGTGGTCGATGATGCCGGCGGTCATGAACAGCGCCGCCTTGAAGGTGGCGTGGTTGATGATGTGGAATACCGCCGCCCCCGCCGCCGCCTCGGTGCCGAAGCCCAGAAGCATGGTGATGAGGCCCAGATGCGAGACGGTGGAAAAGGCCAAGAGCGATTTCAGGTCGTCGCGGAAGATGGCGATCCAGGCCGCCAGCACCATGGTCGCAAGCCCGGTGGTGGCGACGATATAGAACCATTCCGGCGTGCCCGACAGCACCGGCCACAGCCGCGCCATCAGGAACAGCCCGGCCTTCACCATGGTCGCCGAATGCAGATAGGCCGAAACCGGCGTCGGCGCCGCCATGGCATGCGGCAGCCAGAAATGGAACGGGAACTGCGCCGATTTGGTGAAGGCGCCCAGCAGGATCAGCAGCAGCGCCGGCAGGTAGAGCGGGCTGGCCTGGATCGCCTCGCGCGCCTGCAGGATATCCGAAATGTCGAAGCTGCCGGCGATATTGCCCAGGATCAGCATGCCCGCGATCATCGCAAGCCCGCCCATGCCGGTCACGGTCAACGCCATGCGCGCGCCCTGCCGCCCCTCAGGCAGGTGCTTCCAATAGCCGATCAGCAGGAAGGAGGACAGCGAGGTCAGCTCCCAGAACACCAGCAGCAGCAGGATGTTGTCGGACAGCACGATGCCCAGCATCGCGCCCTGGAACAGCATCAGATAGGTGTAGAACACCCCCGCCGGATCCTTGCGCGACAGGTAATAGCGGGCATAGGCGATGATCAGCAGGCCGATGCCCAGGATCAGGATGCCGAAGAGCAGGCCCAGCCCGTCGATGCGGAAATGCGCGTTCAGCCCCAGCGAGGGCAGCCAGGCGAAACGCGCCGTGATTACCTCGCCCGCCATGATCGCCGGGATATGCAGGCAAAGTCCCAGCAGCGCGAGGAAGGTCGCCGTCGCGCAAGAGACCGCAGCGACATCCCGCCCCGAGCGGATCAGCAATCCGGGCAGCAGCGCCCCGATGAACGGAAGCACGGCGATCAGTGCTGGCGACATTGTCCCTCGTCCCTTTTCGTGCCCCTCTGTCCCCGATGGGGACCTGCGATGTCAAGCGGATGACAAAGCAACTAGGCGATGTTCGCCTTTCGTGCTAACGCTTGGCAAAAAGGGAACAGGCATGAAGATCATCGGCATAGACCCCGGCCTGCGGAACATGGGCTGGGGCGTGATCGCGGTCGAGGGGCCGCGCCTGCGGCATCTGGGCAACGGCATCGTCCATTCCGAGGCGGGCGAGCTGGGTCCGCGCCTCGCCGCGCTCTATCGCGGGCTTTGCGCGGTGATCGTCCGGCATGCCCCGGATGCGGCCGCGGTCGAGCAGACCTTCGTGAACAAGGACGCGCTCGGCACGCTGAAGCTGGGCCAGGCGCGCGGCATCGCCCTGCTGGCCCCGGCCGAGGCGGGGCTGGAGATCGGCGAATACGCCCCGAACGCGGTCAAGAAGACCGTGGTCGGCGTCGGCCATGCCGCCAAGGAGCAGATCCAGCACATGGTCCGCTTCATGCTGCCCGGCGTCGACTTCGCCGGACCGGACGCGGCGGACGCGCTGGCCGTGGCAATTTGTCACGCCCATCACCTGCAGGGCCGCGCCCTGCGCATCAAGGCAAGCGCGTGAGGGACGGGCCATGATCGGACGCATCGCCGGGGTGATCCTGCATCGGGCGCAGGACCATGTGCTGATCGACGTGCGCGGCGTGGGCTATATCGTCCATGTCAGCGAACGCACCGCCGCGAACCTGCCCCCCGCCGGGCAGGCGGTGGCGCTTTATACCGAATTGCTGGTGCGCGAGGACCTGCTGCAGCTGTTCGGCTTCCCCACGCTGCTGGAAAAGGAATGGCACCGGCTGCTGACCTCGGTGCAGGGGGTGGGGGCCAAGGTGGCGCTGGCGATCCTGGGCACGCTGGGACCGGACGGGCTGTCGCGCGCGCTGGCGCTCGGCGACTGGTCGGCGTTGCGCAAGGCCCAGGGCGTCGGCCCGAAACTGGCGCAGCGCGTGACCATGGAGCTGAAGGACAAGGCCCCCGCCGTCATGGCGATGGGCGGCAACCTGACCGTCGATCCCGGTCCCCTGCCCGAGCCCTCGGCCGAAGTGATCGAAGCGCCTGTCGCCCGGACAGCCACGGCAGCGCCATCCTCGGCCCAGGCGACGGCGGATGCGCTCTCGGCCTTGGGGAATCTGGGTTATGCTCCGTCCGAGGCCGCCTCGGCCGTGGCCGAGGCCGCGGCCCGGGAACCCGCCGCGCCGACTGCCGCGTTGATCCGCGCGGCCCTGCGGCTGCTGGCGCCCAAGGAGTAAGGACGATGACCGGAAACCTGCGCACCTTCATCCTGATGGCCGCCCTGACCGCGCTGGTCATGGGCATGGGCTATCTGCTGGGCGGCCAGGGCGGCGCGGTGATCGCGCTGGTGCTGGCCGGGGCCGGCAACCTGTTCGCCTGGTGGAACAGCGACAAGATGGTGCTGCGCCAGCAGGGCGCGCATCCGGTCACCCGCCAGCAAGCCCCGGAACTGGTCGACATGGTCGCGGCGCTGGCGCAGCGGGCGAACCTGCCGATGCCCAAGGTCTATGTGCTGGAAACCGAACAGCCCAACGCCTTCGCCACCGGCCGCAACCCGGAAAACGCCGCCGTGGCGGTGACGCAGGGCATCATGCGGGTGCTGAACCGCGACGAACTGGCCGGGGTGATCGCGCATGAGCTGGCGCATATCAAGCATCGCGACACGCTGACCATGACCGTCACCGCGACCATGGCCGGCGCCATCGCCATGCTGGGCAACATGCTGATGTTTTCCAGCATGTTCGGCGGGCGCGACGGCAATCGCGGCGGCGGGCTGGCGGCGATCCTCGCCATGATCTTTGCGCCGATCGCGGCGGGGCTGGTGCAGATGGCGATCTCGCGCACCCGCGAATACGAGGCCGACCGGATGGGGGCCGAGATCTGCGGCAGGCCGATGGCGCTGGCAGGCGCGCTGGCCAAGATCTCGCGCGCGGCGGGCCAGGTGGTGAATATCCCGGCCGAAAGGAACCCCGCCTCGGCCAACCTGTTCATCGTGAACCCGCTGCACGCGTTGCGCATGGACCGGCTTTTCGCCACCCATCCGCCGACCGAGGAGCGCATCGCCCGGCTGCAGGCCATGGCCTCGGGCACGGGCGCCGGCCCCTGGGGCGCGCGATGAGCCAGCCCGACCCCATGCTGCGCCCCGAACCGCTGGAAAGCGACGGCGAGGACCGCGCGCTGCGCCCGCAGCGGCTCGAGGATTTCGTCGGCCAGGCCGAGGCGCGGGCGAATCTGCGCGTCTTCATCGAAAGCGCCCGCATGCGCGGCAAGGCGATGGACCACACGCTGTTTCACGGCCCCCCCGGCCTCGGCAAGACCACGCTGGCGCAGATCATGGCGCGCGAGCTGGGGGTGAACTTCAAGATGACCTCGGGCCCGGTGCTGGCGCGGGCGGGCGACCTTGCCGCGATCCTGACCAACCTGGAAGCCCGCGACGTGCTCTTCATCGACGAGATCCACCGCATGAATCCGGCGGTCGAGGAGATCCTCTACCCGGCGATGGAGGATTTCGAGCTGGACCTGGTGATCGGCGAAGGCCCGGCGGCGCGCACGGTGCGGATCGAACTGCAACCCTTTACCCTGGTCGGCGCCACCACCCGGCTCGGCCTGCTGACCACGCCCCTGCGCGACCGTTTCGGCATTCCGACCCGGCTGCAATTCTACACCGTCGAGGAGCTCGATCTGATCGTGACCCGCGGCGCCCGGCTGATGGGCATCCCCTCGGAACCCGAGGGCACGCGCGAGATCGCCCGGCGCGCCCGCGGCACGCCGCGCATCGCCGGCCGCCTGCTGCGCCGGGTGATCGACTTCGCGCTGGTCGAGGGCGACGGCCGGCTGACCCGCAAGATCGCCGATTCGGCGCTGACCCGGCTCGGCGTCGATCACCTTGGGCTCGACAGCGCCGACCGCCGCTACCTGACGCTGATGGCCGAGCATTACGGCGGCGGCCCGGTCGGGGTGGAAACCCTTTCCGCCGCGCTGTCGGAAAGCCGCGATTCGATCGAGGAGGTGATCGAGCCCTATCTGATGCAGCAGGGCCTGGTCAGCCGCACGCCGCGCGGCCGCATGCTGGCCCGGCTGGGCTGGCGGCATCTGGGCCTCGACGCCCCGCGCACGCAGGAGAGCCTGTTCGATGAATGACCTGGAAAGTCGCATCCGCACCAGCTTCGACCGCCAGAGCATGATGCGCACGCTGGGCGCGCGGCTTGCCGCCATCGAGCCCGGGCGCATCGCCATCACCGCGCCGATCCTGCCGACATCGCTGCAGCAGCATGGCGCGGGCCATGCCGGGCTGGCCTTCAGCATCGGCGATTCAGCCGCGGGCTATGCCGCGCTGACCTTGATGCCCGAAGACGCCGAGGTGATGACGGTCGAGATGAAGATCAACCTGATGTCGCCTGCCACCGGCGACCAGCTTTTGGCCGAGGGCCGGGTGATCCGCCCCGGCCGCCGCATCATGGTGGTCGCCGCCGATGTCTGGGCGGAAAGCGCCGGCTCGCGCAAGCATGTCGCCATGCTTCAAGGCACGATGATCCCGGTCTGACCAGGCTGCCTGCAGCGCCATGACCGCCGCCGCCGCTGGGGGCTTTGCGCCCCCAGACCCCCGCAGGATATTTATCCAAGAAAGAAGAGAAGGGCCGTCGCCGCTTTCTTTCTTGGATAAAATATCCTGGGGGAGCGCGGAACGCGCGGGGGCAAAGCCCCCTGCATGCGTGCCGCTAGCCCCTTCTCGGCGAGGAAAGGACCCGGTCCTCCTGCGCGATGAAATGCTCCATCATCACTCGCCAGAGCCGCTCGGCCAGATCAGGATCCAGCCCCTGGGCGGCAGCGAGGCGGCGGGCATTGGCAGCGACCTCTTCGACGCGGCTGTCGATCCGGGCGGGCAGGTTCTCGCGCGCCTTGATCCGTGCCGCCTCGTCGATCAGCGCCGAGCGCTCCGCCAGAAGCGCCACCAGCCGCGCATCCAGCGCGTCGATGCGCGCACGCAATTCAGGCATGGCGGAATTCGGCGGCAGTTCGGGTTCGGATCGGCTCATGCCTGTCCCATGCCCTGCCCGGCCCCTGGACGCAAGTCCCCGCTGTGGCCGAATTGCCGCAGCCAATCGGCGGATTTTTGCCGAAGGTGGAACCCAATGGCGAGAATCGGCGTTTTCCGTTCAACTGCGAACCGGGGGATCGTCCCCCGCATTCTGGAAAGGTCACCAGATGAAGGCTGCCAGCTTCGTGATCAATGTGGGTTTCGGCCTGGGATTGGCGCTGGGTGCCGTGGCGCTTCTGCTGCTCTGACCTGCCGAAATCCGTTCAGCTCAGAAACCTTTGTGCCAATGACAAACCCCCGGGTCTGCCCCGGGGGTTTTCCTGTCGCGGACCGAAGCTCAGCCCTGCGGTTGCGGCGCCGCATCCGGCGCCGGCTTGGCGGCGCCGGCCCGCGGAATCGCGCTGACCGAGGGGATGGTCGAGCCGGGCGCATCCTCGTCGCCGCCCAGCGGCTCGCCCCGGATCACCCGGCCGATATCCTCGCCGGTCAGGGTCTCGTATTCCAGAAGCCCCTTGGCCAGCCGCTCGAACTCCTCCTGCTTTTCGGTCAGGATGCGGTGGGCTTCGCGATAGCCTTCCTCGATGAGGTCGTGGACCTCCTTCTCGATCAGCTCCTTGGTGGCGGCCGAGACCGAGAAACCGCCGGTATTGCCTGAATAGCCTTCATGCGCCTCGGCATAGTCGATATTGCCGACCTTGTCCGACATGCCCCAGCGCATCACCATGGCGCGCGCCAGCTGGCTGGCCTGCTGGATGTCGCCGGCCGGGCCGTTCGAGACCCCTTCCTCGCCGTATTTGATGATCTCGGCCGCCTTGCCGGCCATGGTCATGGCGAGCTTCTGCTTGGCCTCGTCCTTGTGATAGTTCAGGCGGTCCATTTCCGGCAGGCTGACCACCATGCCGAGCGCGCCGCCGCGCGGGATGATCGTCGCCTTGTAGACCGGATCGCATTTCGGCAGGCTCAGGCCGACGATGGCGTGGCCGGCTTCGTGATAGGCGGTCTTTTCCTTCTGTTCGGGGGTCAGGACCATGCTGCGGCGCTCGACCCCCAGCATCACCTTGTCCTTGGCGTTCTCGAAATCCTCCATGGTGACGAAGCGGCGGCCGATGCGCGCGGCCATCAGCGCGGCCTCGTTCACCAGGTTCATCAGATCGGCGCCGGAGAAGCCCGGCGTGCCGCGGGCGATGATGCGCAGGTCCACGTCGGGGCCGACGGGCACCTTGCGCGAATGCACGGCCAGGATCTTCTCGCGGCCCTTGATGTCGGGATTCGGGACATAGATCTGGCGGTCGAAACGGCCGGGGCGCAGCAAGGCCGGGTCCAGCACGTCCTTGCGGTTGGTGGCGGCGATGATGATGACGCCTTCGTTGGCGTCGAAGCCATCCATCTCGACCAGCAACTGGTTCAGGGTCTGCTCGCGCTCGTCATTGCCGCCGCCGATGCCGACGCCCCGGGCGCGGCCGACCGCGTCGATCTCGTCGATGAAGACGATGCAGGGGGCGGATTTCTTCGCCTGCTCGAACATGTCGCGGACGCGGCTGGCGCCGACGCCGACGAACATCTCGACGAAATCCGAGCCGGAAATGGTGAAGAACGGCACCCCCGCCTCGCCGGCGATGGCGCGGGCGAGCAGCGTCTTGCCGGTGCCGGGCGGGCCGACCAGCAGCGCGCCCTTGGGGATCTTGCCGCCCAGGCGGCTGAATTTCTGCGGGTTGCGCAGGAACTCGACGATCTCTTCCAGCTCTTCCTTGGCCTCGTCGATGCCGGCCACGTCGTCGAAGGTCACCCGGCCATGCTTTTCGGTCAAGAGCTTGGCGCGCGACTTGCCGAAGCCCATGGCCCCGCCTTTGCCGCCGCCCTGCATCCGGTTCATGAAGAAGATCCACACGCCGATCAGCAGGATGAAGGGCAGCCAGACGCCCAGAAGCGACATGAAGCCCGATTGCTGCTGACGCTCGACCTTGACCTCGACGCCCCTGTCGATCAGCCGGTCGGCGATCTCTTCGCCCTGCGGCCGGACGGTGGCGAACTGCTTGCCGTCCTTGTCGGTGATGCCGACATTCTCGCCGTCGATGGTGACGGCGGTGATCTCATCCTTTTCCACCCGCTGGATGAAATCGGAATAGCTGATCTGGCGGCTGTTCATCTGGGTCGATCCGTCGCTGAACAGGTTGAACAGCGCCAGGATCATCAGGAACAGCACTACCCAGAAAGCGATATTGCGCGCATTGCCCAAAGGCACGTCCTCCGCGGGTAAACAGGCTTTCGCCTGAAAATAGGGATTCCGCCGTCAGGTTCAATGCGTATAGAGCAATGCGCGGAATTCAGGCAGGCCGCGCAGCGGCCGGACGGCATGGGGCGGGGCCGGCCGCAGCAGCGGCGCGGCGATCAGGCGGCTGTCCTGCCAGATCCCGGGGCTGGCCGCGGCCTCGTCCCGCATCAGCCCCGCGCCGCGCCAGTCGAGCCCCGGCAGCGCCCCGTGGCCGAGCGCGCGCACCTGCTGGCCGGGCTGCAGGCCCTCGACCCGCCAGCGCCGGTCCCAGATGGCCTCCGCGCCCTCGGCCACGGGCGCGCGCGCCGCGGCGGCGGGTTCGCGGATCAGCCACAGGAAACCGTCGCGCGGCGCGGCGATCACCCCCTCCAGCGTCAGCCTGGCGCCGATTTCCAGCCCGGCAAGGGCATGCAGCACCGGCTCGCGCCGGGGCGGATAGTCGCCGCCGCCGACGAAGCGCAGCCCTGCGACAAGAAGCCGCCGGCGGATCTCGGACGGCGCGGCGCGAAAGGCGTCCAGCGGCAACGCCAGCGATCCGGCGCGGCTTTGCGCACCCTCGGCCACCCGTGCGGCGAAATCGCACAGCGCATCCCGCGCCATGGCCAGATTCTCAGCCGATTGCGCCAGCTGCCGCAGCGGCAGGTCCAGCGCCGCGATGGCCTTGCGCACCCGCACCCGCTCGAAATCCTCGTTCTCGTTCGAGGGGTCCTCGACCCAGCCCAGCCCCCGCGCCGTCAGCCAATGCCGCAACTCGGCACGGCCGACCGCCAGCAGGGGGCGCAGCCAGGCGATCCCCAGCGCCTCGCGCGATTCGGCCATGGCCGAAAGCCCGTCCACGCCGGCGCCGCGGTTCAGGCGCATCAGCAGCGTCTCGGCCTGATCGTCCAGCGTATGGCCCAGCAGAACGGCGGCAAGCCCATGCCGGGCGGCCCAATCGGCCAGCAGGCGCAGGCGCGCCTCGCGCGCGGCGGCCATCAGGTTGCCGCCGCCCTGCCGCGTCCAGCGCAAGATCTCGTGCGGAATGTCCAGGGCGGAGGCCGCAAGACCGGCCGCCTGCGCCTCGGCCTCCGAGCCGGGGCGCAGCCCGTGATCGACCGTCGCCGCCAGCAACCGGACACGGCCCCAGCGATGGGCCAGATGCATCAGGGCGGTGGAATCGCCGCCCCCCGACAGGGCGATGCCAAGTGCGGGCCGGTCGCCGGCGAGACGGTCCAGCGCGGCATGCACCCGCGCCTCGACCGGGTCAGCCCTCATCCGCCAGATCCGCCGCGGCCTCGGGGTCCAGATCCTCGGCCGAGCTCTCGTCCAGCGTATCGCAGCCCAGGCCCTGCAGCCGCCGCTCGGCCTCGGCGGCCTGCGGCGCGCCGGGGAAACGGGCCAGGATTTCCTGAAGATAATAGCAGCCCTCTTGCGGGCCGCCCTTGGCGGACATGGCCCGCGACAGGCCCAGCAGCGCATCCGCTGCCTGCGGGCCGTTCGGATTGGCCGCGAAGCTTTCCAGCCAGGCCAGGCCCGCGCCGTCGAGATCGCCGGCGGAATCCAGCGCCGCCCCGCGCAGGAACAGCGCCTCGGCGGTCAGCGGACCGCCAGCATGGGTTTCGGCAATGGCCGCGAAGAGCTCGGCAGCACGACGAAAGTCACCTTGACCGAGCACCTCCCGGGCCCGGTCGAAATCGGCCTTTTCCGCCGCGGTCGCGGCGGCCCCGGCCGAGGGGGTCCTGGATTGCGTCAGCGCGCCCTGCTGGTCCGAGGGGGGCAGCGGGCTGCTGCCGCCCTGTTCGCCAAGGGGCGGCGTGGTCAGGCTGCCCAGATCGCAGCCCTCCTCCATCTCGCAGAGGCGGAACTCGATATCGCCGATGCGGGTGGTGCCGTCCCGGACGATGCGGTCGATGCGGTTCTGCAGCTGCTCGGTCTGGCCGGTCAGCTGCGCCAGCCGCGCCTCCATCGCGTTCATGCGGTCGATGGCGCTGTCGCCGCCCGCCGCCGCGAAGCCCGCCGGACCCGAGGCGACCAGCTGCGCCCGCAGCGATTGCAGATCGGCCGAAAGCTGGTTCAGCTCGGCCCGGATGTCGGCCAGGGTCTGCGCATCCTGCGCCGCCACCGGCCACGCGGCCAGCGCGAACCCGGCCGCCAGCAGAAACCGTCGCATCACATCCCCGCCCCTGGGCTGACCGCCGTCACGGCGCGGCGGTTCTTGGAATAGCATTCCTCGGTCGAACAGATCGCCAGCGGCCGCTCCTTGCCATAGCTGACGGTGCGCAGCCGGCCCGGCGCCACGCCTTGCGAGACCAGGTATTCCTGCACCGAGTTCGCCCGGCGCGCACCCAGCGCCAGGTTGTATTCGCGGGTGCCCTGCTCATCGGCATGGCCCTCGATCACCGCCGAGAAGCCCTGGTTCTGGTTCAGCCAGCCGGCCTGATTGGCCAGGATCACCCGCGCCTCGGGCGACAGGGTGGACTGGTCCACGGCGAACAGCACCGTATCGCCGACGGCGGTCTTGAAATATTCGGCAGTGCCCGGCAGAGCGGTGGCCCCGACCCCGCCAAGGCCGCCGCCGGCCCCGGCATAGGGGTCCTGGACCTGCATGTCCTGCGCCGGCCGGGCGCAGGCCGCCAGCGCGAGAATGGCGCCGACCGCGGCAATTTTCATGAAAGTTTTCATAATCCTGTCCATCTCACGCGCTTCAGGGCAGCAACGGGCCCCAGTCGGGATCCGAGGCCGCGCCGTTGATCTTGACCGGGCGCATGTTGCGCCCCGTGATATCCACCGAATGCAGGCGCGGCTCGCCGTCGCCGCCCGGCGTCACCCGCGTGAACATCACGACGCGCCCATTGGGGGCCCAAGTCGGGCCCTCGTCAAGGAACGATTCCGTCAGCATTTTCTCTTCCGAGCCATCGGTGCGCATGACGCCGATATGGAACTTGCCGCCGACCTGCCGGGTAAAGGCGATCATGTCGCCGCGCGGCGACCAGACCGGGGTGCCATAGCGCCCCTCGCCGAAGCTGATCCGCTTCGGCTCGCCGCCGTTCGCCCCCATGATGTAAAGCTGCGGCGTGCCCGAGCGGTCGCTCTCGAACACGATCTGCTTGCCGTCCGGGCTGTAGCTGGGCGAGGTCTCGATCGAGGGGGCGTTGGTCAGCGCCCGCTGCGCGCCGGTGGCGGCATCCATCTGGTAGATGTCGGTATTGCCGTTCTTTTCCAGCGAATAGACGATCCAGCGCCCGTCGGGCGAGAAGCGGGGCGAGAAGCTCATCGTGCCCTGCTGGCCCGCGCCCAGCTGACGCACGCCGAGCGAATTGACATCCATCATCATCGCCTGCGGGAAACCGGTGGCATAGCTGGTGTAAAGCAGCCGCGAGCCGTCGGGCGAGAAGCGCGGCTTCAGCACCAGCGTCGCATCGTCGGTCAGCCATTTCACGTTGGCGCCGTCGTAATCCATGATGCCGATGCGCTTGCGGCGCGCGTCCTTGGGCCCGGTTTCCTGCACGAAGGCGACGCGGCTGTCGAAATACGGCCCCTCGCCGGTCAGCCGCGAATAGACCTGGTCGGCCGCCTTGTGGGCAGCGCGGCGCCAGTTGCCGGTCGCAGCGTCGAATTGCATGCCGTCGCCCAGCGGCTGGCCGGCGAAGACGTCGAACAGCCGGAACTTGACGACGACCTTGCCGCCCTCGACCTTGACCGCGCCGGTGATCAGCGCCTGGGCATTGACCGCCTTCCAGTCCTCGTAGCTGACAGGCGCCTCGAAGCTTTCCGGCCGCGCGATATGGGCGCTGGCCGGGATCTCGCGGAAGAGGCCGGTGCCGGTCAGGTCGGCGGCGATCAGGTTCTGCACCTGCGCCAGGTATTCGCCGGCGCCGCCCTCGTCGTGGAAGCGGGCGATGGCGAAGGGCATCGGCTCGATCACCCCGTCGGTGATCTCGATCCGCAGCGGCCCGTCCTGCGCCAGGACCGGCGCGGCCAGCCCCAGACCCGCAAGGGCCATCACGGAAGTCATCAGGAAATGTCGCAACATGAATCGCCCT
Source organism: Paracoccus sp. MA (assembly GCF_020990385.1). Taxonomy (NCBI): domain Bacteria; kingdom Pseudomonadati; phylum Pseudomonadota; class Alphaproteobacteria; order Rhodobacterales; family Paracoccaceae; genus Paracoccus; species Paracoccus sp. MA. The sequence continues at coordinate 2,069,437 of NZ_CP087598.1, forward strand.
CGTAAGGTCTTGGTTGCAGGATAGAGTGTCGCGCGCCGGGATGCCATGTCACTGGACCCGCGCGCTGCCGCTGGCGTTGAAGTCGATGATGACATCCTTCCAGCGGTTGTATTTCTCCGGCGGCAGCTTGTAGCCGCCGCGCTCGCACATCAGGATCGCCCGGCGCGCCGCCTCATAGGCCTGTTTCGCCGCCGCGTCCGAGCCGCCGTCATGGCCGATCATGCGCAGCGAGCCCTTTTCCACCGTGCCGTCCGGGGCCATCGAGAACTGCACCGAAACCGTGGTCCGGCTGGCCTCGGTCGAGAGCGAGCCGCGGTTCCAGCATTGCTCGACGGCGACGCGGAAGCCGTCCTTCTCGCCCTGGCTCAGCGGAGGCCCGCTGGCCGCCGCCCCGCCGCCGCCCGAACCGGCCGAGCCCTGATCCTGCATCGCCTCTTTCAGGGCGGCCTGCTTGGCCGCCTCGGCGGCCTTGCGCTCGGCCTCGGCCTGTTCGCGGGCCTTGGCTTCGGCGGCAGCCTTTTCGGCGGCCTTCTTCTCGGCCGCGGCGCGTTCGGCGGCCGCCTTTTCCTCGGCTTCCTTGCGGGCCTTGGCCTCGGCGGCCTTCCGTTCGGCTTCGGCCTTCTCGGCGGCCGCCTTTTCGGCAGCAGCCTTCTCAGCGGCGACCTTCTCAGCGGCGGCCTTTTCGGCAGCCGCTTTCTCGGCAGCGGCGCGGCGTTCGGCCTCGGCCTTGCGCTCGGCGGCACGCTTCTCGGCGGCGGCCTGTTCCGCAGCGGCCTTTTCAGCCGCTTCGGCCGCGGCAAGACGGCGGGCGCGTGCCTCGGCCTCCTCGGCCTTGCGGGCCGCTTCCGCGTCGGCGCTGCGGCGCTCGGCCTCGCGGCGTTCTTCCTGCGCGCGCTCCTCGGCGGCGCGGCGGGCGGCGGCCTCGGCGGCCTTCGCGGCGGCGGCCTGCTCGGCAGCGGCCTCGGCCTGCTGGCGGGCCAGCAACTGCTCGCGCTGGCGCGCCGCCTCGGCGGCGGCGCGGCGGGCCTGCACGGCCTCGGCCAGCCCTTCGGGGCGACCACGGGGCCGCGCCGATTCGACCGGCGCCAGCGCCGAACGCTGCGGGATGGGCGCCGGCGATTGCGGCTGCGCCGGATTGCGCGCCGGATCGGGCCGGTCGCTGGTCCGCGGCAGCGCCGCCAGTTCGACGGAGTCCTCGGGCTCGGCGGGGCGCGGCGCATCGGTCACCACGGCCACCGGCCGGTTGGGGGTCTGGAAGTCCGACAGGTCGGGCCGCGCCTCGGGCCGATCCGAGGGCGCGGACAGCTCTGCCGCCTGTGCATCGGGGGCGGGCGGACTGACCGCCTCGACCTCGCCCGGCCGGTTTTCATCGGCAGGCGGGCGCGGTTGCGCAGGGGTGGTCGCGGCGGAATCCGAGACCGGGCCGCGCCCTGCGGCAGCAGCGGCCAGCGACTGGAACTCGGCCTCGGACATGGTCGCGACCTCGGCCATGCGCACGGCCTCAAGCGGCTGCGGCCGGAACAGCGCGCCGCCGACCAGCGCCGCGCCCAGCAGCCCGGCATGGGCGACGCCCGAGATCCAGAAGCCGATGCGTTCCGCTGGGTCCATGGCTTCAGCCATCCGCGCCCGCGTCCATCCGCGGCCCGCCGGCCTCGGTCACCAGGACGATGTTGTTGAAACCGGCCGCGTTCAGCGCCCCCATGACCTGCATGATCCGGGCATAGGGAATCGAACCGTCGGCGCGCAGGTAGATCTTGTCGCTCTGCCGCTCGGCCGAGACGGCGCGCAGCCGGGTGATAAGCTCCTCCTCGGGAACCTCGGTGGTCATGACCAGGATCGGCCCCTCGGGCGTGACCGAGACGCTCAGCGGCTCCTCGGGCTCGGCCGGGACAGCCTGGGCGGCGGTCTTGGGCAGTTCCAGCGGCACGCCCACAGTGAGAAGCGGCGCCGCCACCATGAAGATGATCAGCAGCACCAGCATCACGTCCACGAAGGGCGTGACGTTGATCTCGGCCATCGGTTGGCTGCGCGTGCGGCCCTTGCCGTTGCGACCGCGTTTGACGACCCCGGCCCCCATCTTATTCGTCGTCCAGCTGGCGCGACAGGATGGTCGAGAACTCGTCGGCGAAGCTCTCGTATCCCCCGGTGATGCGATCGGCATCGGCGCTGAGCTTGTTGTAGAAGATCACCGCCGGAATCGCCGCCAGAAGGCCAAGGGCGGTCGCCACCAGCGCCTCGGCGATGCCCGGCGCCACCACGGCCAGCGAGGTGTTCTGCGAGATCGCGATCTCCTCGAAGGCGGTCTTGATGCCCCAGACGGTGCCGAACAGGCCGATGAAGGGCGCGGTCGAGCCCACCGTGGCCAGGAAGGGCAGGCCGCGGGTCAGGCGGTCGTTCTCGCGGTTGATGGCGACGTTCATGGCCCGGTCGATGCGCGCGGTCACGCCGGCGATCAGGTTGCCGTCGTCGCGATGGCTGCGCCGCCATTCGGCCATGCCCGAGGAAAAGACCCGTTCGGCCGGGCCCGAGGGCGTCTCTCCGATGCGATCGTAGAGATCGTCCAGCGGCTGACCCGACCAGAAGGCGCGGTCGAATCGGTCCGCCTCGCGCCGGGCGGCGTTGAAGGTGATGAACTTCTGGATGATGATCGCCCAGGCCCAGAACGAGGCCAGGATCAGGATCACCATGACGATCTGGACGGTCAGCGAGGCGCGCGCGAACAGCGCGATCAGCGAGAAATCGACCGGCTGCCCGGCTCCGGCGAGTTGTTCCATGGAATTCGGCCTGTCCTTTGGGCCGCTGGGATGCGGCTTCTGCTAACAGGCCAGTTAGCAGAACCGGGCAGCGGGACAAGCCCGCTCGCACCGCTTTCTCCGTCAATTCTGCGTCAATTGCCCGCGAGATCGGCCGACCGCAGGCGTTCCGCCACCGCTGCGGGGATGCGTGCCGGCCTGCCGGAATCGGCCAGGCAGGCCAGGGTGACGCGGGCCCGGAACAGCAATCGCCCGTCGCGCGTCACGGCCTGGTCCAGCACGATCCGCGCCGGGCTCAGCGCCTCGAGCCGCGATTCGACGGCCAGCAGGTCCTCGAACCGCGCCGGCGAGAGATAGTCGGCCTCGACCCGGCGCACGGCAAAGACCAGCCCCCGGCGCTGCAGGCCGCCCTGGTCCACGCCCAGCTCGCGCAGCCATTCCGAGCGGGCGCGTTCGATGAATTTCAGATAATTGGCGTAATAGACGATCCCCGCCAGATCGGTGTCTTCGTAATAGATGCGGATCGGAAACTTGTGCATGGCGGTCCTGGCGTTGCCGGTGGTCGGGGGCTTTCCGCCCCCGTCGCCTGACGGCGACTCCCCCGAGGATACTTAGGCAAGAAAGAAGCCGGAAGAATCAAGACGACAGCCTTGCCGCCAGACGAAGCGCATGCGCGCCATCCGTGGCGACCGCGGGCATGACCGGATCATAGGCGGCTCGGATCAGCCGGGCCAGCGCGGGAGAGGGCGCCACGTCGCGCGCGAATGTCAGCATCCCGCGCACGGCCAGCGTCTCGGCCAGTTGGCCCGGGTGGGCATCCGCCAACGGCCCGCCCATGTTGACGAAGGTCAGGCAGGCCCGGATCGCGCCCCCGGCGTCAAAGCGGAACAGCCGGTATTGATCCGCCGCCTCCGCCTTCAGCCGCCCGGGCAATCCCGGCAGGCCGGTCAACCGGTCGAGGTCGGGCAAGCCGCGCAGCTCGTCCCAATCCCGGACGAAGAAGGTCATCATGTTCGCCCCCATCTCGGGATCGGTCTCGGCCATGGGCTGGCCGGCATGGGCAAGCACCGCCCGCATGGCTTCGCGAAAGATCGGCAGGCTCTCCTCGGCCAGACCGAAGATGACCGGCGCCACCGGCCGTCCCCAGCGCGCGCAAAGATAGCGGCCGTCGCGGGTGAACAGCGCCTCGATTTCCGCCCGATCGAACGCCATCGGATCCTTCTTTCTTGTCCAAATATCCTCGGGGGTGAATTGCGGCTTCAGCCGCAAGAGGGGGCGGAAGCCCCCTCCCCCTGTCAGCTCACCCGACGATCGCCGCCTCGGTCGCGGCGCGCAGCGCGTCCTCGCTGACGCCATCGGCCAGCTCGACGATCTTCAGCCCGCCCGGAACCACGTCCAGCACCCCCAGATTGGTGATGATCCGGTTCACCACCCCCTGGCCGGTCAGCGGCAGGGTGCAGGATTTCAGCACCTTCGACTCGCCCGCCTTGTTGGTGTGGTCCATCACCACCACCACCCGGCCCACGCCCGCCACCAGGTCCATCGCCCCGCCCATGCCCTTGACCAGCTTGCCGGGGATCATCCAGTTCGCCAGGTCGCCGTTCTCGGCCACCTCCATCGCCCCCAGAATCGCCATGGCGATCTTGCCGCCGCGGATCATCGCGAAGCTCTCGGCGCTGTCGAAATAGGCGGTCTGCGGCAGCTCGGTCACCGTCTGCTTGCCGGCATTGATCAGGTCCGGATCCTCCTCGCCCTCGTAAGGAAACGGCCCGATGCCCAGCATGCCGTTTTCCGACTGCAGCGTCACATGCACCCCCTCGGGGATGTAGTTCGCCACCAGCGTCGGGATGCCGATCCCGAGGTTCACATACCAGCCGTCCTGCAGTTCCTGCGCGGCCCGCGCCGCCATCCGGTTGCGGTCCCAGCCCTTGATTTCGGCGGCCATCAGACGGTCTCCTTCTTGCCGGTCGTGTCGGAGACGCGCGAACGTGTCGTGCGCTGCTCGATGCGCTTCTCGTGCTGGCCCTGGATCAGCCGATGGACATAGATCCCCGGCAGGTGGATGGCGTCCGGGTCGAGGCTGCCGGTCGGCACGATCTCCTCGACCTCGCAGACGCAGATGCGGCCGCATTTCGCCGCCGGCACGTTGAAGTTGCGCGCGGTCTTGCGGAAGATCACATTGCCCGACTCGTCCGCCTTCCAGCCCTTGACGATGGCCAGGTCGGCGACGATGCCGCGCTCCAGGATATAGGTCTCGCCGTCGAAATCGTGATGCTCCTTGCCCTCGGCGATCACCGTGCCGACGCCGGTTTTCGTATAAAAGCCCGGGATGCCGGCGCCGCCCGCCCGCATGCGCTCGGCCAGCGTGCCCTGCGGGTTGAACTCCAGCTCCAGCTCGCCCGAGAGATACTGGCGCATGAACTCGGCATTCTCGCCGACATAGGAGGAGATCATCTTGCGGATCTGCCGCGAGTCCAAGAGCTTGCCCAGCCCGAACCCGTCCACGCCGCAATTGTTGGAGGCGATGGTCAGCTCCCTGGTCCCGGCGCGCAGGATCGCCTCGATCAAAAGCTCCGGGATGCCGCAAAGCCCGAAGCCCCCCGCCGCAATCACCATCCCGTCACGAAGCAAACCCCCAAGCGCCAAATCCGCGCTGGGATAGATCTTGTTCATCCACCACCTCCCATGTCCACCGGCCTCGTTTTCGCCAGTTTCGAAAACCGAGTCAACGTGCCGGGAACCCCGAGGCCGGCCCGGGAATTGCCTTGCGAAAGAGGTTGCCATGACCGAGATTTCCATCCGACGCGCCTATGACCCGCCCGGGCCGGAAGAAGGCTGCAAGGTTCTGGTGGACCGCATCTGGCCGCGCGGCATCAGCCGCGAGAAGCTGGGCGCGGATCTCTGGCTGAAAGAGATCGCGCCCTCGGACGCGTTGCGGCACTGGTTCAACCACGACCCCGAGAAATGGCCCGAATTCCGGCGCCGCTACGGCGCCGAGCTGGACGCCAATCCCGCCCCCTTGCGCGAGCTGCGGGCGCTGATCCGCAAGGGCCCGGTGACGCTGCTCTACGGCGCCCGCGACACGCAGCACAACAATGCCGTGGCGCTGCGCGACTACCTCGCTCAGTAGCCCAGCGTCGCCGCATCCGGCCGGCGCGGGTCCGAAGCGCCGTACAGCGTCCCCGTCCCGGGGTCGCGCATGATCGACTGGGTCGAGCCCATCGCCTCCTTGACCGCAACCGTATGGCCCTTGGCCTGCAGGATGCGGATGGTGTCGAGGCTGATGCCCTCCTCCACGCGCAGCTCGTCGGGCAGCCATTGGTGATGGACGCGCGGCGCGGTCGAGGCCTCGGCCACGTTCATGCCGTGGTCGATCATATTCATCACCACCTGCAGCACCGTGGTGATGATCCGCGCCCCGCCGGGCGAGCCGGTGACCAGCCAGACCTTGCCGTCCTTGAGCACCATGGTCGGCGTCATCGAGGAGAGCGGCCGCTTGCCCGGCTCGACCGCATTGGCATCGCCCCCGACCAGGCCGAAGGCATTGGGCACCCCGGGCTTGGCCGAGAAATCGTCCATCTCGTTGTTCATCAGCACGCCCGTGCCCTCGGCCACCAGGCCCGAGCCGTAGTTCAGGTTGATGGTATAGGTGTTCGAGACCGCGTTGCCCTCCTTGTCCACGACCGAGAAATGCGTGGTCTGGTCGGATTCGTATGGCGCCAGATCCGCGGGCTTGATCATCACCGAGGGCGTGGCGAAATCGGCGCTGATCTTGCGGCGCATCTCGACCGCGTAATCCTTGCTGGTCAGCGCCGCGACCGGCACATCGACGAAATCCGGATCGCCCAGGTATTCCGAGCGGTCGGCATAGGCCAGCTTCATCGCCTCGGCCATCAGGTGGATCGTCTCGCCCGAGTTCTGCCCCAGCGCGCCGATCGGATAGCCCTCCAGCGCGTTCAGGATCTGGATCAGATGCACCCCGCCGGACGAGGGCGGCGGCATCGAGACCACCTCATGGCCGCGATAGGTGCCGCGCACCGGCTCGCGTTCCACGGGCTTGTAGGCGGCCATGTCCTCGACGGTGATCAGCCCGCCGGCCTCCTGCACCGCGCGGGCGATGGCCTCGGCCACCTCGCCCTTGTAGAATCCGTCCGGCCCCTCGGCGGCGATCTTCTTCAGCGTCGCCGCCAGATCGGCCTGCACCAGCCGGTCGCCGGGCCGATAGGCCGCCCCACCCTCCTTGAAGAAGATCTTCGCGCTCGACGGGAATTTCTCCAGATGCTCGCGCTCGGCCTCGATGCTGTCGGCCAGCTCAGGGGTGACGGTGATCCCCTCCTCGGCCAGCCGGATCGCCGGGGCGATCACCTCGGCCCAGTCCATGCTGCCATATTTGTCCAGCGCCAGCTTCATTCCCGCCACCGTCCCCGGCACGCCCGAGGCGGCGCCGCTGTAAAGCGACTTCTCGCTGTCCGCCTCGCCCGCCGCGTCCAGGAACATGTCGCGCGAGGCACCCTGCGGCGCCATCTCGCGATAATCGATGGCATGGGTCTGGCCGGTCTCAGCCTCATGCACCAGCATGAAGCCGCCGCCGCCGATATTGCCGGCGCGCGGCAGGGTGACGGCCAGAGCAAAGGCCACCGCCACGCCCGCATCGACCGCGTTGCCGCCCTGGGCCATGATGTCGCGGCCGATCTCGGCGGCCAGCCGCTCCTGCGCCGAGACCATGCCGCTTTCCGCCCAGACCGGATGGATCCGGTCCATCACGTCGAAAATCGCGGCCTCCTGCGCCGCCGCCGGCAATGCGATGCAGCCGGCCAGCACGACGGCCGGCACGCGGCCCATCCTCATGATTCGATCCTTCACGGCGCCCTCCGCTCAACCCTTGCGGGTCGAGCCTAGCAGCAGAACGGCTCGGATCAAAAAGCCAAAACTGCGGCGATGCGCCCGCGTCCAGGCCGCGTCATGAGTATTTGTGAAACGGTGAAGCGCCGTGCAGCATCCGATTTCCAGCGCAACCGCATGTTTCACCGTTTTTCAAATACTCAGAGTCCGAGGCGAAGCGGGCGCTTACCCGGCCTTCTTCGCCTTGGCAGCCGCAGGCTTCCTTGCGGCGGTCTTTTTTTCGGCCGGCTTCTTGGCGGCAGCCTTCTTTGCCGGCTTCTTGCCCGATTTCGCGGCCTTCTCGGCGATCAGTTCCAGGGCCCGCTCCAGCGTGACCGCGCCGGGCTCCAGGTCGCGGGGCAGCGTCGCATTGACCTTGCCCCATTTGACGTAAGGCCCATAGCGGCCGCTCATCACCTGCACCGGCCCGCCCTCGGGATGCTCGCCCAGTTCCGCCAGCGGCGCGGCGGCGGCCGCCCTGCCCCGCACCTGTTTCGCGGCCAACACCTCGACGGCGCGATTCATGCCGATGGTGAAGACCTCGTCGACCTCCGGCAGGTTGGCGTATTTCGCGCCATGCTTCACATAGGGGCCGTAGCGGCCGATGCCGGCCTCGACCGGGACGCCGTCCTCGGGATGCGGGCCGATCTCGCGCGGCAGGGCCAGCAGGGCCAGCGCCCGCTCCAGGTCCACAGAGGCCAGATCCCAGCCCTTGGGGATCGAGGCGCGCGGCGGCTTCGGCTGTTCGGCCGTCGCCTCGCCGCGCTGGACATAAGGCCCGAAGCGGCCGTTCTTCAGGCTGATCTCGTCACCCTTGTCCACGCCCAGCACGGTGTCGCCCACCACCTCGGCATCGGGCGAGGAAATCGGCCGGGTGAAGCGGCAATCGGGGTAGTTCGAGCAGCCGATGAAGGCCCCACCCGAGCGCGCCGTCTTCAGATGCAGCCGGCCCTTGTGGCAGAGCGGGCATTCGCGCGGATCGCCGCCATCGGCGCGCGGCGGATAGAGATGCGGTGCCAGCGCGTCGTCGATCGCCTCGAGCACCTCGGTGATGCGCAGCTCGCTGGTGCCCTCCAGCGCGGCGGTGAAGTCCCGCCAGAAGCGGCGCAGCACCTCGCGATAGGCGCGCTCGCCCGAGGAGATGTCGTCGAGCTCCCCCTCCAGATTGGCGGTGAAATCGTAGCTGACATAGCGCGGGAAGTATTTCTGCAGGAAGATGGTGACCAGCCTGCCCTTGTCCTCGGGGATCAGGCGGTTCTGCTCCTTGCGGACATAGTCGCGATCCTGGATCGTGCCGATGATCGAGGCATAGGTCGAGGGCCGGCCGATCCCCAACTCCTCCATGCGCTTGACCAGCGTCGCCTCGGTATAGCGCGGCGGCGGCTGGGTGAAATGCTGCTCGGGGGTGACCCCGCGCTTCTCGGCCGCCTCGCCCTCGTGGATCAGCGGCAGGCGGCGGCCGTCCTCGTCCTCCTCGTCGTCGCGGCCCTGGTCGTAGACCCGCAGGAAGCCGTCGAACAGCATCACCTGGCCGTTGGCGCGCAGGCCCACCTGGCCGTCGGCCGAGGCAAGCTCGACCGTGGTGCGCTCCATCCGGGCCGATTCCATCTGGCTGGCCAGGGTCCGCTTCCAGATCAGGTCGTAAAGCGCCTTCTGGTCCTTGTCGGCGACCGGCAGCCGGTCCGGCGACAGCATCATGTCGGTCGGCCGGATGCATTCATGGGCTTCCTGCGCGTTCTTCGCCTTGTTCTTGTACATGCGCGGCGACTTGGGGAGGTATTCCGCCCCGAACCGCGCCTTGATCGCGTCGCGGGCGGCCATCACCGCCTCGGGGGCCATGTCGATGCCGTCGGTCCGCATATAGGTGATGTAGCCCGCCTCGTAGAGCCGCTGCGCCGCCGACATGCAGGCCCGCGCGCCAAGGCCCAGCTTGCGGCTGGCCTCCTGCTGCAGGGTCGAGGTCATGAAGGGCGGCCAGGGATTGCGGCTGGCGGGCTTGGCGGCGACGCTGGCAACGCTCAGGTCCCGCGAGGTGATCGCGGCCACGGCCAGCTTCGCCTGCTCCTCGGTGGCGATGTCGAAGCGTTCCAGCTTCTTGCCGCCGAACACGGTCATGGTCGCGTCGTATTCGTCGCCGCGCGGCGTCGCCAGCCGGGCATGGACCGACCAGTATTCGCGGGCCTTGAAGGCCTCGATCTCCATCTCGCGGTCAACGATGATGCGCAGGGCGACCGACTGCACCCGGCCCGCCGACTTGGCGCCCGGCAGCTTGCGCCACAGGACCGGCGACAGGTTGAAGCCGACCAGATAATCCAGCGCCCGGCGCGCCAGATAGGCATCGACCAGCGGCTGGTCGATCTGGCGGGGCCTGGCCATCGCCTCGGTCACGGCATTCTTTGTGATGGCGTTGAAGGTGACGCGGCTGACCTCGGCGCCCTTCTTCAGCGCCGGCGCCAGCGTCTCCAGCAGATGCCACGAGATTGCCTCGCCCTCGCGGTCGGGGTCGGTGGCCAGGATCAGCTTCGGATCCGCGGCCAGCGCATCCTTGATCGCCTTGACATGCTTCCTGGATTCCGAGGCGACTTCCCATTTCATGGCGAAATCCGCCTCGGGATCGACGCTGCCATCCTTGGGCGGCAGGTCCCGCACATGCCCGAACGAGGCCAGAACCGTATAGTCGTCGCCCAGGTATTTGTTGATCGTTTTGGCCTTGGCCGGGGATTCAACGACGACGACGGGCATGAAAATTCCTTCGCATGATTCGGCGCCGGAACATGGGCACAGCCCGGCGGACTGTCAACGCCGGGCTTCTTTCTTGTCCAAATATCCTGCGGGGTCCGGGGGCGCAAAGCCCCCGGCGGCGGCTCAGATCCCGTCGCCGACAAAGGCCTTTTCGACCACGAATTCCTTGGGATCGCTGTTGGCACCCTCGCGCAGGCCGAAACCTTCCAGCACCGCCTTCACATCGGTGTTGAAGGCCAGGCTGCCGCAGATCATGGCGCGGTCATTTGCCGCATCCATGGGCGGCAGGCCCAGATCCCGGAACACCTTGCCCGAGCTCAGGTTGTCGGTGATCCGGCCCATGAAGGGCGATTCCTCGCGCGTCGTGGTCGGGTAATAAAGCAGCCGGCTGGCGAATTCCTCGCCATAAAGCTCGCCCAGCAGCGGGTCGTGGCGCAGGTTCTCGACCAGTTCGCGGCCATAGGCCAGCTCGTCGGCGGTGCGGCAGGTATGCATCATGATGACCTGCTCGAAACGCTCATAGCTCTCGGGCTCGCGCATCAGGCTGGCGAAGGGCGCGATGCCGGTGCCGGTGGCCAGGAACCACAGGCGCTTGCCGGGCAGAAGCGCGTCCAGCACCAGCGTGCCCACCGGCTTCGGGCGCAGGATGATCTCGTCGCCCGGCCGGATGTTCTGCAGCTTCGAGGTCAGAGGCCCGTCCGGCACCTTGATCGAATAGAATTCCAGCTCGTCGTCCCAGGCCGGCGAGGCGATGGAATAGGCGCGCAGGATCGGCTTGCCGTTGTCGCCGGGCAGGCCGATCATCACGAACTCGCCCGAACGGAACCGCAGGCTGGCCGGGCGCGTCACCCGGAACGAGAACAGCCGGTCGTTCCAGTGCCGGACCGAGGTCACGGTCTGCGCGTCGGGCAGGGTCTTGGCGGGTTTGGCGGCGAGGTCCACGGAGAGATCCAGTGTCATTTCGGGGTCCCGGTTTATCTAATGCATGGGAAGGCGGGGCGAAACCCCGGGTGTCAGCCGGCCAGACGCGACCGATGGTCCCAGTCCTGCCAGTCGGCGCGATAGAGCCATTGCTCCTGCGGCTGGCGCGCGGCCAGCGCGGCGGGGATCTGCACCTCGTCGAAGCCGACGCGGCGGGCCATGGCATATTGGTCCGAGATCAGCCCGCCCACGGCGCGCAGCCGCCCCCGATAGCCCTTTTCGCGCAGCAGGCGGGCCAGGGTAAAGCCGCGACCGTCGGTCATGGCCGGAAAGTCGATGGCGATCAGCGGCTGCTCCAGATAGCCGTCCAGCGCCGCCGGATCGGTATCCGGGGCCAGCACCACCGGCTCGGCCCCGTCATGGGGGTGAAAGCCGTCATCGCGGACCAGAAAGAAATCGCTCATGCATTCGCTCCCGTGCGGACCATCTTGCCGCCGATGAAATGGATGCCGCATTCGGTCTTGTTGCTGCCACGCCAGCGGCCGGCGCGCGGGTCCTCGCCCGGCTTGATCGGCGAGGTGCAGGGCGCGCAGCCGATCGAGGCATAGCCCTTGGCGACCAGGGGGTGACGCGGCAGGTTGTTCTCAGCCATGTAGTCCTGAACGTCCTGCGGACGCCAATGCGCCAGCGGGTTGATGCGCAAGCGCGAGGGCGGCTCGGATTCGAAGAATTCCAGCTGCTGGCGCTCGCCGCCCTGGAACCGCTTGCGGCCGGTGATCCAGGCGTCGAATTTCGACAGCTCGCGCTCCAGGGGAATGGTCTTGCGGAAATCGCAGCAGGCGTCGGTGTTGAACTGGTGCAGCGTGCCGTCCGGGTCGTTCAGCGCCACCTCGCGTTCGCTGGCGCGGATCACCCGGACGTCGGTCAGCCCCAGCTTCTGCGTGACCTCGACCTGGTAATCCAGCGTCTCCTGGAACAGCATCATCGTGTCGATGAACAGCACCGGCGTCCCCGGGGCCACCACCGAGACCATGTGCAACAGCACCACCGATTCCGCCCCGAAGCTCGAAACCAGCGTGGTCGAGCCCAGGTCGGGGTCGCGCAGGGCACGCCGCAGCACCTCGGTCGCGGCGTGATGGCGATAGCGGTCGTTCAGCCGCGCCGCGCGGGCATCCAGCGTCTGATCAAGCATCGGCCGGATACAGCGCCGCCTTGAACGGAGCCACCCCCACACGGCGATAGGTGTCGATGAAACGCTCCTCGGGCGTGGCGCGCAGCTCCAGATAGGCGTTGATAACGCGGTCGATGGCCGGCACCACCTCTTCGGCCGGGAAGCCGGCGCCGGCGCGCTGGCCGATGGCCGGGATGTCGTAGCCGTCGCCGCCCAGCGTGATCTGGTAGTTCTCGACCCCGGCGCGGTCGAGGCCGAGGATGCCGATATGGCCCAGGTGGTGATGGCCGCAGGCGTTGATGCAGCCCGAGATGCGGATGTTGAACTTGCCGATCTCTTCCTCCAGGCCGCGGGCGCGGAAATGCGCCGCGATGTCCTGCGCGATCGGGATCGAGCGGGCGGTGGCCAGGGTGCAGTAATCCATGCCGGGGCAGGCGACGATGTCGCTGATCAGCCCGGCATTGGCCGTCGCCAGCCCCGCCGCCTTCAGCTCCTGGTAAAGCGCGAACAGGTCGGACTTGTGGACATGCGGCAGCACCACGTTCTGCTCGTGGCTGATGCGCAAGTCGTGATGGCCGTAGCGTTCGGCCAGATCGGCCAGCAGGCGCATCTGCTCGGCCGAGGCATCGCCCGGCGTCTGGCCCGGCGCCTTGAAGGTCACGGTGACGCTGGCATAGCCGGGCGTCTTGTGGGCCGAGAGGTTGGTGTCGGTCCAGCTGCGGAAGGCGGCATTCGCGGCGCGGCGCTCTTCGTAATCGCCCTCGGGCTCGTTGCGGAAGGCCGGCGGAGCATAGAGGTTCTTCAGCGCGGCCAGCAGGTCCTGGTCGGTGCCGGTGAAAGTCTCGCGGCGGCGCTGGAACTCGGCCTCGATCTCCTCGCGCATCACCTCGAGGCCGCGCTCGGCCACGGTGATCTTGATGCGGGCCTTGTACTTGTTGTCGCGGCGGCCCGAAAGGTTGTAGGCGGCGATGATCGCCTCGACATAGGGCAGCAGATCGGCCTCGGGCAGGTATTCGCGCACCACCTGGCCCAGCAGCGGCGTGCGGCCCAGGCCGCCGCCGATCCAGACCTGATAGCCCAGCTCGCCCTTGTCGTTCCTGACCAGCCGCAGCCCGATGTCATGCGCGGCGATCACGGCGCGGTCCTTCTTGCCGCCCGAGACGGCGATCTTGAACTTGCGCGGCAGGAACTGGAACTCGGCATGGTCGGTGGACCATTGCCGCAGCAGTTCGGCATAGGGGCGCGGGTCCGTCACCTCGTCGGCGGCGGCGCCGGCAAAGGCATCGGTGGTCACGTTGCGGATCGTGTTGCCCGAGGTCTGGATGGCGTGCAGCCCGACATCGGCCAGCGCGTCCAGCATGTCCGGGATATCGACCAGCTTCGGCCAGTTGAACTGGATGTTCTGCCGCGTCGTCCAGTGGCCGTAGCCCTTGTCCCATTTCTCGGCCAGCAGCGCCAGGGTGCGCATCTGGTCGGGGCTGATGGTGCCGTAGGGAATCGCCACGCGCAGCATGTAGGCGTGCAGCTGCAGATAGACGCCGTTCATCAGCCGCAGCGGCCGGAACTCGTCCTCGGTCAGGCTGCCGTTCAGCCGGCGCTCGACCTGCTGGCGGAACTGCTGGGCGCGGTGGCGGAGATATTCGTTATGCTGGGGACGCGCATCAAACATTGCTGGCCTCGAGTTCGGACTGGGCGAATTCGGCTTGCTTGCCATGGAAGTAGTTGGAGGGCCCGCGGCGGCGGAACGCCTCGCGGAAATGCGTGGGCTCGGGGCGGCCGTCGGGACCGCGGCGGGCCTCGGCCAGATAGGGGCCGACGACGACGTCCGACTGGCCGACGGCTTCGAGCAGCGCCAGCTCGGCGATGGCCTCGTCCTCGAAAAGCTCGGCCTCGCGCGGGTCGGCCGTCCAGCCGCCGTCACGCATCCACACGCAATGGCCCATGCGCAGGTCATTCGCGGTGATGACGGCGGGGGTCGCGGGGGATGGGGTGAAGCCTTTGGACATGGCTGTGCCTTTCGTTTTCTCTGGCGTATATATAGAAAAAAATCCCCCATATTGACGAGTGGGGCGGGAAAATAAGAAACATCTTCGCATGTCCGCCCGGCAGGAAGGATCAGGTTTCACGATGAGCGACGACAGACAAACACCCATCCGGCTGGACGACACGGACCGCAAAATCCTGTCCCTGCTGCAAGAGGACGCGACGCTGTCGCTGGACGACATCGCGGCCCGAGTCGGCGCCTCGAAGACCCCGGTCTGGAACCGGATTCGCAAGCTGCGCGAGGCGGGGGTGATCCGCGGCCAGGTGGCCTTGCTGGACCCCGATTCCCTGGGACTGGACGCCTGCTTCTTCGTGCTGATCCGCACCAGCGAGCACGACCCGGACTGGGCGCGGCGCTTCCTGGCCGCCGTGCGCGCCCGGCCCGAGGTGATCGAGGCGCACCGGCTGGCCGGCGACATCGACTATATCCTGAAGGTGCGGGTGCGCAACGCGCGGGCCTATGACCGCTTCTATCAGGCGCTGATCTCGGAGGTGCGGATCCACAACGTCACCGCGCTTCTGTCGATGGAGGAGCTGAAGGCGACCACGGCGCTGCCCTTGGACTGACCTGCGCCCGCGGCGCGGCCGCATGGGTATTTGGACAACGAAGAAGCGGTCAGGCCAGCGCCTTGAGTGCGCGGGGCAGCGCCTCGGCCAGGACGGCGAGTTCCGGTTCGGGCGCGCAGGAGACGCGGATGCAGCGGTCCAGCGGCGCGACGCCCGGCATGCGCACGAAGACGCCCTGCCCGGCCAGCGCCTCAAGCAGGGCGCGGGCGAAGGCACCGTCGCGATGCGTGTCGAGGGCGACGAAATTCGTCGCCGAAGGCAGGGCGGTCAGCCCGTTCGATTGCGCGATGGCAGCGATGCGGTCGCGGGCGGCGGCGACCTCGGCGCGGACATGCGCCAGCCAGTCCGCATCCTCCAGCGCCGCCAGCGCGCCGATCTGCGCCGTGCGGTTCATGCCGAAATGGTTGCGGATGCGGTCGAAGCCGGCGATCAGCTCGGCCGGGCCGATGGCATAGCCCACCCGCGCGCCCGCCATGGCATAGGCCTTGGAGAAAGTGCGGAAGCGGATCACCCGCGCGTCCTCGGGATCGATGCGCGGGATCGCCTCCGCCGGGGCGAATTCGGCATAGGCCTCGTCCAGCACCAGCAGGCCGGTTTCGGGCAGCTCGTCCAGCATGACCTCGATCCGGGAACCGGGATGCCAGCTGCCCATGGGATTGTCGGGATTCGCAAGATAGACCAGCCGGGCGCCATGGCGATGCGCGGCGGCGGCCAGCGCCTCGGGGTCCTCGGCATCCTTGCGATAGGGCACCTTCACCAGCCGGCCACCGAAGCCCGCGACATGGTAGTTGAAGGTCGGATAGGCCCCGTCCGAGGTCACCACCACCTCGCCCGGCGCCAGCATCAGCCGCACCAGCAGGCCAAGAAGCCCGTCGATCCCCTCTCCCACCATGACGTTTTCGGGTGCCGCCCCGTGCCGCGCCGCCAGCGCATGGCGCAGGTCGTGGCTGTCCGGGTCGCCGTATTTCCAGATCTCGGCCGATGCCCGGGCCATGGCCTCGACCGCCTTGGGCGAGGGGCCGAAGCCGTTCTCATTGGCGCCCAGCCGGGCGCGGAACGGCGCGCCGCGGCGGCGCTCCAGCGTCTCGGGGCCGGTGAAGGGGACCGTCGCGGGCAGCGCGGCGGCGATGGGGGCAAAGCGGAACCGGGTCATGCCGCCACAGAAACCGCAATCCCGCGCGGCGCGCAAGGGCGCGCGTCCCGATGGCCTGGCCGCCCGGCGCAGCGCCTCGCCGCATCCGGCCGCCGGCAAAGCCCGATCGGCCCCCGCCTGCTGGGCCCGGCATCGTCCTGCGCAATCGGCAGCCCGGCAGAGATGCGATCTGCCGGGTCAAGGAGGCGAGTGCAGGTAGATCCGCCCCGGACTGTCCGCCCGCCGCGAATCGCGCCGGACATGGATGCCGGTGCCCTGGCCATAGGCCAGCCATTCGTCGCGGGGCTGTTCGTGCCGCCGTCCATGGGCGCGCCTCGACCGCCGGCCGAGCCACAGGCCGAGGAGAAAGCAGAGGATTTCGGGCAGCAGGGACAAGCGGCGACTCCGGCGATTTCGCCCCCGGTCTAGCGCGAAATGGCTAAGGCCGGCTTAACGCGCGGCGAACTCTTCCCCGCCGTCCAGCGCGTCGAGGATCAGCCGGCCGTCGAGATGGTCGGCCTCGTGCTGGGCGATGCGGGCCTCGATGCCGTTCAGGGTCAGCAATTGCAGCGCCCCGCTCATGTCGAAGCAACGCATCGAGATCGTGACCGGCCGCGTCACCGCCATCGGCCGGCCGGGGATCGAGAGGCAGGCTTCCTCCATGGTCGCGACCTCGCCGCCCAGCGGGGCGATCTCGGGGTCCATGACCACGCGGGGCAAGGGCGCGCCCTCCTTCCAGCCGTGATCCATGACGAAGATGCGCCAGCCTTCGCCGATCTGCGGCGCGGCGAGGCCGCGGCCGCCGGCGTCGTACATGGTCGCCAGCAGGTCGGCGGCCAGTTGCGAGACCTGGTCCCAGCCGAGCCGGCCGACCGGATCGCAGAGGCGGCGCAGCGCCGGGTCGGGATGAAGCAGGATCGGGCGGATGCGCCCGCGAGCGGCCAGCGCGGCGGGGTCGGGCCCCCCGGACGCCTGCGCGGCGTCCTGGCCCGACAGGGGCTCAGGCACGGTTCCGCTCGCGCTTCAGCTTGACCATCTTGCGGGTGATCATCTGGCGCTTGATCGGGCTCAGGTAGTCGATGAACAGCTTGCCGTCGAGGTGGTCGATCTCGTGCTGGGCGCAGGTGGCCCAGAGCCCCTCGAACTCGCGCTCATGCGTCTTGCCGTCGAGGCCGAGCCAGCGCACCCGGACCTGGGCCGGGCGGGTCACGTCGGCATATTGGTCGGGGATCGACAGGCAGCCCTCCTCATAGGTGTTCAGCGCCTCGGACGTCCAGGTCACTTCGGGGTTGACCATGACGACGGGGTTGCGCGGCGCCTCGGGGTCCTTTTCGCAATCCATGACATAAAGCCGCGACAGCACGCCGATCTGCGGCGCGGCCAGGCCCACGCCCGGCGCGTCATACATGGTGGCCAGCATGTCGGCGGCCAGGGTCTCGATCTCGGGGGTGATCCGGGCCACGGGCTCGCAGGGCTTCTTCAGCCGCGGATCGGGGTGGAGGATGATGCTGCGCAAGGTCATGACCGTGATCTAGGGCAAGCCTTGGCCTTGCGCAACAAGCCGCTATGCTGCACGGCGACGGAAAACGAGGGGAAACCATGGCCCAGCCCGATTTCGACGAAATCATCGACCGCACCGGCACCGCCTGTTCCAAATGGGACGACATGCAGGCGATCTACGGCGTCTCGCCCCAGGACGGGATCGCGATGTGGGTCGCAGACATGGATTTCCGCCCGCCGGCCTCGGTGCAGCGCGCGGTCGAGGCGATGGCGGCGCATGGCGTCTATGGCTATCCCGGCGCCAACCCGGCCTATGTCGAGGCGATCCGCTGGTGGATGGAGACGCGCCACGGCTGGCAAGTGCAGCCGGAATGGATCCTCTCGGCGCACGGGCTGGTCAACGGCACGGCGGTCTGCGTCGATGCCTTCACCCGGCCGGACGACCGGGTGATCATCATGACCCCGGTCTATCACGCCTTCGCCCGGGTGATCCGCGCGTCGGGCCGCGAGGTGGCCGAGTTCCCGCTGGCCATCCATGACGGGCAGTATCGCATGGACTGGGAGGGCTGGCAGAAGCTGCTGACCGGGCGCGAGCGGATGCTGATCCTGTGCTCGCCCCACAATCCCGGCGGCAGGGTCTGGAGCGCCGAGGAATTGCGTCAGGTCGCCGATTTCTGCGCCGCCCATGACCTGATCCTGGTCTCGGACGAGATCCACCACGACCTGGTCCTGCCCGGCAGCCCGCGCCATTCGGTGCTGGCGACCGTCGCGCCCGAGGCCGCGCCGCGGCTGGTGACGCTGACCGCCGCCACCAAGACCTTCAACATCGCCGGCGCCCATATCGGCAACATGATCGTGGGCGACGAGGGGCTGCGCAAGCGCCTGCAAACCCGGCTGATGGCCCTGGGCATCTCGCCCGGGCTGTTCGGGCCGGGCATGGTCGCCGCCGCCTATTCGCCCGAGGGCGCGGCCTGGGTCGATGCGCTGACCGGCTATCTGGACGGCAACCGGCGGCTGTTCGACGACGGCGTGAACGCCATTCCCGGCCTGCGCTCGATGCCCTTGCAGGCAACCTATCTCGCCTGGGTCGATTTCTCGGGCACCGGCATGGAACGGGCCGAGTTCACCCGCCGCGTCGAGCAGGGCGCCCGCATCGCCGCGAACCACGGCGGCAGTTTCGGCACCGGGGGCGAGGACTTCCTGCGCTTCAACCTCGCCACGCCGCGCGCCCGGGTGGCCGAGGCCGTGGCGCGGCTGCAAGAGGCGTTCCGCGACCTGCAATGAAGCGGCTGGGCGGGATCTTCTCGGCGTTGTGCCTGGCGGCGGTGCTCTGGGGGCTGTGGCTGATCTGGGCGCCGCAGCCCGCGCCGCAGCCGCAGCCCCAGCCGCCGGCGGCGGGCTGGCACTGGCCGGGCTTGCCCGATCTGCGCCTGCCCGAGTTCCGGCTGCCGCGCATCACCCTGCCGCCGGTCTTCCAGCGCCCGCCGACAATGCCGGAGGCACCCATCGCCTCGCCCGTCCGGCGCATCCTGGTCGAGAAATCCGCCCGGCGCATGACCGTCTGGCAGGAAAGCGGCCCACCCCGGACCTTCCGCATCGCCTTGGGTTTCGCGCCCGAGGGCGACAAGAGCCGCGAGGGCGACGGCCGCACGCCCGAGGGCATCTTCCGCATCGACCGGCTGAACCGGCAAAGCGCCTATCACCTGTCGCTGGGCATCGACTATCCGCAGGCCCGCCACCGCGAGGCGGCGCGCCGGCTGGGCGTCAGCCCGGGCGGCGACATCATGATCCACGGCCAGCCGAACCAGATCCCCGACGGCTTTCGCGTCAAGGGCGACTGGACCGCCGGCTGCATCGCCGTCGACAATGCCGAGATCGAGGAAATCTTCGCCCATGCCCGCATCGGCACCGAGGTCGAGATCCGGCCCTGAAACCTGCCCCGGCGTGACGGCTTGCCGCAGGCCCTGCCCAAGGATAAGGCAGGGCGCATGACGTTCAGCCGCTACGCCCCCCATCTCGGCGCGACCCTCGCGCTTGGACTGCCGCTCGTCGGCAGCCATCTGGCCCGCATGGCCATCCATGTCGCCGATACGGTGATGATGGGCTGGTATGGGGTGACGGAACTGGCGGCGCTGGTCATCGCCGTGTCCTTCTTCAACATCCTGTTCTTCCTGGGCATGGGTTTCGGCATCGGCGTCATGGGGGTGATCGCCGCCGCCATCGCGCGCAAGGACGAGGTCGAGGTGCGCCGCGCGGCGCGCATGGCGCTGTGGCTGTCGATTCTCTACGGCGTGCTGGTGCTGCCGGCGATGTGGTATTCCGAACCGATCCTGCTGGCCGTCGGCCAGGCGCCCGAGGTGGCCCTGCTGGCCCAGGACTATCTGCGCATCGAGGGCGTCGGGCTGATCGCGGTGCTGTGCCAGCTGACGCTGAACAGCTATCTCGCGGCGATGGAGCGCACGCAGGTGGTGCTGTGGATCACGCTGGCCGGGCTGCCGCTGGTGATCGTGCTGAACTGGGTGCTGATCTTCGGCAATCTGGGCGCGCCGGAGCTGGGGGTGCGCGGCGCGGCCATCGCCGCCGTGGCCGTGCAATATGCCGGGCTGCTGGCGATCGCCGCCTATGCGGCCTGGCTGCCGGTGGCGCGCAAGTATCACCTCTTCCAGCGGTTCTGGCGCCCGGACCGGGCCGCGATCCGGGCCGTGTTCCTGCTGGGCCTGCCCATCGGCCTGACCATGGTGGCCGAGGGCGGGCTGTTCGTCGGCTCGAACGTGATGATGGGCTGGATCGGCACGCGCGAGCTTGCCGCGCATGGCATCGCCCTGCAACTGGCCTCGCTGACCTTCATGCTGCATCTGGGCATGTCGAACGCCGCCACGGTGCGGGTCGGCCAGGCCAAGGGCCGGGGCGACGCCCTCTGGATGCGCGACGCGGGCGTGACGGTGACGGCGGTCTCGGTGGTGATCGCGCTGCTGGCCATGGCGGCCTTCGAGCTGTTCCCGCGCCAGCTGGTCGGGCTCTATCTGGACGCGGCCCATCCCGAGACCCCGGCGATCATCGAACTGGCCGCCGGGCTGCTGTTCTATGCCGGGCTGTTCCAGCTGATGGATGCGATGCAGGTGATCGGTCTCGGGCTGCTGCGCGGGGTGCAGGACACGCGCGTGCCCATGGTGATCGCGGCCATCAGCTATTGGCTGATCGGCATCCCGGTGGCCTACGGGCTGGCCTTCGTGGCCGGGATCGGCCCGGCCGGCCTGTGGCTGGGCCTGGTCGCCGGGCTGACCTTTGCCGCCGTGCTGCTGATGCGCCGCTTCTGGCGCGGGCTGGCGCGCGGGGACTGGACCCGCGCCGCGCGCCCGGTCTAGTCTGGCCGCGCCAGAGATCGAGAGGTTCGCCATGCGCCCGGTTTTCGTCCAGTTCCGCTGCTCGCCCGGCAAGACCTACGAGGTCGCCGATGCGATCTACGATCGCGAGATCGTCAGCGAGCTTTACTCGACCTCGGGCGATTACGACCTGCTGGCCAAGATCTACGTCCCCGAGGATCAGGATGTCGGGCATTACCTGTCCGAAAAGCTGTTCGACATCCCGCATATCGTGCGGACGCTGACCACGATCACCTTCAAGGCGTTCTAGCCCGGCCCCACCGGGCCCGCGGCCCGGAAAGCCTGCTCCCCGCGCGTGGTCCGGGCATCCGCCGAACGGGCGGGCAATGCCGCTCCCGCCCGCCCGCCGCCGCAGGCCGCCGCTGGCGGGCCGGCGCCGGGTTCGCGCCGATGACGCTGCGACGGGCTGCTGCGCGGCCTTTTCTTTGCCGCGGCAGCCGCTTAACCTCGGCCCGAACGGGCGGCGGCACGGCGCCTTCGCGAAATCCCCGCGTCCCGCGCCCGAAGTCCCGTTCCCGAAACCCGCCCGCCGCCCCCGGCGGGCCAAGCCCGAGAGACGGTCAGGCCAGTGATGTTTTCCGTGCTGCCCCTTCTTGCCGGCCTGCTGTTCTTTGCCGCCTCGCTCACGCCCTCGCTGATCCCGCGGGACTGGCTGATGCAGGGCGTGCTGGCCGGGGTCTCGATGGCGGCGGGCTATGTGATGACCCAGTTCCTGCTGGCGCTGTGGCGGGCGCTGGAGCTGCCGGTGCTGAAGGGCCGGCCGGCGCGCATCGCCCATGCGGTGCTGGCCGTGCCGGTGCTGGTGCTGCTGGGCCGCGGGGTGATCCTGTCGGGAGAATGGCAGAACAGCATCCGCGCCCGCATGGGCATGCCGGACCTGGAGGTGAACAACACCGCCAAGATGCTGGCCCTGGCCCTGGCGGTGTTCCTGGCGCTGTTCGTGATCGGCAAGGCGATCCAGGCGCTGTTCGACCTGCTGCGGCTGCGGCTGGCGCGCTATATCCCGGTGCGCAGCGCCAATGTGCTGGGCCTGCTGCTGGCGGCGCTGATCGTGGTGACGCTGACCCGCGACGGGGTGGTGAACGGGGCGATGCGCATCGCCGACAGTTCCTATGCCGCGGCCCAGCACCTGACCGACCCGAATGTCCCTCCGCCCGCCGAGCCGTGGCAGGCCGGCTCGGTCGCCTCCGGCATCGACTGGGAGCTGATGGGCAAGCCGGGGCGCGACTTCGTGCTGGGCGGGCCGCGCGCCCGCGCCATCTCGGGCTTCACCGGCCGGCCGGCGAAAGAGCCGCTGCGCATCTATGTCGGCCTGGCGCAGGACAAGGACCCGGAGGTGCGCGCCAAGGCGGCGCTGGACGAGATGCTGCGCGTGGGCGCCTTCGACCGCAAGGTGCTGGTTCTGGCCAGCCCCACGGGCACCGGCTGGATGGACCCGGCCAGCTATGACGCGCTGGAATACATGCATGGCGGCGACGTGGCGACGGTGGCGGTGCAATATTCCTATATGCAAAGCCCGCTGGCCCTGATCTTCGAGACCGAGGCCGGGCTCGACCAGACCACGGCATTGATGCGCGCGGTCTATGAACATTGGCGCCACCTGCCGGCGGACCGCCGGCCGCGCCTGTATCTGCACGGCATCTCGCTGGGCGCCTGGTCGTCCATGTATGCCTTCAACCCGTTCCAGATGATGAACGAGCCGGTCGCCGGCGCCTTCTGGGTCGGGCCGCCCTTCCCCTCGACGCTGTGGCGGCAGGCCAACGGCGCGCGCCAGCCCGGCAGCCGCTTCGTCCTGCCCGAGATGGATGAGGGCGAGGTGATCCGCTATGCCAGCCAATACGCGCCGCCCGACCGTTCGGGCCGGCCCTGGGGGCGGCTGCGCATCCTGTTTCTGCAATATGCCAGCGATCCGATCGTGTTCTACGATCCGGCCTCGCTGTGGCGGGCGCCGGAATGGATGCGCGAGGCGCCGGCGCCCGATATCTCGCCCCGGCTGCGCTTCACCCCGGTGGTGACGCAGCTGCAGCTGGCGGTGGACATGCTGGTCTCGACCTCGGCGCCGCCGGGCTTCGGCCATACCTATCACGCCCGCGACTATATCGACGGCTGGATCGCCGTCACCGCGCCCGAGGGCTGGTCGGCAGCCGATACCGAAAGGCTCAAGGCGATCTGCGGCCGGGACGGAAGGCTCGGATGCGCAAACGGCTGATCCTCGCGCTGGCGATGCTGGGGCTGGTGGCGCTGGCGCTGGGGCTGAACACGGCGCGCAACTATGCCGGCTGGCAGCCCGCGACCGAGACCCCGGCCGAGCGGCTGGCCCGGCTTGAGCCGCATTGGCGCATCCTGCGGCCCGAGGGTCCCGGCCCGCACCCCGCCGCGGTGCTGCTGTCGGGCTGCGACGGGGTGCATGACAACATGGATTATTGGGCGCGCCAATTCGTGGCCATGGGCCGGGCGGCGCTGATCCTCGACAGCCATGCGCCGCGGCTGCTGGACAAGGCGCAGGCCTGGCGCGCGCTCTGCGCCGGGCAGGTGCTGCCGGGGGCCGAACGCGCCGGAGACCTGGCCGTGGCGCTGGCGGCGCTGCGGCGGATGCCGGATATCGACGCCTCGGATGTGGCGCTGCTCGGCGCCTCGCATGGCGGCTGGACGGCGATGGAACTGCTGCGCGCAATCGGCGAGGACGAGCCGCCGCCCGGCCTGACCGCATGGCCCATCCCGCGCGACAGCCTGGCCGCGCAGCTTGGCCCGGTGGTGCTGCTTTACCCCTATTGCGGCCTCTTGAACGGCGCCGCAAAGGGGCCCTGGCCCGGCCATGTGCGGGGGCTGATGCTGCTGGCCGAGCTGGATTCGATCACCGATTCCGCCGATTGCCGCCGCATGGGCGAGGATCTGGTCGCCCGGGGCGCGCATCTGGCCGTCATCACCTATCCCGGCATCAATCACGGCTTCGACCAGCGCGAACGCTCGTCGCTCTCGCCGCTGGAATTCGACGCGCGGGCGCGGGCGCAGGCCACCCGCGACATCCGCGCCTTCATGCAGGGTTTTGCCGCGCCGGCGCCCGGGATATGAGGTCCCGACACAAGGAGGGCAGAGATGCGCGTCGTCTTCATGGGCACACCCGATTTCTCGGTCCCGGCGCTGCGGGCCATCGCCGCGCGGCACCAGGTCGTCGCGGTCTATTCCCAGCCGCCCCGCGCGGCGGGGCGCGGACAGAAGCCCCGCCCCTCGCCCGTGCATCGCGCCGCCGAGGAACTGGGCCTGCCGGTCCGCACGCCCGAGCGGCTGAAAGCGCCGCAGGACCAGGCGGATTTCGCCGCGCTCGCCGCCGATGTGGCGGTGGTGGTGGCCTACGGGCTGATCCTGCCGCCGCCGGTGCTGGAGGCGCCGCGGCTGGGCTGCCTGAACATCCACGCCTCGCTTCTGCCGCGCTGGCGGGGGGCGGCGCCGATCCATCGGGCGATCATGGCCGGCGACGCGGAAACCGGCGTCGCCATCATGCAGATGGAGGCGGGGCTGGATACCGGCCCGGTGCTGGCCGAGGCGCGCACGGCCATCGGCCCCGGGGACACCACCGCCGACCTGCACGACCGGCTGGCCGAGATGGGCGCCGCGCTGATCGTCGAGACGCTGCACCGCCTGCCCTTGCCCGCCCGGCCGCAGCCGGCCGAAGGCGTGACCTATGCGCAAAAGATCGACAAGGCCGAGGCGCGGATCGACTGGACCCGGCCGGCGGCGCAGGTGGACCGGCAGATCCGCGGCCTCTCGCCCTTTCCCGGCGCCTGGTGCCTGATCGGGGGCGAGCGGGTGAAACTGCTGCGTTCGCGCCTTGCCGCCGGTTCTGGCGCGCCGGGCCGCGTGCTGTCGGGCTTCACCATCGCCTGCGGCGAGGGCGCCATCGAGGTGCTGGAGGCGCAGCGCGAAGGCAAGCGCCCGATGCCGGCGGCCGAGATCCTGCGCGGCATGAGCCTGCCCGAGCGGCTGGACTGACGGCATTGTAGCAAATCCGCCACAACTTTCGGTTGTTGAGCCCCGCGCGGGCCGTTCCGCGCAACCCCATGTTAACCTTTCCCTGTCAGGCCGGGTGCGAGGCTTTTCGATCCGGCGATCCCGAAATGGGCCTGAAAAAGGGGGACGACTATCATGGAAAACCTGATCCGGGTGATGGCCGCTCACTGGTGGGTGCCGCTGCTGCGCGGCATCGCGGCGATCCTGTTCGGCCTGATGGCGCTGATCTGGCCGGGGCTGACCGTCTATGCACTGCTGCTGGTCTTTGGCGCCTATGCGATCTTCGACGGGGCGATGGCGATCGTCACGGCCTTCCGGCGCAAGGCAGCGGATGACCGCTGGTGGGCCTGGGCGCTGGACGGCGTCCTGTCGATCCTCATCGGCCTGATGGCGCTGTTCTGGCCCGAGGCGACGGCGCTGGCCTTCATCCTCTGGATGGCCGCCTGGGGCGTGGTCGCCGGCGTCTTCCGCATCATCGCCGCCATCCGGCTGCGGGACGAGATCGAGGGCGAATGGGCGCTGGGGCTCAGCGGCTTGCTGCTGGTCGTCTGGGGCGTGCTGATGGCGCTGGTGCCGGCCGCAGGGCTCTTGGGCATCGCCTGGCTGATCGGCCTCTTCGCGCTGCTGATCGGCGTGGCGATGATCGTGCTGGCCTTCCGGTTGAGGGGGTTGCGGACGGCCTAGGTTGCGCGGTTGCCGGAGTATTTGGGAAACGGTGAAATGGTCAGGTGCCGCGCGGCTTGGCGCGGGTGGTCGGGTCGGCCTCAGCCGGGTTTTCCGGCCAGGGATGGCGCGGATAGCGGCCGCGCATGTCCTTCCTGACATCGGCGTAGCCCCCGGCCCAGAAGCCGGGCAGGTCTGTGGTCACAGCGACGGGCTTGCCGCCGGGCGACAGCATGGTGATGCGCAGGGGCCGGTTGCCGACCACCGGATGGCGCGACAGGCCGAACAGTTCCTGCAGCTTCAGCTCGACCGAGGGTGTCTCGTGGTCGTAGTCGATGGGCACCCTGCGGCCCAGCGGCGTGACGAAATGCGCCGGCGCCGCCTGATCCAGCCGGCGCTGGCCGTCCCAGCCGATGCGCGCCTTCAGCGCCTCGGCCAGCTCCAGCCCGCGCAGGTCGGCCAGAGTCCGGGCCTTGCCGAGCCAGGGCAGCAGCCAGTCGGGATCGGCCAGCAGGCTGTCGTCATCGACCGGGCCCAGTTCCGGGATCAGCGCGATCCGCGCCCGCAGCCGCGCGGCGCCGGGGCTCCAGGTCAGCCCGTTGGCCCGCAGCCCCTCGAAGGCGGCGCGGGCCAGCGCCTGCGGGTCGGGATCGTCCAGCGCCCGGTCGGCCAGAACCAGCGCCCCGAGGCGTTCCTGCCGCCGCGCGATGACGCGGTTGTCGCGGCGGGACCATTCCACCAGCTCGGCGGTCTCGATGCGGTCGGGGAACAGGGCGCGGATCTCGTCCTCACGCACCGCCACCGCCATGCGGATGCGGGCCTCGCGCGTATCGCCATCGAGGTCGGTGGCCACGATCAGCCGCTCGGCGGCCAGCGCGTCGCCCTCGGGCAGGATGGCGCCCTTGCCGCCCGACAGCACATAACGCGGCTGCCCGCCCTTGCGGCGCAGGCCGATGCGGTCGGGATAGGCCAGCGCCGCCATGGCGCCGGGCGAGAGGCCCGCGCCCTCGCCCGCCATGCGGCGCAGGCGCTTCGCCTCGTCGCGGATGCGGTGCAGCATGCCGGGATTGACCGGCCAGGGGTGGCGGTCCTGATAGGCGCGCAGGTCGCGGATCGCCGCCAGCCGCAGGGCCAGGTCGGCGGGGGCACCGGTCAGCGGGTCGCGCTCGGCCATCAGCGCGGCGAGGTCGGCGGCCTCGCGCCCGGCCGTGACCAGCATATGCGCCAGCCGCGGATGCAGCGGCAGCGGCGCCAGACGCCGGCCATGCGGGGTGATGCGATTGCTGCCGTCCAGCGCGCCGAGGTCGCGCAGAAGCGCCCGCGCCTCGGAGAGCGCCGCTTCGGGCGGCGGGGTCAGGAAGGCGAGGTCGCGCCCGTCCGAGCCCCAGATCGCCAGTTCCAGCGCCAGCCCGGCCAGGTCGGCCACGGCGATCTCGGGCGGGGCGAAGGCGGGCAGCGCACCTTCCTCGGCCCGCGCCCACATGCGATAGCAGATGCCCGGCGCGACGCGGCCGGCACGGCCCCGGCGCTGCTCGGCCTCGGCGCGGCTGACGCGCTCGGTCACCAGCCGCGACATGCCCGAGCCGGGATCGAAGCGCGCCCGCCGGGCCCGGCCGGCATCGACCACCACCTTCACGTCGGGAATGGTCAGCGAGGTTTCCGCGATCGCGGTCGCCAGCACGATCCGCCGCCGCCCGCCCGGGGGTTGCAGGGCGGCGCGCTGCGCCTTGAAATCCATGGCGCCGTAAAGCGGCAGCACCTCGGCATCGACGTCCAGCATGGCCTGGACGCGGCGGATCTCGCCCTCGCCCGGCAGGAAGGCCAGGATGGTGCCGCCGGTGTCGCGCGTCGCCGCCTCGGCCTGGGCAATCAGCCGCGCCGCCTCGGGGACCAGCCGGGCGCCCGCAGGCAAGGGGCGGTCCAGCCAGCGCGTCTCGACCGGAAAGGCCCGGCCTTCCGAGCGGATGACCGGCGCGCCCTCCATCAGCGCCGCGACCGGCTCGGCATCCAGCGTCGCCGACATCACCAGCAGCGCCAGGTCGGGCCGCAGCGCCTGCCGCGCCTCCCATGTCAGGGCCAAGCCCAAGTCGGCGTTCAGGCTGCGCTCGTGGAATTCGTCGAAGATCACGCAGCCGACACCCGAAAGCTCGGGGTCGGACTGGATCATCCGGGTCAGGATGCCCTCGGTCACCACCTCGATGCGGGCGCCCGGCACCGCCTCGCCGCGGATGCGATAGCCGACGGTGCGGCCCAGCGGCTCGCCCAGCGTCTCGGCCTTGCGCTCGGCCGCGGCGCGGGCGGCGAGGCGGCGCGGCTCCAGCATGACGATACGGCCGGGGATGGCGGGCAGCAGCGCCAAGGGCACGCGGGTGGTCTTGCCCGCCCCCGGCGGCGCCATCAGCACGGCGCGGCCATGCGCGGCCAGCGCGGCGGTCAGGTCGGGCAATACGGCGTCGATGGGCAGATCCATGCCGCCTTATGGCAAAGCGCCGTCGGGGCGAAAAGAGGTGCCCCTACACATCCGCCGCCGGCCTGCCTATCTTGACCCGGCCAAAGCGAGGGACGGAATGGGTATCGCCGACGATCTGATGCAGGGCCTGGGCATCTCGGACCCGGTGATCCGGCTGGGGGTGACGGGGCTGTCGCGGGCCGGCAAGACCGTGTTCATCACCTCTCTGGTGGCGAATCTGCTGGACCGCGGCCGCATGGCGGCGCTGCGGGCCGCGGCCGACGGTTCGCTGAAGGCGGCGTGGTTGCAGCCGCAGCCCGACGACACCGTGCCGCGCTTCGATTACGAGCGGCATCTGGCGGCGATGACCGGCCCCGACCCGCATTGGCCCGAGGGCACCCGCCATGTCAGCCAGCTGCGCCTGTCGCTGCGCATCCAGCCGCGCGGGCTGATCGCCGGCTGGCGCGGCCAGCAGGTGCTGCATCTGGACATCGTGGACTATCCGGGCGAGTGGCTCTTGGACCTGCGGCTGATGGAGAAGGATTTCGACCAATGGTCGCAGGAGGTGCTGGACCGTATGGCCGGCCGTCCGGGGGCCGAGGATTTCCGCGCCGCGCTGGCCGCCACCGACCCGGCCCGCTTTGACGAGACGGCGGCGCAGGCGCTGGCCGCGTCCTATACGAGGCACCTGCACCTGGCGCGCGAGGCGGGCTGGTCGGACTGCACGCCCGGCCGTTTCCTGATGCCGGGGGAGTTGGACGGCTCGCCGGCGCTGACCTTCACGCCGCTGCCGCACGAGATGCGGGCGACGCCTCTGGGTCGTGAGTTCGCGCGCCGTTTCGGCGCCTACAAGGCGCGGGTGGTGAAGCCGTTCTTCCGCGACCATTTCGCCCGCATCGACCGGCAGGTGGTGCTGATGGACGTGCTGGGCGCCATCCATGCCGGGCCGCAGGCGGTCGAGGACATGCGCCGCGCCATGGCCGACATCCTGACCGCCTTCCGCCCCGGCCGCGCCGGCTGGCTGGCGCAGCTGCTGGGCTCGCGCCGGGTGGGGCGGATCCTGTTCGCCGCGACCAAGGCCGATCACCTGCACCACATCCAGCATCCGCGCCTGACCGCGATCACCGCCGCCATGCTGCGCGAGGCCCGCGACCGCGCCGATTTCTCGGGCGCGCGGACCGAGGCCATGTCCATCGCCTCGCTGCGCACCACCACCGAAGAGATGATCCGAGAGGCAGGCGAGGAGCTGCCCGCGGTGCGCGGCACGCTGATGGACGGGCGGCAGGCGGCCTTCTATCCGGGTGAGTTGCCCGCCAATCCGGCCGAGCTCTTGGTGCCGGCAAGCCAGGGCGCGACCCGCTGGCTGGAGGGCGATTACGCGATCATGGATTTCGCCCCGGCCCCCGGCACGCTGCGGCCGGGCGACGGGCCGCCGCATATCCGGCTGGACCGCGCGGCCGAGTTCCTGATCGGCGACAGGCTATAGGAGAGCGCCATGGCTGAACCTCCGAAACGGCGCGGGCCGGTGCTGAAGGAGATGGGCGAGGCGCAGGGCGAACAGGCCGCGGCCGCCAGCCCCGCGCAGGCGACGGGCGCCGCCCCGAGTCCTGGTGCCGGACCGGAGCGGCCCGGTCCCCTGGCCGTGGCTCCGACCCGCCCCGACCAGCGCGACCGCAAGGCGCCGCGGGCCGAGTGGCGCGAGGGCGAACCCGCGCCCTCGCCCGCCGATGCGCCGATGATCGACGACGGGCTGGCGCCGCCCTTGCCGCAGCCGCGCACCATGCAGCTGGTGGCGCGGCTGGTCGGGCGCGGGCCGTCGCGGCTGACGCGCTTCTTCATCAATACCGGGGTGGCGCTGTTCACCTTTCTGCTGTCCGTGGCGGCGCTGCGCTACCTGACCGGCCTGTTGAACAGCTATCCGCTGCTGGGCTGGATCGGCATCGCGCTGATGGTGCTGTTCTGCCTCGCGGCGCTGGGGATGGCGTTTCGCGAATACCGCGCCTGGTCGCGCTTTGCCGCCATCGACGGCATCAACCGCGAGGCGGGGGCGGCGCTGGCCTCGGGCGACCTGAAGGCCGCGCAGCATGTGGTGGCGCGGATGGAGGGCCTGTATCGCGCCCGGCCGGAGCTGGAATGGGGCCTGACCCGGCTGCGCGAGCGCAAGCCCGACGCCTATGATGCCGAAACGCTGATCGCCCTGGCCGAGACCGAGTTGCTGGCGGCCCTGGACCTTGAGGCCCGGCGCGAGATCGAGGCCGCCGCCCGCACCGTCGCCGCCGCCACCGCGCTGATCCCGCTGGCGCTGGCCGACGTGATCGCGGCGCTGGCGGCGAACCTGCGCATGATCCGCCGCATGGCCGAGATCTATGGCGGCCGCGCCGGCGCCGTCGGCGGCTGGCGGCTGGCGCGCACGGTGATGACGCATCTGATCGCCACCGGCGCCGTCGCCGCCGGCGACGACCTGATCCATACCGTGGCCGGCGGCGGCCTGCTCGCCAAGGTCTCGAAACGCTTCGGCGAGGGGGTGGTGAACGGCGCCCTGACCGCCCGCGTCGGCATCGCGGCGATGGAGGTCTGCCGGCCGCTGCCCTTCCTGCACCAGCCCCGGCCCCGGGTCGGCAATCTGATCGCGCGGGGCCTGAAGGGGCTCTTCGGCGAGGAGGAGGCGAAGTAGCCGCGGGTTGCGCCGCCGCGTGAGTATTTGGGAAACGGTGAAAGGCGGCGACATCCGGGCAGCGGCACGGTCGCATGAACATTTGGAGAGCGAAGAAGGCGAGTTCTTTCCCGGCCGCGTCTGGCGTATTGATGGGGCATGAGATCGCGCCGCTTCGCCCTGTCGCTGATGGCTGCCGTCCTGGTCCTGGGCATCGGGGCCGGGGCGCGGGATCGCTTCGACGCCTGGGTCGATGCCACCGCCCTGCCCCGGCTGGAGGTGGCGGTCGGGGTCGAGGTCGCGGCGCGGGACGGCACGCTGCTGCGGGCGTTCCAGGTCGCGGACGGGCGCTGGCGGCTGGATGCGGGGCCGGTCGATCCGCTGTTTCTCGACATGCTGATGATCTGGGAGGATCGGCGGTTCCAGCGCCATGCCGGGATCGATGCGCGGGCGCTCTTGCGCGCCGGCTGGCAGGCGGCGCGGCATGGGCGGGTGGTCTCGGGCGGCTCGACCCTGACCATGCAGGTGGCGCGGCTGATCGAGGAGGGGCCGACCGGGCAATGGGCCGGCAAGGCGCGGCAGATGCGGCTGGCGCTGGCGCTGGAGCGGCGGTTGGAGAAACGCGGGATCCTGGAGCTTTACCTGCGCCTTGCCCCCTATGGCGCCAATGTCGAAGGGGTCCGCGCCGCCAGCCTGCAATGGTTCGGCAAGGAGCCGCGGCGGCTCTCCCCCGCGCAGGCGGCGCTGCTGGTGGCGCTGCCGCAATCGCCCGAGACCCGGCGGCCGGACCGTTTCCCGCTGGCCGCCAAGACGGCGCGGGACCGGGTTCTGGGGCGGGCGGCGCGGGCCGGGCTGATCTCCGATGCCGACGCGCGGGCGGCGATGGAGGAGCCGGTGCCGCGGATGCGCCGCGCCTTTCCGGCGCTGGCGCCGCTGCTGGCGGCGCGGCTGGTGCGGGAAAATCCCGGCGCGGCGCGGATCGAGACCACCATCGACGCGCGCCTGCAGCGCCGGGCCGAGGAGCTGGCCTCGCGCGCCGTGCGCAGCGCCGGGCGGCGGCTCTCGGCGGCCGTGGTGCTGGCCGATCACCGGACGGGCGAGATCCTGGCCGAGGTCGGCGCGGCGGACTGGACGGATGGCGCCTCGGCCGGTTTCGTGGACATGGCGAGGGCCTGGCGCTCTCCGGGCTCGACGCTGAAGCCCTTCGTCTATGGCCTCGCCTTCGACGACGGGCTGGCGCATCCCGAGACGCTGATC
This sequence comes from Paracoccus sp. MA, assembly GCF_020990385.1. NCBI lineage: Bacteria > Pseudomonadati > Pseudomonadota > Alphaproteobacteria > Rhodobacterales > Paracoccaceae > Paracoccus > Paracoccus sp. MA. The sequence continues at coordinate 2,101,560 of NZ_CP087598.1, forward strand.
GAGGACCGGCCCACCGCCTTCGGCCGCTGGCAGCCGCAGAATTTCGACCATCATTTCCGCGGCACCGTCAGCCTGAGGAACGCGCTGATCTGGTCGCTGAACATCCCGGTGGTGAAGCTGGCCGAGGCGGTGGGGCCGAACCGCATCGCCCAGGCGCTGCGCCGGGGCGGGGTCGATCTGCGCCTGCCGGGCGAGGCCCCGGGGCTGGCCATCGTGCTGGGCGGCGCCGGCGTCACGCTGGAGGGGCTGGCCGAGGGCTATGCCGCGCTGGCCCGGGGCGGGCGGGCCGTCACGCTTTCGGCCCTGCCGGGCGGGGGCGAAGAGCGGGCCGCACCGATGTTCGGCCCGGTCGCGGCCTGGCAGGTCGGCCATATCCTGAGCCAGAACCCCGCCCCGCATGGCGCGCGGTTGCGGCCGATGGCCTATAAGACCGGCACCTCCTACGGGCATCGCGACGCGCTGGCGGTGGGATTCGACGGCGCGCGGGTCGGCGCGGTCTGGCTGGGCCGGCCGGACGGCACGCCGGTGCCCGGCGCCTTCGGCGGCGAGCTGGCGGCGCCGGTGCTGTTCGACCTGTTCGACGCCCTGCCCGCGGTGGCGCTGCCGCCGCCTCCGCCGCAGACGCTGACCCTGCCGAACAGCGCCCTGCCCCTGCCCCTGCGCCGCTTTGCCCCGCCGGGCGCGGCCAGCGCCATGGCGGCCCGCCCCGCCAGCCCCGATGCGCTGCGCCTGACCTATCCGCCGGACGGGGCCGAGATCGAGGCGCAGGGGCCGCTGACCGCCAAGGCGCGGGGCGGGCGCGGGCCCTGGACCTTCCTTCTGAACGGCGCGCCCGCCGCCATCGCCCAGCCGCAACCCATGGCCAGCCTGCCGCATCCCGGCCCGGGCTTTGCCGAATTGACGGTGGTGGATGCGGATGGCGCCTCGGCGACTGCGGCAATACGGCTTCACTGACGCAATTTGCGCGTTTCGTGATTCGCTTGACCTTTTCTTAACCGGGATTTGCGACATATTCGCATCATGCTGCGCATCAACGACCAGATCACCATCCAGGAATGGGAGCTGTCCGAACAGTTCACCCGCTCGCAGGGGCCGGGCGGGCAGAACGTGAACAAGGTCGAGACCGCCGTGGAGCTGCGCTTCGAGGCCGAGCGTTCGCCGCACCTGGCTCCGCCGGTCAAGGCGCGGCTGAAGCGGCTGGCCGGGCGGCGCTGGACCCAGGACGGCGCGGTGCTGATCCGGGCCGAGGAAACCCGCAGCCAGGCCCGCAACCGCGAGCTGGCGCGCGAGCGGCTGGCCGAGCTGATCCGCCAGGCGCTGGTCGCGCCGCGCAAGCGCATCCCGACCCGTCCGACGCTGGGCAGCCAGCGCCGCCGGCTGGCCGCCAAGACCCAGCGCGGCGAGGTCAAGGCGGCGCGGGGCCGCATCCGCGACGCGGAGGATCCGGCATGATCGTCGAGTTCCGCGAAAGGCTGGCGCGGCTGATCGGCCGGCGCCCGCCCGACATGCAGGTCGCGGCGCTGTGCCTGAACGAGGCGACCGGCGACGTGCTGCTGGTGACCAGCCGCGGCACCGGGCGCTGGATCGTGCCCAAGGGCTGGCCCATGCCCGGCCGCAGCCTGGCCGATGCCGCCCGGCAGGAGGCATGGGAGGAAGCCGGCGTCCGCGGCCGCGTCGGCGAGGCCGAGATCGGCCGCTATCACTATGACAAGGATCAGGATCGCGGCTTCGCCATCCCGGTCGAGGTGCGGGTCTTTCCGCTTTACGTCGACGGGCTGGAACGGGATTTCCCCGAGGCGCATGAGCGCAAGCGCCGCTGGTTCACGCCCGAGGATGCCGCCCGCATGGTGGCCGAGACCGGGCTGAAGCAGCTGCTGCGCGGCCTGCCCGCGGCCAAGCGCCGGTCCCCCCCGGAATGAGGCGCGAACCCCGCGAATACCGCACGCTCGACAAGGACCTGAGCCGCGTCACCAATACCGAGCGGGCGGTGCTGCATTCGGCGCGGCCCCTGCTGCGGCTGGGGCTGGCGCTGATCTTCATCGCCGCCGCCAGCTATGTCGGCACCGGCTTCTTCGCCGGCCAGCCGGCGATCGGCATCCTGGCGGCCGGCATGGCCGTCGCTGCCTATCTGGCGCTGTCGATCGGCGGCAACGACGTGGCGAACGCGCTGGGGCCGGCGGTAGGGGCGGGCGCCATCGGCATGACCGCCGGCCTGCTCTCGGTCGCGGCGATGGAGGTGCTGGGCGCGGTCATCGCCGGCAGCGCCGTCACCGCCACCCTGACCGAGGGTCTGGTCGGCAGCACGCTGGGCGCGGGCGAGGCGACGGCGCGGATGATGCTGGCGGCGCTGCTGGCGGCGGGCAGCTGGATCAGCCTGGCCACCTGGCTTGGCGCGCCGGTCAGCACCACCCATTCCGTGGTCGGCGCCATCGCCGGGGCGGGCATGGCGAGCTTTGGCCTGGGGGCGGTGAACTGGCCGGCCATGGCGATGATCGCCTTCGGCTGGATCGTGTCGCCGCTGGTCTCGGGCCTGGCGGCGGCGGGGCTGATGGCGCTGCTGCGCGGCCTGGTCCTGGACCGCGCGGACCGCGTCGCCGCCGCCCGCATCTGGATGCCGGTGATCGTCGGGCTGGCCTCGGCCATGCTGGCCGGCGTGGTCGAGCTGGCCTGGCAGGGTTCGGGGCTGGCGGCGAACGCGGTGCTGGTGCTGGCCTGCGGCACGCTGGGCTGGGTCTATACGCGGCGGCGCATCGACCGGCTGTCGCGGGGCGGAGGCGGCGGACGGCTGGCGATGAAGCAGCTTCTGGCGGTGCCGCTGGTCGCCGCGGCGCTGGTGATGGGCTTTGCCCATGGCGCGAACGACACCTCGAACGTGGCGGCGCCGCTCACCATCATCCTCGACAGCATGTCGGCGGGCGGGGACAACGCCTTGCGCGGGCGGCTGGTGCTGCTGCTGGGCGGGCTTGGCATCGCGCTGGGGGTGCTGCTGTTCGGGCGGCGGCTGGTGCATATGGTCGGCAGCCGCATCACCCGGCTGAACGCCTCGCGCGCGCTTTGCGTGTCGCTGGCGACGGCGGCGACGGTGCTGGGGGCCTCGCTGCTCGGCCTGCCGGTCTCGACCACCCATGTCGCGGTGGGCGGCGTCTTCGGGATCGGCTTCTATCGCGAATGGCGCGACCGGCGACTGGCGGCCGGCCATGCCCCCCTGCCGGCCGAGGAACGCCGGCGGCGGCATCTGGTGCGCCGCTCCTACATGCGGATGATCCTCGGGGCCTGGCTGATCACGGTGCCGGTAGCCGCGACGCTGGCCGCCGCGCTGGTCTGGATCGGCGGGTTCTAGGGCCGGCCCTTCCCGGGGAAAGCGCCGTTCCCCCGAGCATCGTCCGGGCCGAAGGGCGCCCCGAAGGACCAGCCCCGCCTGCGCGCAGCCGATCCGGGCCGCGACCTGCCCGCCGCCCCTCGGCCCCCGGCCGGCTTGGCCGCCCGCTTTCCCCGTCAGGCCCGGCGCAGCGCCGCTTCGCCCGCCGCGCGGGTCTCGGAGAGCGTGGCGCCGGCGCTCAGCGCCTCGGGGTCGAGCATCAGCTCCAGCACCGCCAGCGTTCCGGCGGCCTGCGCGCGGGCGAAGGCATCGGCGAAATCCTCCTGCCGCTCGACCCGCTCGCCGTGGCCGCCATAGGCGCGGGCCAGTGCCGCGAAATCGGGATTGGCCAGCGCCGTGCCCGAGACGCGGCCGGGATAGCTGCGTTCCTGATGCATGCGGATCGTGCCGTAATGGCCGTTATTCGCCACGATGACGATGACGGCCGCGCCATGCTGGGCGGCGGTGGAAAGCTCGTTCACCGTCATCTGCAGGCAGCCGTCCCCGGCCATACAGACCACGATGCGATCGGGGTGCTGCAGCTTGGCGGCGATGGCGGCGGGCAGACCGTAGCCCATCGAGCCGGAGGTCGGCGCCAGCTGCGTGCCCCAGCGGCGGAAGCGGTAATAGCGATGGATGAAGGCCGCATAGTTCCCGGCGCCGTTGGCGATGATCGCGTCGGGCGGCAGATGGTCGGACAGCCAGCGCATCACTGCCTCCATCCGCACCGCGCCGGGGGTGGGCCGGGGCTGCTGCCAGGCCTCGTAACCCGCGCGCAGCCCGGCGGTCCAATCGTCCCAGCGCCGTGGTGCGGGCAGCGCCGCCAGCGCCGCCACCACCGCACGCGGATCGGCCACCAGCCCCGGATCGGGCCGCCAGAGATGCCCCAGTTCGTCCGGCGAGGGATGGACGTGGATCACCCGCGCATGCGGGCGCACCGGGTCCATCAGCTCATAGCCGCGGGTCAGCGTGTCGCCCAGCCGCGCGCCCAGCGACAGCAGGCAATCCGCCTGCGACAGCGCCTGCCCCAGCGCCGGGTTCATGCCGACGCTCAGGTCGCCGACATAGTTCGGATGCGCATTGTCCATATGCCCCTGGCGGCGGAAGGGCACCGCGACCGGCAGGCCCCAGCCTTCGGCGAAGCGCGCCAGGTCGTCGGCGGCGGCCTGCGACCACAGCGTGCCGCCCGGCACCACCAGCAGCCGCTCGGCCCCGGCCAGCGCCTGCGCGATGGCGGCGACGGATTCGCCGGCGACGGCGGAAAGCGGCGGCACGGCAGGGGCCGGGTCCGGCACCTCGGCCCGGGCGGAAAGCATGTCCTCGGGCAGCGCCAGCACCACGGGACCGGGCCGGCCCGACATGGCAAGGTGGAAGGCGCGCGAGACATATTCCGGGATGCGCTCGGTCTGGTCGATCTCGGCCACCCATTTCGCCAAGGGGCCGAACATGGCGCGGTAATCGACCTCCTGAAACGCCTCGCGGTCGCGGTCGGCGCGGGCGATCTGGCCGACGAACAGGATCATCGGCGTCGAATCCTGCCGCGCCACATGCACCCCGGCACTGGCATTGGTCGCGCCCGGGCCGCGGGTGACGAACGCCACGCCCGGCCGCCCGGTCAGCTTGCCCTGCGCCTCGGCCATCATCGCGGCGCCGCCCTCGTGCCGGCAGACGACATTCTGGATGCCCGAGGCGTAAAGCCCGTCGAGCACCGCCAAAAAGCTTTCACCGGGGACCGAGAACACCCGCCCGACCGCGTTCGCCTTCAGCGCATCGACCAGAATCTGCCCGCCATGCCGCATTGCCGCCGCCTCCCTGCTTTTCCTTCCGGGCAGTCTGGGCCAGCTTGCGCGGAACTGGCAAGATGGCGCCGGTCAATCGAGGTCGAACATGCCGCCGCCATCGGTCCTTTTCGTCTGCCTGGGCAATATCTGCCGCTCGCCGCTGGCCGAGGCCGCATTGCGCGCCGCCGCCAAGCGTGCGGGCGCGGGGCTGCTGATCGATTCGGCCGGGACCGGCGACTGGCATCTGGGCCATGCCCCGGACCGCCGTGCGCAGGCGGTGGCGGCGCGGGCCGGCATCGACATCTCGACCCTGCGCGCCCGGCAGGTCGCGGCCGAGGATTTCCGCCGCTTCGACCATATCGTCGCCATGGACCGGCAAAACCTCGCGGACCTGCGCCGCATTGCGCCGCTGGACGGGCGGGCGCGGCTGTCGCTGCTGCTGGACCATGTGCCGGGCCGCGCGGGGCAATCGGTCGCCGACCCCTATTTCGGCGAGGCGGCGGGTTTCGAAACCACCTGGCACGACGTGACCGCCGGGACGCAGGCACTGCTGCGGCTGCTCCTCGGGCCGGATTGAGGCCCGGGCTTTACAGGCGCGGCGCCCGGCCCTATCTCTGCCCGATCATGGCCACGAAATCCGACCCGAACTACAAGATCATCGCCGAGAACCGCCGGGCACGCTTCGACTACTTCATCGAAAGCGATCTCGAGGTCGGCATCGTGCTGACCGGCTCCGAGGTGAAAAGCCTGCGCACCGGCCAGTCGAACATCGCCGAAAGCTATGCCTCGGTCGAGGATGGCGAGCTGTGGCTGATCAATTCCTATATCGCCGCCTACAAGCAGGCCGGCGTCTTCGGGCATGAGGAACGGCGCCGCCGCAAGCTGCTGGTCTCGCGCAAGGAACTGGCCCGCCTCTGGCAGGCGGTCGGGCGCGAAGGCATGACGCTGGTGCCGCTGGTGATGTATTTCAACGACCGCGGCATGGTGAAGCTGAAGATCGGCGTCGCCAAGGGCAAGAAGGTCGCCGACAAGCGCGAAACCGCCGCCAAGCGCGACTGGAACCGGCAGAAACAGCGTTTGCTGAAGCAGGGTTAAGCCTTGCCGCCCCGCGCGGCTGCGGTTACATCGGTGTCGTTTCTGCGCGCGCGGGGGGAAGGCCGATGTCCACCGATTCCGACGATCCGAAAGTGCTGGTCTCGACCGGCTGGCTTGCGGCCCATCTGAACGATCCCGACCTGCGCATCATCGACGCCAGCTGGTTCCTGGAACCGGGCCGCGACGCCCGGGCGGAATACATGGCCGCGCATATCCCCGGCGCCCGCTTCTTCGACATCGACGAGATCGCCGACAAGCGCAGCGAGCTGCCGCACATGGCGCCGCAGCCCGAGATGTTCATCAGCCGCATGCGCGCCATGGGCATCGGCGACGGCCACCAGGTCGTGATCTACGACAATTCGCCGGTGCGCCCGGCGGCGCGGGTCTGGTGGACATTCCGGCTGATGGGCAAGCAGGACGTGGCGGTGCTGGACGGCGGTTTCGGCAAATGGCTGGCCGAGGGGCGCGAGACCGAGGACATGCCGCCGATCCTGCGCGACCGTCACATCACCGTGCAGCGCCAGGCGGCGCTGGTGCGCGACGTGACCCAGGTCGCCGCCGCCAGCAAGCTGGGCGATCACGAGATCGTCGATGCCCGCTCGCCCGAACGCTTCCGCGGCGAGGCGCCCGAGCCGCGCCCCGGCCTGCGCTCGGGCCATATCCCCGGCTCGAAAAGCCTGCCCTTCGGCAAGCTCTACAACCCGGACGGCACGCTGAAGGCGCCCGACGCGCTGCGCGCCGAGTTCGAGGCCGCCGGGGTGGACCTGTCGAAACCCGTCATCACCACCTGCGGCTCGGGGGTGACGGCGGCCTCGCTGTTCCTGGCGCTCGAACGCATCGGGCACCGGGACCATTCGCTTTATGACGGAAGCTGGGCCGAATGGGGCAGCTTCCCCGACCTTAAAATCGCAACCGGAGACGCGTGATGCTGGGCAATCTGAAACCGCAGGCCCCCGACAAGATCCTGGCCCTGATGGGCGAATTCAAGGCCGATCCCCGCCAGGGCAAGATCGACCTGGGCGTCGGGGTCTACAAGGATGCCAGCGGCCACACCCCGATCATGCGCGCCGTCCACGCCGCCGAACAGCGGATGCTGGAGACCGAGACCACCAAGACCTATGCCGGCCTGTCGGGCGAGCCCGATTTCCAGAAGGCCATGGCCGAGCTGATCCTCGGCGACCTCCACAAGCCCGAGACCACGGCGGCGCTGGCCACGGTCGGCGGCACCGGCGCCATCCGGCAGGCGCTGGAACTGGCGCGGATGGCGAATCCCGACCTGCGGGTTTTCGTCTCCGACCCGACCTGGCCCAACCATGTCTCGATCATGAATTTCATGGGCCTGCCGGTGCAGACCTACCGCTATTTCGACGCCGAGTCCCGCGGCGTCGATTTCGAGGGCATGAAGGCCGACATCTCGGCGGCGAAAAAAGGCGATGTGGTGCTGCTGCACGGCTGCTGCCACAACCCGACCGGCGCCAACCTGACGCTGGAGCAATGGGCCGAGGTCGCCGGGATCCTGGAAAGGACCGGCGCGCTGCCGCTGATCGACCTGGCCTATCAGGGTTTCGGCGACGGGCTGGAAGAGGATGCAGCCGGCACCCGGCTGATCGCCTCGCGCATCCCCGAGGTGCTGATCGCCGCCTCCTGCTCCAAGAACTTCGGCATCTACCGCGAACGCACCGGCTGCCTCTTGGCGCTTTGCGCCGATGCGGCGACCCGCGACCTGGCGCAGGGCGCCATGGCCTTCCTGAACCGGCAGACCTATTCCTTCCCGCCCTTCCACGGCGCCAAGATCGTCTCGACCGTGCTCAACACGCCGGAGCTCCGCGCCGACTGGATGGCCGAGCTGGAGGCGGTGCGCGGCGGCATGCTCAAGCTGCGCGAGCAGCTGGCGGGCGAGCTGCGCGACCTTTCCGGTTCGGACCGCTTCGGCTTCGTGGCCCGGCATCGCGGCATGTTCTCGCGCCTCGGCGCCACGCCCGAGCAGGTCAAGCGCATCAAGGAGGAATTCGGCATCTACATGGTGGGCGATTCGCGCATCAACATCGCCGGGCTCAACCAGGACACCATCCCGATCCTGGCCCGCGCCATCATCGAGGCTGGGGTCTGACCCGACCGCCGGCCCCGACCCGCTGAACCCGCGACCGCCGGCCCGCCCGGCGGTTCGCCATGTCCGACCCCGCGCCGAAAGCCCCGGCTTTCTCTGTTTTCCAAATACCCTGGGGTCCGGGGCAAAGCCCCGGTCCGGCGGTGCCGCCGGGCGGCCGCTCAGCCCTTCCGGCCCAGCTTGCGGTCGATATAGTCCCGCAATTCCTCGATCTCGGTCAGGCTTTCGCGCAGCTGCCCCTGCGCCGCCCGCAGCTCCGCCTCGGCAGTCGAGAGCCGGGCGACCAGATCGGCCTCGCGCGTTTCCAGCTCGTCCACGGCGCGGTCGCGCGCCTCCTCGGCCTCGTGCAGCTGCTGGGCCATGTTCTCCAGCTCGCCCATCTCGGCGCGGGTGACGCGGGACAGGCGGTGGATCAGCCAGCTTGCGAACCAGCCCAGCATGAAGGCGGCGAACAGGATGATCGCGGTGGCGAGGATGAATTCGGTGCGGTTCATGCAGAGGCTTCGGGCAAGAGGTTGCGGATCAGGGCTCGGAAGGCGCTTCCGGGCGCGGCAGCGGGCGGTTGACATGCAGCGCATCGCGCACCGGCATGGTCGCGGCCTCGACCGCGGCGCCCTGCAGCGCCTGCAGCGCCGGGCGGGTGGCGGCCTCGATGGGCTCGACCGCCTCGCCGGGCGGCGGCAGCAGGCCGGCGGCCGGCAGGGTGGCGGCCCGCAGCGCCGGCAGTTCCGGCAGCGCGGCCTCTTGCGCCGGCCGGCTGGCGACGCGCGCGGGATCGATGCCCGACAGCAGCAGCCGCAGCGGTTCGGTCGCGGCGAACAGCGCCGCCTCGGGATCGGTCGGCACGCCAAGCGCCGGACCGATGGCGGCGGTCGCGGCATGGCGCGCGGCAGCCGCGGCCCGGGCCGCCACCGCCTCGGGGCTGTCGGTCACCCCCTTGACCAGCGCGGCCGGTTCGAGCGCCTCGGTCACCACCGGATCGTCGGCCAGCAGGGTGAATTCGATGCGCCGGTTGGCCTCGCGCCCGGCCTCGGTGTCGTTCTCGGCAATGGGCTGGCTTTCGCCATAGCCCTTGGCGGTCAGGTTGGCCGTGTCGATGCCCGCCTCGGTCATCGCCGCCAGCACCGCCTGCGCGCGCGAGCGCGACAGTTCGGCGTTGAACGCCTCCGAGCCCTGCGAATCGGTATGGCCGCCGATCTCGATGCGGAATTCCGCGCAAGGCTGCATGGTCTCGGCCAGCCGCGCCAGGGTCGGGCCGGGATCGCCGGCGATCACCGACTTGTTCGGCTCGAAGCCGATCTCGGATTCCTGCATCGCGGCGTTCAGCCGGTCCACGCATTCGACGCCCGAAGGCAGGCCCAGAAGCGGGTCCATGCGCCGGTCATAGCGGATCGCCAGCTCGTAGCGCGCCCCGGCCCCCAGCCGCTGCGCCAGCCGCGCCGCCACCCCGTCCGAGGCGGTCTGGTTGCCCGAAACGCCGCTGATCCGCACCAGATCGCGGCTCACCGTGGCATTGCCGCGCTCCAGCCCGTCCAGCGCCTCAAGTGCGGCGATGGCGCGCAGGGTCCAGCCCTCGGGCACCGAGGCGTCGGTCCGCAGGGCGCTGTCGACCTGCCCGAACCGCGCCCGGGCCAGGCTTTCCACCGCGTCGCGCATGCGCTCGTCGGTGATGCGGCCGCGCAGGCTGACGCCGCCCGGATCGACCACGGCCGAGAACTCGGCCGGCCCCGCCTCGGCCTCGCCGGGCTTTTCGTGCCGGGCACTCAGCGTGAAGGCCGGGGGCAGCGCCGCCTCCAGGCGGCCGACCGCCTCGTCGAAGCGCGCGGCCTCGACCTCGGCGGGGGCGAACAGCGCCACGTCGGTGTCCGAAAGCGTGACCGAACCGGCCCCCAGCGCCTCGATGGCGCGGATCGCGGGCACGGCGGCATCGGCCCAACGCGGCGAGGGCGCGCCAAGGCCCAGCGTGCATTGCGGCTCGCCCGGCACGCCGGCCTCGCGCCCCGCCTCCAGGATACGGTCGCGCGCAGTTTCGGTATCGGCAGCGCAGGCGTCGAAGCGGGTGCCGGTCGCATCCTTGACGAAGCGCAGGGTGAAGGGCGCGATCAGCGGGCGCGGCGCGGTGACATCGGCCACGAGCGTCACCGCCGCGGGCTTGGCGCGGTTCAGCGCCGCCTCAAGCTCGCGCTTTTCGCGCGGGCTGTCGGTGAGGGCGCGGATCGAGACCTCGCCCGCCGCGATCGAGACCTTGGCCCGTTTGGCCAGCTGCGCGGCCTTGAGGCCGAAGGCAAAGGCGTCCTCCCAACCCTCGGGGACAGGGTAATCGGCGCTCTCCATCAGGTCCGAGACCTCGGCCGCGCCGGTCTGGCGCTTCAGCCGCTCGACCAGCGACGGGCGGTCCAGACCGGCGGGCACCAGGCCGATGATGGAAATGCCCTCGTCATTGCGCAGAAGCTCGATCTCGAAGGCGGGGGTGGCGCGCTCGGCGCTGGCCGCGACCTGCATCTTGTCGACCACCCGCCCCGCATCGACCACCGTCGCGGCCCGGGCGCGGGCGCGGAACCGCTGAACCTCGTCGGGCGCGATCCCCTCGAGCTGGACCTGCAGCCCGTCGGTCCTGACCTGCAGCCAGTCGTAATCGGCCAGCGCCGCGCGCAGATCCTGGGCCGTGCTGGTCTCGATGAAATCGGCGGCCGCGCGGGCGCCCAGAAAGGACAGGCCGCCGGCCGCGACAAGGGCGATCAGGCTGGCTGCGACAAGGGAACCCCGGCGCGCGGTGCGCCTTGCGGTTCGCTGGGGATTGGCCATCAGGGGGACCTTCGGGCTGTTTCCGACCCGCCGCATGTAATGCCTGCGCCGGATTTCCGCAATCAGAACAGACCGGCCAAGGCAAGAAACAGCGCAACCACCAGCCCGGCATCGCGGTTGCTGCGAAACAGCCGCAGGCAGCCGGCGCTGTCCGTCATGTCGAAGCGCCAGAGCTGCCAGGCCAGATGCGCGGCAAAACCGGCGACGCCCAGCAGACCCAGCGTCAGGCCCAGCCCCTCGGGCGCCGCGGCCATCACCGCCAGCCCCAGCAGCAGCACCGAGCCGGTGCCGAAGCCCGCCAGCCAGCGCGGCGTGTCGCGGCCGAACAGCCGCGCGGTCGACTTGACGCCGATCAGCGCGTCGTCTTCGGCATCCTGATGGGCATAGATGGTGTCGTAGAAGATCGTCCAGGCGATGCCCGACAGGTAAGCCAGCACCGGCGCCGGGGCCAGGTTGCCAGTATGCGCCGCCCAGGCCAGCAGCGCGCCCCAGTTGAAGGCCAGGCCCAGAAAGACCTGCGGCCACCAGGTGAACCGCTTGGCGAAGGGATAGATCGCGACCAGCGCCAGCGAGGCCACGCCCAGCGCGATGGCCGCGCCGCCCAGCGTCAGCAGGATGGCGAAGCCGGCCAGCGACTGCGCCACCAGCCAGACCAGCGCGCCCCGGACCGTCACCTGCCCCGAGGGGATGGGACGCGAGCGGGTGCGCGCCACCTTGTCGTCGATGTCGCGGTCGGTGATGTCGTTCCAGGTGCAGCCGGCGCCGCGCATCAGCACCGCGCCCACGCCGCAGGCCACCGCGATCCACAGGTCGCGCCATTCCGGCCGGTCGGCGATCATCGCCAGCCCGATGCCCCACCAGCAGGGCAGCAGCAGAAGCCAGGTGCCGATCGGCCGGTCGGCGCGGGACAGGCGCAGCCACGGCCTCCAGCCGGGCGGCGCGTAGCGGTCCACCCAGTTGTCGGGCGGCGCGTCGGCAACGGTGCTGTGGTCCTCTGGCCTCGGCCCCTCTGGCGTCTGACGGTCGGTCTGCATTAGGCTGCGCCCCATCATGGCGAAAATCAGACTGTTCATAGATCACCCGCTGGCCGAGGGACAAGGCATCGAGCTGAATCCCGACCAGGCGCATTACCTGTCCTCGGTCATGCGGCAGGCCCCGGGGGACGAGATCCTGGTCTTCAACGGGCGGGACGGCGAATGGCTGGCGCGGATCGGGCGCATCGCCAAGCGGGGCGGCGCGCTGGAGGCGCTGCGCCGGACCGCGCCTCAGCTGGACCCGCCCGACCTGTGGCTGGTCTTTGCCCCGATCAAGAAGGCGCGCACCGATTTCATCGTGGAAAAGGCGGCCGAGATGGGCGCCGCCCGCATCCTGCCGGTGCAGACCGACCACACCAATTCCGAACGCATCCGCCAGGACCGCCTGCAGGCCCATGCCGTCGAGGCCGCCGAGCAATGCGGCGGCACCTTCGTCCCCGAGGTCGGCGAACTGGTGCCGCTGTCGCGGCTGCTGGACGGCTGGGACGCCGGGCGGCGCATCCTCTGGGCCGACGAGGCGCTGGCGGGACCGGCGCAGGTGCTGTCCGCCCTGCCGCGCGGTCCCTGGGCGATTCTGATCGGCCCCGAGGGCGGCTGGTCCGAATCGGAACGCAAGCGGCTTTCGGCCATGGATTGCGTCACGCGCATCGCGCTTGGGCCGCGAATCCTGCGCGCCGACACGGCTGCCGTGGCGTCACTGGCGCTGTGGCAGGCGGCGCTGGGTGACTGGCGTTGAGCGAACCGGGCTGAATCGCGCAATCTTTCCGCAGCAAACCACCCCGCGGCAGGAGAATATTGCGCCGCAGCGTCGGTTAGGAGGTCTTGCCGCAAAAAGTTAAGTATTCCGGCGCCTTATGCACGCGCTGCATGGCAGAGATGCCGCTTTGTCCGTGGTTTTCGCAAATTGCCCGGCCTATATGCTGATGCATCAACGAAGCGCCCGATGAGCGGGCAATGATCTCAAGGTGAAAACTATGTCGGCGATTGACACGAACCGCATCCATGGCGGGGCGGGCTCTCTCGGTATTGGCTCGAAATTCTGGGCGGCCCTGTCGGCTTGGAACGATGCGCGCATCACGAAAAACGCGCTGAGCCGTCTTTCGGATCGCGAGCTGGACGATATCGGTCTGTGCCGCGGCGATATCGAACGGATTGCGCGCGCCCGCTAAGCAGCGGTTGAAGACGCGAAAACGGCTGCGCGGAAACCCCGGGGCAGACCTTTTCCCGGCCCGGAGGGGCAAGACGACCAGGCGGCCCGCAAGGCCGCCTTCAGTATTTTCTGCGGGGCGCTTGCCCCGATCAGCCGCGCCTGACGACCAGGGTGGACCATTCGCCGAAGTCGTCGCGCCGCTCCAGCACCAACCCGCCCGCGGCATAGGCCGCGATCACCTCGTCCGCCTGGGTGGCGAGGATGCCCGACAGGATCGCCCTGCCGCCCGGCGCGACATGGCGCGCCATGTCCGGCACCAGGTCGATCAGCGGCTGCTTCAGGATATTGGCGAAGACCAGGTCGAAGGGCGCCGCGCTCTCGATCAGCGGATGGTCGAATCCCACCGCCTCGACGCATTCGACGCGGCCGTCCAGCCCGTTGGCGATGACATTGGCGCGTGCCACGTCCACCGCCTGCGGATCGATGTCGCCGGCCAGCACGATCACCGGGAAGGACCGCGTCGCCGCCATGGCCAGCACCGCGGTGCCGCAGCCGATATCGACGATGCGCTGCGGCTCGACGCCCTCGGCGATCATCCGGTCCAGCGCCAGCAGGCAGCCCTTGGTCGTGGCGTGATGGCCGGTGCCGAAGGCCATGGCCGCCTCGATCAGCAGCGCCTCGGCGCCCTCGGGCACCTTGTCGGCGTCATGGCCGCCATGGACGAAGAAGCGTCCGGCCTCGACCGGCGAAAGCTCGCGCCGGACATGGGCCACCCAATCCACCTCGGGCAGTTCCGAGACCGCGAAGGGCTCGGCGTCCCAGGCCGCGGCCAGCAGCGCCAGCCCCACCTCGTCGGGGGCCTCGGTAAAGTAAAGCCCCACCTCCCAGCGGTTCGAGCCGTCCTCGATCTCGAAGACGCCGGTGCCTACGGGTTCGGGGGTCAGCTCCTCGCCCGCCTCGGCAAGCGCCTCGGCCGCCTCGCGGCCGATGGTGTGGGTCAGCGCGGTCCAGGTCGGCATTCAATATCCCTCGGCTGTATCGGTCAGGGGGGCTTTGACACCCGTGCCGCGCAAGCCGCAATAGCCATCGGGATAACGGTCGAGATATTGCTGGTGATCGTCCTCGGCCCGCCAGAAGGGCCCGGCGGGAATGATCTGCGTGGTGATGTCGGGATAGCCCTGCACCGCCAGCCGGTTGCCGTAATCGGCCTTGCTGAGTTCCGCCGCCGCCTTCTGGCTGTCGTTGAACACCATGATGAGCGAGCGGTATTGCGAACCCACGTCATTGCCCTGTCGGTTGCCCTGGGTCGGGTCGTGGTTTTCCCAGAAGATCTGCAACAGCCGCTCATAGCTGACGCGCGAGCTGTCATAGACCACGCGCACCACCTCGGCATGGCCGGTGCCGCCGGCGCAGACCTGCTTGTAGCTGGGATTTTCGGCGGTGCCGCCGGCAAAGCCGACCTCGGTCAGCCAGACGCCCTCCTGCTGCCAGAACAGCCGCTCGACGCCCCAGTAACAACCCATGCCGAAGATCGCCTGATCGTAGCCTTTCGGTATTTCGGCATCCAGCGGGCGGCCGAAGATCCTGTGAATGGGGGCATTCATGGTTGCGTCCTTTCGCATGTCCTGCCGCCTTAGGTAGGCGCGGCGTCGCCGTCCTGCAACGCCGGAATGCGGCCCCGGGTTGCGGGCGGCGGGGGGCGTCGTGCAGACTGCGGGCCGATCCCGCTTGCATGAGGCCCCGATGCGTCCCGGACCGCGAAACCTGATCACCGATGTTTCCGGCCTGCGGGTCGGCAATGCCCGCGACGACAGGCTGCGCTCGGGCACGACGGTGCTGCTGGGCGAGGCGGCCTTCGCCTGCGGCGTCAATGTCATGGGCGGCGCCCCCGGCACGCGCGAGACCGAGCTGCTGGCCCCCGACAAGCTGGTCGGCGGGGTCGATGCGCTGGTGCTGTCGGGCGGCTCGGCCTTCGGGCTTGCCGCCTGCGACGGCGTCTCGGAGGGGTTGCGCGCCATGGGCAGGGGCTTTCAGGTGGGCCCGGTGCGCGTGCCCATCGTGCCCGGCGCCATCGTCTTCGACCTGCTGAACGGCGGCGACAAGGATTGGCCCACGAACCCCTATCCCGCGCTTGGGCGCAGGGCGCTGGAGGCTGCCGGGGTCGATTTCGCGCTTGGCAGCGAGGGCGGCGGCACCGGGGCGATGACGCATCGCTGGAAGGGCGGGCTCGGCTCGGCCTCGGCGGTGCTGGAGGACGGCATCACCCTGGGCGCGCTGGTGGTGGTGAACGCGCTGGGATCGGTGACGGCGGGCGCATCCCGGCAGTTCTGGGCCGCGCCCTGGGAGCTCGGCGCGGAATTCGGCGGGCTCGGCCTGTCCGGCCCCTACCCCGCCGCGCATGAGCCGGACCCCACGAAACGGCTGGGCGAGGCGACGACCATCGCCATCATCGCCACCGACGCGGCGCTGGACAAGGCCGGGCTGACGCGGCTGGCCACCGCGGCGCAGGACGGCATGGCCCGCGCCATCGTGCCCAGCCATACGCCTTTCGACGGCGATCTGGTCTTTGCCGTCTCGACCGGCGCCAAGCCCCTGCCCGATCCGGCGCTGACGCCCTTCCGGCTGGGCCATGCCGCCGCCTGCACGCTGGCCCGCGCCATCGCGCGCGGCATCCATGCGGCCCGGCCGCGCCCGGGCGATCTGCAGCCCTGCTGGAGCCGAGGATAAAGGGGGCTCTGCCCCCGCGGCTCGTCCGCCCCTGGACGGGGCGGGCGAGCCGCTCCCCCGGGATATTTGGACAAGAAAGAAAAAGGGACGGCGCGAGAGAGAAGCGCCGTCCCCAGTCACACACGCCAAGAGGGAAAACCTGACGATGAGGGTGCAACGCCGGAAAACCCGATCAGGTTCATCACAATTCCTCGAGCCGCGGGACGCGGAAGCTGCGGCTTGCGTTGCCCCGGCAAAAGCGCAAGCCTGCAAGGCGACCGGATTGGAAGGAGCCCCGCCATGAACAAGCCCGCGACCGACCTGAAGATGCTGCTGAAAGACCCCTCGCTGCTGGAGACCCGCGCCTATGTCGCCGGCGAATGGGTGGACGCCGATGACGGCAAGACCTTCCCGGTGGTGAACCCGGCCCGCGGCGACGTGATCGCCGAGGTCGCCGACCTGTCCCGGACCGAGGTCGCCCGCGCCATCTCGGCCGCGGCCGAGGCGATGAAGGGCTGGGCCGCCCGCACAGCCAAGGAGCGCGCCCAGATCATGCGCAAATGGTTCGACCTGATGATGGAGAACCAGGACGACCTGGGCCGCATCCTGACTGCCGAACAGGGCAAGCCCCTGCCCGAGGCTAAGGGCGAAATCGCCTATGGCGCCAGCTTCATCGAATGGTTCGGCGAGGAGGCCAAGCGCATCTATGGCGAGACCATTCCCGGCCACCAGCCCGACAAGCGCCTGACGGTGATCCGCCAGCCGATCGGCGTGGTCGGCTCGATCACGCCCTGGAACTTCCCGAACGCGATGATCACCCGCAAATGCGGTCCGGCCATCGCCGCGGGCTGCGGCTTCGTCGGCCGCCCCGCTGCCGAGACGCCGCTTTCGGCGCTGGCGCTGGCGGTGCTGGCCGAACGCGCGGGCGTGCCCAAGGGGCTGTTCAGCATCGTGACCTCGTCGCGGTCCTCGGATATCGGCAAGGAGTTCTGCGAGAACCCGCTGATCCGCAAGCTGACCTTCACCGGCTCGACCGAGGTCGGCCGCATCCTGCTGCGCCAGGCCGCCGACCAGGTGCTGAAATGCTCGATGGAGCTGGGTGGCAATGCGCCCTTCATCGTCTTCGACGATGCCGATCTGGACGCCGCGGTCGAGGGCGCCATGGCCTCGAAATTCCGCAACAACGGCCAGACCTGCGTCTGCGCCAACCGCATCTATGTGCAGGCCGGGGTCTATGACGAATTCGCCAGGCGGCTGGCGGCGGCGGTGGACAAGCTGCGCGTCGGCGACGGGCTGGAGGAAGGCGTGACCACCGGCCCGCTGATCAACCGGGACGCGGTCGAAAAGGTCCAGGAACATATCCAGGACGCGGTGGAGGGCGGCGCCACCGTCGTCACCGGCGGCAAGCCGCGCGACGGGCTGTTCTTCGACCCGACGGTCGTGACCGGCATCACCGACAGGATGAAGGTGGCGACCGAGGAGACCTTCGGCCCGCTGGCGCCGCTTTTCAAGTTCGAGACCGAGGAAGAGGCCGTCGAGCGCGCCAATGCGACGATCTTCGGCCTCGCCTCGTATTTCTATGCCCGCGACATCGGCCGGATCACCCGCGTGCAGGAGGCGCTGGAATACGGCATCGTCGGCGTGAACACCGGCATCATCTCGACCGAGGTGGCGCCCTTCGGCGGCGTCAAGCAATCCGGCCTCGGCCGCGAGGGCTCGCGCCACGGCATCGAGGACTACCTTGAGATGAAATACATCTGCCTGTCGATCTGACCGGCCAGAAAGAAACCCCGGAGCCAGGCTCCGGGTTTTCGCGATCAGCGGCGGTCGTCCTCGTCCTCGTCGTCATCCGCCTCGGGCAGGTTGAAGAAGCTGTCCGCATCCAGGTTGTCGTCCTGCTCGGGCTTGTCATCGTTCTTGCTGAGGCTGAAATTCTCCAGCCCGGCGATCGAGCTGGGCAGGCGCGGTTCGTCCGACATGGCCAGCGAGGTCTCGGTCGAGAGCAGCTTGCGGCGCTCGTCGTCGGTCATCGCCCCGCCCTCGGCGGCCTTGCGCTTGGCGGCCTTCTGCACGGCGGCGTCCAGTTCGGACTGCCGGCACAGCCCCAGCGCCACCGGGTCGATGGGCTGGATGTTCTGGATGTTCCAATGCGTCCGGTCGCGGATCGAGGCGATGGTCGGCTTGGTGGTGCCGACCAGCTTGGCGATCTGCGCATCGGCCAGCTCGGGGTGGAACTTGACCAGCCACAGGATGGCGGCGGGCCGGTCCTGGCGCTTGGAAAGCGGGGTGTAGCGCGGGCCGCGGCGCTTCTCCTCGCCCTCGGCGGCGGGGTTGTGCTTGAGCTTCAGCTTGTAGAGCGGGTTCTTCTGGCCCTTCTCGATCTCGGCGGCGTCGAGCTGGTTCGAGGCGACCGGGTCGAAACCCTTGACGCCGGCGGCCACGTCGCCATCGGCGATGCCCTGCACCTCAAGCTCGTGCATGCCGCAGAAATCGGCGATCTGCTTGAAGCTCAGCGTCGTGTTGTCGACCAGCCAGACGGCGGTGGCCTTGGCCATCAGCGGCTTGTTCATGACCTTCTCCTTAACAATATCTCTTCCGGCCGGGGAAAACGGCTTTCGGCGGCTGCCATTCCATTTTCGGGGGATTGACGGGCTATATAGGGCCAGAAAAGGTCAAAATAAAGCCTGAATTTCATGGCGCGGCGCCGGGCCCGGCGCTAGGTTCGCGAGCATGAAAGCCCTTGCCCTGATTGCCGCGCTGCTGATTGCCCCCGCCGCCCTGGCCCAGGACGCCGCCGGACGTTTCGACTATTACGTCCTGTCGCTGAGCTGGTCGCCCAGCTGGTGCCGGGCGGAAGGCGATGCGGAAGGCGCCGATCAATGCGAGAGCGGACGGCGCACCGGTTTCATCGTCCATGGCCTCTGGCCGCAATACGAGCGCGGCTGGCCCGAGGATTGCCCGACCGATGCCCACGACCCCACGCGGCGCGAGACCCGGGCCATGGCGGATGTGATGGGCTCGGGCGGGCTGGCCTGGTATCAATGGAAAAAGCACGGCCGCTGCTCGGGCCTGCCGGCGGGGGACTATTTCGCGCTGACCCGCAAGGCCGCCGACGCGATCGCGATTCCCGAGCCGCTGCGCCGGCTCGACCGCGACGCCACCCTGCCCGCGACGGTCGTCGAGGACGCCTTCATCGAGGCGAACCCCGGTCTTGCCCGTGACGGAATCACCGTCACCTGCCGCAGCCGCGCCCTGCAGGAGGTCCGCATCTGCCTGACCCGCGAACTCGAGCCCCGGGCCTGCGCCCCGGACATCCGGCGCGATTGCCCGGGCAGTTTCCTGATGCCGGCGCCGCGGTGATGGCGCGGCGGCGGGCCTCCGGCGGGGATATTTGAACAAGAAAGAAGCCGTTAACCGAATCGCAAGGATTTCCTGTCAGTCTGGCTTCACGGTACAGGCGGGGACGCCGATGACCGTCAAGAGAGAAGCCACACCCCGACCTTTGCTGCGGCGGGCGGGGTGTGTGCGCTTCTTTCTTGTTCAAATATCCCCGCCGGAGGCCTCGGGCCGCGCCGTTGGCACCGAAGGGCTCAATCCTCGGCCGAGACCTGCAACAGGATCTTGCCGATATGGTTGCTGCTTTCCATATGGCGATGCGCCTCGACCGCCTCGCGCAAGGGAAAGGCGCTGTCGATCAGCGGACGCACCGCACCCGCCTCGATCAGCGGCCAGAGCCGCTCCTGCAATTCCCGGGCGATCCGCGCCTTGGCGAGGTCCGATTGCGGGCGCAGCGTCGAGCCGGTCACGGTCAGGCGCCGCGCCATGATCTGCGCGAAGTTGATCTCGGCCTTGGGTCCGGCGAGGAAGGCGATCATCGCCAGCCGGCCGTCATCGGCCAGGCACCGGATGTTGCGGGCGATGTAGTCGCCGCCCACCATGTCCAGGATCAGGTCGGCGCCGCCGGCCTTGCGCAGCACGGCGACGAAATCTTCCTCGCGATAGTTGATCGCCGCGGCGCCCAGCCTCTCGCAGGCCGCGCATTTCCCGGCCGAGCCCGCCGTCGCCCAGACCCGTGCCCCCAGCGCCCGGGCGGTCTGGATCGCCATGGTCCCGATGCCCGAGGAGCCGCCATGGACCAGGAACCGCTCGCCCGGCTGCAACCCGCCGCGCATGACCACATTGGACCAGACCGTGAAGGCGGTTTCCGGCAGCGCAGCGGCGGCGCGCAGCGACAAGCCCTGGGGGATCGGCAGGGCGTGCTCGGCCGGGCAGGTGGCGTATTCCGCATAACCGCCGCCCGGCAGCAATGCGCAGACGCGGTCGCCCGGCTTCCAGCGCGTCACCCCCGGGCCGACGGCCGCCACCTCCCCGGCGCATTCCAGCCCCGGCAGGTCCGAGGCGCCGGGCGGCGGCGCATAGGAGCCGGCGCGCTGCAGCAGATCGGGGCGGTTCACCCCGGCCCAGGCGACGCGGATCAGGATCTGGCCATGTCCGGCCACCGGCACCGGCCGGGTCACCGGCCGCAGCACCTCCGCCCCGCCCGGAGACGAGATCTCGACCGCCTGCATCACATCGGGAATCACCCATCGCCTCCTTCTGTCCGGGCGCGCGGGCCTGCGCGCAACTCTCCGGGCAGATTGCGATTTTCTGGCCGCCTGATCCAGCCCGTTGCAAGCCCGGCCAGCGCCGAAACCCCGGGCAGCGCGCCGAGACGGTCCTTGAGGGTCTCGAATCGCATCGCGCCCTCGATGCGGCGGTCGAGGAACCTGCGCGTCTCTTCGGCCTCGGGCGAATCGTCGCCGAGCCAGTAGAGCACCGTCGCGCCGTAGACCGCCGACAGCGTCGCGCGCTTGGAATACCAGTTCACGTCTTCGGACCGGTCGCCCAGCCCGTCCCAGATCGCATCCGCCGTCTCCCAGACCAGCCGCGCGCCCAGGGCCGCGTTCTGCGGCAGCGCCAGGATCGCCGCCCCGGCCCGCGCCAGCTCGCGGTTGCTGAGCGACAGGCGATGCATCACCGCCGCCGAGACCCTGTCGCGGAACCGCCCCTCGGGCGGATGCGCGGCCAGCCAGTCGCGCAGCGCGGCATCGCCCCTGCGGTGATAGGCGGCGGCCAGATCCGCGCCGCCGCGCGGCAGATAGACCCGCGCCAGCGCCGGGTTCATGCCGATGTCGCGGGCGCCCTCGGCAATGGCCTTTTCGCCCATGCCTTCGAAGATGACATGCGACAGCGCGGCCTCGACCAGCCGCTCGCGTTCATCCGTCATGGCGCTCTCCTTCCTCCATCACGCGGACCCGGCCCGGAAAATCTGGACAAAGCCGATTCGCCTTGCTAGAAGGCCGCGTCCTGCAATCAGATCAACTCTAACCTAGGAAGGTGGTGACAACCACATGCAGGTAAGTGTTCGCGACAACAACGTCGAACAGGCGCTTCGTGCTCTGAAGAAGAAACTTCAGCGCGAGGGGGTGTTTCGTGAAATGAAGCTCAAGCAGCATTTCGAGAAACCCTCGGTCAAGAAGGCCCGTGAAAAGGCCGAGGCCGTCCGCCGCGCCCGCAAGCTGGCGCGCAAGAAAGCGCAACGCGAAGGCGCGCTGTAAGACGAGCGACACGTTCGTTTCAGGAAAACCCCCGCGCCCGGCGCGGGGGTTTTCTATTCACACCGGCAGCGCCGTGGTCTGCGCCACCGTGCGCAGCGAGAACGAGGAATGCATCTGCTGGACCCCCGGCAGTTTCGCCAGCCGCTGGCGGTGGATGCGGGCGAAATCGTCGGTATCCTGCGCCACCACCTTCAGCAGGTAATCCGCCGACCCCGCCATCAGGTGACATTCCAGCACATCCGGAATGGTGCGCACGGCGCGCTCGAAAGCCTCGAGCAGTTCATCGGCCTGGCCCGAAAGGGTGATCTCGACAAAGACCGTGGTCGGGCGCTCGAGCTTGCGCGCGTCGAGCAGCGCGACATAGCCGCGGATCACCCCCAGTTCCTCCAGCCGCTGCACGCGGCGGTGGCAGGCGCTGGCCGAGAGCCCGACCTCGGAGGCCAGGTCGGCATTGGTCATGCGTCCGTCGCGCTGCAGGACCGACAGAATGCGGCGATCCGTTGCGTCAAGCTCGATCATCGGGGCGATCCCTGTCTCGCGGACGCCCTGCGGCGCCGGTTTCTTCGACAATAGCGCGCCACGGCCGCCCGCATAAGCGAAAATCGCCAAGGCCCGAAACGACGAGGGCGCGACCCGCAGGCCGCGCCGCCGCACTATCCCGAAGGGGCGATCTCAGGCGCGGTTGGCGCGCAGCTCGTCGCGGATCTGCATCAGCAGCTCTTCCTGCGTCGGGCCGGCGGGCGCGGCCTCGTCCTCTTTCTTGCGGACCGCGGCGCTTTGCACCCTGTTGACCGCCTTGACCAGCAGGAACACCGCCCAGGCGATGATCAGGAAATTGATGACCGCCGAGAGGAAGGCGCCATAGGCAAAGACCGAGGCGCCGGAATCGCGCGCCACCTGCAGGCTGGCGCCGGGCGGAACCTCGCCCTTGAGCACGAGGTAATGCCCGCTGAAATCGGTCCCGCCGGTCAACAGGCCGATGATCGGGTTGATCAGGTCGGCCACCAGCGAATTCACGATGGCCGTGAAGGCTGCACCGATGATGATGCCGACGGCCAGGTCGATGACATTGCCACGGGCGATGAATTCCTTGAATTCCTTGAACATGGGCTTACCTTTTCCAGCCTGTTGCGCGCGTTCCGGCACAGGCTGCCATATCACGATTGCCCCTTGCAACATAGTCAGCACAGGAAACGACATGACGGCACTTTCCGATTTCCCGATCACCCGCCGCTGGCCGCCCCGGCGCCCCGAGGTGATCCAGCTCTATACGCTGAACACGCCGAACGGCATCAAGACCTCGGTCATGCTCGAGGAATGCGGGCTGGACTATGACGCCCACCGCATCAGCATCGGCGACCCCGAGGATCAGTTCACCCCCGAATTCCTGTCGCTGAACCCCAACAACAAGATCCCGGCGATGATCGACCCGAACGGTCCCGACGGCCGGCCGATCGGCCTGTTCGAGACCGGCGCCATGCTGATCTATCTGGCCGACAAGACCGGCAAGTTCCTGCCCGCCTCGGGCGCGGCGCGCTATCATACCATCCAGTGGCTGATGTGGCAGATGGGCGGCGTCGGGCCGATGTTCGGCCAGGTCGGCTATTTCCACCGCTACAAGGGCAGCGAGATCGAGGACCCCCGCCCGCGCACCCGTTATTACAACGAGGCGCGGCGGCTTCTGGGCGTGCTCGACCGGCAATTGCAGGGCCGCGACTGGATCACCGGCGACTATTCCATCGCCGACATGGCGGTCGGTCCCTGGCTGCGCACGGTGCGGGTGAATTACGAGGCCGAGAAGGAAACGGGGATGGACGGCTTTGCCAATGTCCAGGCCTATCTGGACCGCTTCCTGGCCCGACCGGCGGTGCAAAGGGGGATCGAGGTCGGCGCTGCTTGACATCGAAAGCGCCCCGCCAGCCGGGCGGGGCGCACCGCCGGGCGTAAAATCCCGAAGGCCGGGGAATAATCCGTCCCGCCGTCCGTAAACCTGCCGCAACGGTTGATGTTGCAGCTCAGAGGACGGACAGATGAAATCCTTGCACAAACTTCTTGCCGCCGCCACGTTCTCGGCGATGTCCTTGCCCGGTATCGCGCAGGCTGACGATGACGGACCAAGGCGTTCTCACCCTCCCTCGCTGGAAAACCTGCTGATCCGCAGCCTGACCGGATGGGACGACCGGCCGGTGCAGCCTGGCTGGCGACATCCTGGTCGGGATCAGGGCGGCGGGTATCGCGCCCATCGCCATTGGGACCGAGACGACGATGATGATGACCGCCGCGGACGCCGCTGGCATGGCCGCGACGATGACGACGACGACGATGATGATTGAGGGGAAAGGCCGGGGTCCGTCCCCGGCCTGACCCATCCTGACCGGGGGACGCCCCGGGTCTAGCCCCGCAGCACCCCGCCGGTGGCCTTGCCGACCTTCTCGACGATCTTCGCGCTGACCGCCTCGATCTCGGCATCGGTCAGGGTCTTTTCCCGCGGCTGCAGACGCGCGGTGATGGCGATGGACTTCTTGCCGCCCTCCAGCCCAGTGAACTGGTCGAAGACCGTCACCCGCTCGATCAGCGCCTTGTCGGCGCCGGCAGCCGCGTTCACCAGCGTCAGTGCCTCGACCTGCGCATCCACGACAAAGGCGAAGTCGCGCTCGACCGCCTGCAGGTCCGACAGCACCAGCGCCGGGCGCGAGGGCGTCCTGACCTTGGGCAGCGGCACGGCGGCCACGCGCACGGTAAAGCCGACCGCGGCGCCCTTGATGCCGAAATGCCGCAGCACGCGCGGATGGATCTCGCCGAAGGTCGCAAGCGCATTCGGCCCCAGCGCGATGTTCCCCGCCCGGCCCGGATGCCACCAGCCGTCCAGCTTGCGGTTGATCTGCGCCTTGGCGGGCGCGCCGATGGCCTGCAGCACCGCCTCGGCATCGGCCTTGGCGTCGTAGATATCCACCTTGCGCCGCGAGGCATAGGGGTCGCGCGGCGCGATAGAGCCGACGAGGATGCCCGAGAGATGCAGGTCCTGCTCGCCCGGCTCGCCGCCGCTGAACACGGGGCCGCATTCGAACAGCGCCAGGTCGGCAAAGCCGCGTGCCTGGTTGCGCGCCGCCGCCGCCAGCAGGCCGGGCAGAAGGTCGGGGCGCATATGCGTCATCTCGCTGCTGATCGGATTCTCGATGCGGACGGCATCCGAGCCGCCGCCGAACAGCGCCGCCGCCTGTGCATCGATGAAACTGTAGGTGACGCATTCGTTATAGCCGAGGCTCGCCGCCATGCGCCGCGCCGCCTGCTCGCGGCGCTGCAAGGGCGTCAGCACCGGCTGCGGCACCCCTGCCTGCGGGCGCGGCAGCGGCTGGCCTTGCAGCTTGGTCAGCGAGGCGATGCGCGCCACCTCCTCGACCAAATCGGCGCTGCCCTGCACATCGGGGCGCCAGCTCGGGACGAAAGCCTGATCGCCATCCAGTCGGAAACCCAGCGCGGTCAGCGTGGCGCGCTGCTCGTCCTCGGGAATGTCCATGCCGACCAGGCTGCTGACCCGCGCCGGCTCCAGCCGGTAGCTGCGGCGGGTGTCGGGCACCGTGCCCGCCGTCACCACCTCGGAGGCCTCGCCCCCGCAAAGCTCCAGGATCATCCGCGTCGCCAGTTCCAGCCCCGGCCGGGTGAAGGCCGGGTCCACGCCGCGCTCGAAGCGGTAACGGGCGTCGGAATTGATCTTCAGCGCCCGGCCCGCCGCGGCGATGGCGATCGGGTCCCAATAGGCGCTTTCCAGGAACACGTTCGCCGTCCCGTCCGAGCAGCCGCTATGCTCGCCGCCCATGATGCCGGCGATGCTTTCCGGCCCTGCCTCGTCGGCGATGATCATGGTGCCGGGCGCGAAGGCATAGGTCTTGCCGTCCAGCGCCAGCAGTTCCTCGCCCTCGGCCGAGGCGCGCACGGTCAGGTCCCCCTTGACCTTGTCGGCGTCGAAGACGTGCAGCGGCCGGTTCAGGTCGAAGGTGAAGAGGTTGGTGATGTCCACCAGCGTGTTGATCGGCCGCAGCCCGATGGCGGTCAGCCGCTTCTGCAGCCAGTCCGGCGAGGGGCCGTTCCTGACGCCGCGGATCACCCGGCCGCTGAAAAACGGCGCCTTTTCAGCCATTTCCGGCGCGATCACCACCCTGATCGGGCTGGGGAACGTGCCCGGCACGGTGACATCGGCCACGGGCTTCAGCCGGCCCAGCCCGCGCGCCGCCAGATCGCGGGCGACGCCATGCACGCCAAGCGCATCGGGGCGGTTCGGGGTGATCTTGATCTCGATGACCGGATCGACCGCCTCGGGCCGGTTCGCGGCCAGCCAGTCGACAAATTTCTCGCCCACCCCGCCCGAGGGAAGTTCAATGATCCCATTGTGTTCGTCGGAAAGCTCCAGTTCGCGCTCCGAGGCCATCATGCCATGGCTCTCGACGCCGCGAATCTTGCCGACGCCCAGGGTCACGTCGATGCCGGGAACGTAGTCGCCGGGCTTGGCCAGCACCACGGTGATGCCGGCGCGGGCATTCGGGGCGCCGCAGACGATCTGCTTCTCGCCCTCGTCGGTCAGCACCTTGCAGACCCGCAGCCGGTCGGCATCGGGGTGCTGCACCGCCTCCAGAACCTTGGCGAGCGTGAAGGTCTTCAGCTTCGCGGCCGGATCGGTCACGCCCTCGACCTCAAGGCCGAGATCGGTCAGCGCCTCGGTGATCTCGTCGAGGCTGGCGGTCGTGTCGAGATGCTCCTTGAGCCAGGAGAGGGTGAATTTCATGGGCGAGGGCTCCGTCGGTTTGGGCGTCCCTTAGCGCATGGCGCGGCGGATTGGTAGGGTCGTGCACCGCCCCTGCCCGCCCGAGGCGGGTTTTCCAGCATTTGCCGGGGATCGTGCGGGAAAGGGCACGCCGGCCGCCCGGCCTTGTCGGGGCTGCGCGGCGACCTATATGTGAACAGGATTAACATGGGCATGGGAGCCAATGGACACGCAACGGGAACTGCTGATCGAACAGAGGGTCGCGAATGACGCGAAATCGCCGCTGGTTGCCTATCTGCTGGCGATCCTGCTTTGGGGCTTCGGGGCGCATCGCATGTATCTGGGCCGCTGGGCCAGCGGCCTCATCATGCTGGCGCTGTGGGGTCTGGGCTGGCTGACGGCGCCGATCCTGATCGGCTGGCCGCTGGTCGGGCTGGTCTGCCTGTGGGCGCTGGTCGACCTGTTCCTGATCCCCGGCATGATCCAGGAGGACAAGGACGAGATCCGCCGGCGGCTGGGCTCGGGCCTGCGCTGAGCTTTCAGCCGGTAAACAGGCCCAAGGTGACGAAGACCGCCGCCGCCGCCAGCCAGGCCGGCTTGTGCCGGTGGCCGAGGATGCCGAAACCCAGGCAAGGCGCGGCAAGGAACCAGGGCCAGTGCCGCGCCAGCCCCGGCGCGGCCCCGGAGATCCAGCCCGGCGCCATCAGCGCCAGGAAATAGCCGATCAGCGCCAGCACCCCGAAATAACAGGCGGCGGCCAACCCGACCTCGAGCACGGCGCGCTCGGTCCGCTCGTCGTTCCAGCGATGGGGGCGGGTCAGGTAGCCGCGCGACAGCGTGATGATGGTCACCGCCAGGAAGGTTGCCGCAGCAATGCCGAGCACCGGCAACAGATAGGCCTGGGTGATGGCCGAGGCGACCGGCGCCCCTTCAGCCACCCGCCCGGCATCGACAAGGCCGAACAGGCTGATCGAGGCCATGAAGGCCGAGGCATAGGCGGTGAGCGTGGTGGGGTTCGACATGCTGGCCCTTTGCTGCTGGCTTGGTGCGGTGACTCGCGGTCGGGCGCAAGATAGCGGCGCGCGGCAGAGCTGTCATCTGACAGGGGCGTGGGCTGCGGCTTGCTGCCGAGCCCGGCCGTCGCAGATTGCGGCTAGGCGGGAACGGAGGACGCAGTGGACACGGTTCCGGTTGTGCCGGGCGTGGCGGCAAGCGGCGCTGCAGCGGCTGGCACGCGATTCGCGGCAGGGCCGAGAAAGGCCCGCAGATCGGCGCACGGACGCCCTCACCGTTCACGTTAACGCCTCAGACTTGAAGCAATCCCGAGCGGCTTAGCGCGACAGACCGCCCGCCACGCTGGGCACATCCCCCGCAGCAAAGCCGTAATGCCGCAGCCAGCGCAGATCGCTTTCGAAGAACGCCCGCAGATCGGGAATGCCGTATTTCAGCATGGCGATGCGGTCGATGCCCATGCCGAAGGCGAAGCCCTGCCATTCCTCGGGGTCGATGCCGCCCGCCGCCAGCACCTTGGGATGCACCATGCCCGAGCCCAGGATCTCCAGCCAGCTTTCGCCCTGGCCGATGGTCAGCTTGCCGCCCTCCCACGAGCAGCGGATATCGACCTCGGCCGAGGGCTCGGTGAAGGGGAAATGGCTGGCGCGGAAGCGCAGCTCGACCTTGTCCACCTCGAAGAAGGCGCGGCAGAATTCCTCGAGCGTCCATTTCAGGTTCGCCATCGAGATGCCCTTGCCCAGCGCCAGCCCCTCGACCTGGTGGAACATCGGCGTATGGGTCTGGTCCATATCCATGCGGTAGACCCGGCCCGGGCAGATCACCCGGATCGGCGCGCCGCTGGCCTGCATGGCGCGGATCTGCACCGGCGAGGTATGGGTGCGCAGCACATGCGGCGGGCGCGGGTCGTCCGCCGCGCGGGCCATGAAGAAAGTGTCGTGCTCCTGCCGGGCGGGATGCTCGGGCGGGATGTTCAGCGCGTCGAAATTGAACCAGTCGCTTTCGATCTGCGGGCCCTCGGCGACGCGGAAACCCATGTCGGCGAAGATCGCGGTGACTTCCTCGGTCACCTGGCTGATCGGGTGGATCGTGCCCTGCGGCCGCGGCCGGCCGGGCAGCGTCACGTCCAGCCATTCCTGCTTCAGCCGCGCGTCCAGCGCCGCATCCTCGAGCCCCTGCTTGCGGGCGCGCAGCGCGGCGTCGATCTCGTCCTTCAGGCGGTTGAGCGCCGCGCCGGTGGTCTGGCGCTGCTCGGGCGTCATCCGGCCCAGTTCCTTCATCATGCCGCTGATCTCGCCCTTCTTGCCCAGGGCGGCCAGCCGCACCTGTTCCAGCGCCTCGCCGTCGGCGGCGGTCGCGATGCGGTCGAGATAGGACTGGCGAAGGGCGGTCAGGTCGGACTGGTCGGACATGGGCAGGTTTCCTTGCGGTTCGCGGGCCGATTAGCACGCGGAGACCGCAGGGAAAAGCCCGGGGGAGGCCCTTAGCGGGCGAAGGTCTCGGCCACCCGCTCGGCCGGGCGGCACAGCCGCACGCCGCCGGGGCCGCAGACGAAGGGCCGCTCGACCAGCAGCGGGTTCTCGACCATGGCGGCCAGGATGTCCTCGTCGCTGGCTTCCGGCAGGCCGCGCGCCTCGGCATCGGTGCCCTTGACGCGCAGGGCCTGGCGCGGGGTCACGTCGGCGGCGGCGAACAGGCCCAGAAGCTGGCCGCGGGTCCAGCCGTCGCGGGCGTAATCGACGATCTCGGGCTCGTGCCCGGCGTCGCGGATCATCTGCAGCACCTTGCGCGAGGTCGAGCAGGTCGGCTTGTGATAGATGGTGATCATGTCCTATTTCCAGATCGAGGCGCTGGCGCCCGGCGCCACTGTGGGATGGTCGGCCAGGCGGAAGGTCGGGTTCAACCCTTCGGCACGCTGGCGCAGATAGTCCCGGGTGACATAGGCGATGGTGCCGGAAAGCGCCACGATGGCGATCAGGTTGATCGTCGCCATCAGCCCCATCGAGGCATCGGCGAAGTCGAAGACGGTCTGTACGGTCTGGATCGCCCCCCAGATCACCATGGCCATGACGCCGATGCGCAGCGCGATCACCGGCACCGGGCTGCCATGGCCCAGGAAGACGATGGCGTTCTCGGCATAGGCGTAATTGCCGATAATCGAGGTGAAGGCGAAGAAGAAGATGGCGATGGCGACGAAATAATGCCCGAAGCCGCCGAAATGCTCGCCCAGCGCCGCCTGGGTCAGGGCGACGCCGGTCAACTCGGCCGAGGGCACGGCGCCCGACAGCAGGATCATGATCGCGGTGGCGGTGCAGACCAGGATGGTGTCGATGAACACGCCCAGCGCCTGCACGAAGCCCTGGCTGGAAGGGTGATGCGGATCGGGCACGGCGACGGCGGCGATGTTCGGGGCCGAGCCCATGCCGGCCTCGTTCGAGAACAGCCCGCGCTTGACGCCGTTCAGCATGGCGGCGGCGATGCCGCCGGCGGCGCCGCCCGCCGCTTCCTGCAGGCCGAAGGCCGAGCCGATGATCTGGCCGATCACCCCGGGCACCAGGGTGATGTTGGCGACCAGCACCCAGGCCGCCGCCAGCAGATAGGCGCCGGCCATGAAGGGCACGACATATTCCGCCACCCGGGCGATCTGCGGGATGCCGCCGAAGATGATCACCCCGGTCAGCGCCGCGATGGCGATGCCGACCACGGATTTGTCGATGCCGAAGGCGCCCGCGACCGCCTCGGCGATGGAATTGGACTGCACGGCGTTGAAGATCAGCCCGAAGGCGATGATCAGCGCCACGGCGAAGATCACCGCCAGCCAGCCCTGCCCCAGCGCCTTCTTGATGTAGAAGGCCGGGCCGCCGCGATACATGCCGTTCGGCCCGTGCTCCTTGTAAAGCTGGGCCAGGGTCGATTCGGCATAGGCCGTGGCCATGCCGACCAGCGCCACCATCCACATCCAGAAGACCGCGCCCGGCCCGCCCAGCGTGATCGCCACCGCCACCCCGGCGATATTGCCGGTGCCGACGCGGCTGGCCAGGCTGACGGTCAGCGCCTGGAAGGGCGAGATGCCGTCCTTGTCGGCCGTCCGCGAGCCAAGCACGCAGCGGAACATCTCGCCGAAATGCCGGATCTGGATGAAGCCCAGCCGGATGGTGAAGAAGATCCCCACCGCCAGCAGGCCATAGATCAGGACGTAGCCCCAGAAGATCGTGTTCAGGAAGTCGATGATGCCGGTCATGGTCGTGTCCCCCGTTCGCCGGGGGATTGTGTAACGGATGCGTGAGCATCGCAACCCGCCTGCCGCGGCGCGACCTGCAGCCAGACCCCGCCATGCGGGCGCAGGGTCAGGATCATGCGCGGCTGCGGCCGGCGCGCCGTCAGGGCAAAGCGGAAGCGCGAGACCAGCGTGGCGAGGATGATCACCGCCTCTTGCAGGGCGAAGCTGGCGCCGATGCAGATGCGCGGCCCGGCGCCGAAGGGCAGGAAGGCGAAGCGGTCGCGGGTCACGCCGGGGGCGAAACGCCCGGGGTCGAAGCGGTCGGGATCGTCCCAGAGCATCCGGTGGCGATGCAGCGCATAGATCGGCAGCATGATCGTGTCGCCCGGCCGCACCTCGCGCCCGCCCAGGCTGTCGTGGATGCGGGCGGTGCGCGACAGGAAGGCGGCGGGCGGGTAAAGCCGCAGCGCCTCCTCGACCACCTGGCGGATATAGGTCAGGCGCGGCAGGTCGTCTGCGGTGGCGGCCCGGCCGGCCAGCGCAGCCCGGGCCTCGCGCGCGGCGCGGTCCTGCACCTCGGGGTCGAAGGCCAGCAGGTAAAGCGCCCAGGCCAGCGTCAAGGCCGTGGTCTCGTGCCCGGCGACAATGAAGGTCAGCAGGTTGTCGCGCAGCTCGGCCGGGGTCATGCGGCGATGCGTCTCGGGGTCCTCGCCGGCGCGCAGCAGGTCCAGAAGGTCCGGCACCGGGCGCGGACCCGAGCGCGCCCGGGCGCGGATCGCCTCGTCGGCGACGCGCTTCATCCGCCGCAGGTCGCCGCCGGAGACCAGCCGCCCGGGCCGCGGAATCCAGCCCGGCAGGCCCAGGATGTCCAGGACCGAGATGCGGGCCGCGCCGGCAATATAGGCGTCGATGGCCTGATGCACCGCGTCGCGGTCGAAGCCCTCGTCGCCGGAAAAGGTCACGTCCGAGATCACCTCGAAGGTCGCTGCCACGGTCTCGGCAAAGACATCGACCGGGCCCTGCGCCGCCGCCAGCCGCCGGGCGCTGGCCTCGGCGGCGGCGGTCATCACCGGCGCCAGCGCCTCGACATGGCGCTGGGCGAAGGCCGGCGCAGCGGCCAGGCGCTGCCAGCGCCAATGCGCGCCCTCGGCCACGAACATGGAATTGCCGATGGCAGGCTCCAGGATCAGCCGGGTGACCAGCGATTTCGGATAATCCTCGACCCGGTCCTTGAGCACCCGGCGCAGCGCCTCGGGGTCCATGACCATGTGCCAGCGCTTGCCGGTCTTGCCCGAGACCATGGGCTGGCGCACGGCGATCTCGGGGATCAGTTCCAGCACGTTGCGCCGCGCGGTCATGGCGCTGGCCAGCACCCCCATCGGCTGGCGATGCAGGGGCACGCGGGCGGGGTAGCGGTCGGGCGACGGGTCCAGAGACATCAGCGGCCAAACCCGCCAAGGCGACCGAGGTTCCCGGCGGCCGATGCCGAAAGCTTCTTTCTTGCCCAAATATCCCGGGGGAACGCCGCACCGGCCCCGCCGAGGGGCCGGTGCGGCGTGGGGGCAGAGCCCCCGGACCCGCGCGCCGCCGGCAACGAAAAAACCCGCGCCTCGCGGCGCGGGTCCTGTCCGTTTCAGCCTTGGCCCGGAATCAGGCGGCGGCTTTCGCCTGCGCGACCACGGCGGCAAAGGCCTCGGGCTCGTGGACGGCCAGATCGGCCAGGACCTTGCGGTCCACCTCGATCCCGGCTTTCGCCAGCGCGGCGATGAAGCGCGAATAGGTCATCTCGGCATCCACGGCGCGGACGGCGGCGTTGATGCGCTGGATCCACAGCGCGCGGAAATTGCGCTTGCGCGTCTTGCGGTCGCGGGTCGCGTATTGGTTGGCCTTGTCGACGGCCTGGGTCGCGGTGCGGAAGTTGCGCGACCGGTTGCCGTAATAGCCTTTCGCCGCGTCAAGAACCTTCTTGTGGCGGGCGTGGGTGATCTTACCCGATTTGACTCGTGCCATGTCCGGTTCTCCTTAGCGGTTGTAGGGCATGTATTTCTTGACGATCTTCGCGTCCGCGTCGGACAGGATCATGGTCCCGGTCACGTCGCGGATGAATTTCGTCGAGCGCTTGATCATGCCGTGGCGCTTGCCGGCCGGGCCGGCCTTGACCTTGCCCGTGGCCGTCATCGAGAACCGCTTCTTGGCGGCCGATTTGGTCTTCATCTTCGGCATTTTACTCTCCTTGCGGTCAGAGTGAACGCGCGACTCGGCAATGCCATCTCGGCCGGCCGCGCGGGTGGAAGCGTGCCCTATAAGCGGGCACGCACGGATTGGCAAGGGTTATTGGCCCTGGGCCGGAGCCTCGGCCCCGTCCTCTGCCGCCGGCGCATCCGCAGCCGGGGTGTCGGCGGTGGGATCCTCGACAACGGGATCGGCGGCGGCAG
The DNA here is from genome assembly GCF_020990385.1 of Paracoccus sp. MA. NCBI lineage: Bacteria > Pseudomonadati > Pseudomonadota > Alphaproteobacteria > Rhodobacterales > Paracoccaceae > Paracoccus > Paracoccus sp. MA. Next base: position 2,134,618 of record NZ_CP087598.1, read on the forward strand.
GCTCCTCCGCGGCGGGGGCTTCCGGCGCGGGATCGGCCGCAGGGGCCTCGGCGGCAGGCGTCTCCGCCGGGGCTTCCACCGCCGGGGTCTCGGGCGCGGCCTCGCCGGCCGGGGCTTCCTCGGCCGGGGCCTCGGGCGCGGGCGCCGTGACCGGGTCGGTGCCGGTCGTCACCTCGCCGTTCACCAGCCGCTGCCAGCTTTCCTGCAGCGACTGGATGCCGAAGGGCCGCTGATCGAGCCAGCCGCCCGCCAGCAGCAGCACAATGCCCAGCACCAGCAGGATCGCGGCACCTCGGGGGGCCTGCGTGCGCGCCACCGACAGGATGGCCAGAAGGACCGAGAGGGCGCAAAGCGCCACGCCGGCCAGCAGCAGGATGTCGATCATCGGATCACCTTTCCGTTGCGGATCTCTTTGAACCCGCGGCTTATTCCGGATCGGTGCGGTAGATCAAGCGTTCGTCGCAGGGCGCGATGCGCAGGATGTTGGTGGTGCCCGGCACGTTGAAGGGCACGCCGGCCATGACGACGATCTGGTTCGACTCGTCGGCAAAGCCGAAATCCCGCGCCGCCTTGGCCGCGTTCACCACCGCCTGCTTGAAGCGTTCCAGCGAGGGGGTCTTGACGCAATGCGTGCCCCAGGTCAGGCACAGCCGGCGCAGCGTGCCCTGTTCCGAGGACATGGCGACGATCGGCACCCGCGGCCGCTCGCGCGCCGTCAGGCTGGCGGTGGTGCCGGATTGAGTAAAGGCGCAGATGCAGGAAATGTCGGTGGTCTCGGCGATCTCGCGCGCCGCGGCGACGATGGCATCGGCCACGGTCTGGCGCCTGGCGCTGCGCGAGCTTTCGATGATGTCGCGATAGGTCGGGTCGCTCTCGACCGAGCGCGCGACATTGTCCATGGTCGCCACCGCCTCGACCGGATAGGCGCCGGCCGCGCTTTCGGCCGAGAGCATCACCGCATCGGCACCCTCGTAGATGGCGGTGGCCACGTCCGAGACCTCTGCGCGGGTCGGCATCGGGCTTTCGATCATCGATTCCAGCATCTGGGTCGCCACGATCACCGGCTTGGCCGCCGCGCGGCAGGCGCGCACCAGCCGCTTCTGGATCGGCGGCACCGAATGCACCGGCAGCTCGACCCCCAGATCGCCGCGCGCCACCATGATCCCGTCCGAGACCTTCAGGATCTCGGAAAACGCGCGCACGGCGGCGGGTTTCTCGATCTTGGACAGGATGGCGGCGCGGCCCTTGGCCAGTTCGCGCGCCTCGATCACGTCCTCGGGGCGCTGCACGAAGGACAGCGCCAGCCAGTCCACGCCCAGCCCGCAGGCGAATTCCAGGTCGTCGCGGTCCTTGTCCGACAGCGCCGCCAGCGGCAGCACCACGTCGGGCACGTTCACCCCCTTGCGGTTCGAGATCGCGCCCCCCGCCGTCACCACGCAATCGGCGAAATCCGAGCCGCAGGCCTCGACCCGCAGGCGGATCTTGCCGTCGTTGACCAGAAGCTCGGCGCCGGGTTCCAGCGCCGCGAAGATCTCGGGATGCGGCAGCTGCACGCGGCTGGCGGTGCCCGGCGCCGGATCGAGGTCGAAGCGGAAGACCTGCCCGTCCTGCAGATCATGCGGCCCCTCGGCAAAGGTGCCGACGCGCAGCTTCGGGCCCTGCAGGTCGGCCAGCACCGCGATGGGCCGGCCCGATTCGGCCTCGACCTTGCGGATGATGTCGTAGCGGGCGCGCTGCTCCTCATGCGTGCCGTGGCTCATGTTCAGGCGGAACACGTCCGCGCCGGCCTCGAAAAGGGCGCGGATGGTGGCGAAATCGCTGGAGGCCGGCCCAAGCGTTGCCACGATCTTGACCTTGCGATGCCGTCTCATGCGTTCCTCCCGCGGATGTTTGCGCTACCGTCGCTGCGTTTATGGCCTATTGGCCGGTCTGCGGCAACTGTGCTTGGCCTTGCGATTGGCTTTGTGCCCGAACTCATTGCCGGTCGGCCCCATCATCATCGGGCAAAGCCGCCCATGCCGCCCTTTCGTGTTCGCCCGACAGCCGACCATTCATGCCTTGAAGATGGCCGATGCATCGGAGGGACCGCGGCGGCAACCTCAGACCCGGTGCCGCGCCAGGAAACCCGCCAGCACCGAGGCCAGGCGGTCGGCCCAGAGCTGCTGGCCGGCCTCGTCCGCGATCAGGTCGTTCCTGACCTCGATCAGCACGTTCGGACGGCCATGCGCCAGGGCGTGGCGGTCGATGGAATCCCCATCCAGATGGCCGGAATAAGGTTCGTTCTCGCCGGTGATCCAGCCCAGGTCGCGGCATTCGCGCACCAGGGCCGGGCCCAGCCGCTTGTCGCGATGCGAATAGAGCACCCCCACCGCCCAGGGCCGGCGCGGCCGGCCGCGCAGCTGGCGGGTAAAGCTGTGGATGGCGCAGATCGCCCGGTCCGGCCGCCCGGCCGCCAGCCGCGCATAGGCGGCGTGATAGGGACGGTAGAGCCGCTCGAGCCGCCGCTCGCGCTCGGCCGCGTCCATGCGGCGATTCGCGGGAATCACCGTGCCGTCATAGATGCGCATGAGCAGGGTCGGATCGTCCTCGCCGCGGTTCGGGTCGATCACCAGCCGAGAGAAATCCGACAGGATCGCCGGCGCGTCCAGGCGCTCGGCCAGCGCGCGCGTCAGCCCGGCGGCGCCGACGTCATAGGCGATGTGGCGCGCCATGTCCTCTGGCGCGATGCCCAGATCGCCGCCCGCGATCCAGTCCGGCACGCGGTTCGTCGCATGATCGCAGGTGATCAGCCAGCGCGAGGGCCGGTCCTCTCCGATCGTTGAATAGGGCTGTGCCGTCATCCGTCCATCGCCTTTCCGCAGCAAGCTTCGGGTTCCAGACTCATTGAGTTTCACAGCCAGAACAAGACGGCTGCAGCAAGGAGGATGGCGGACAGGAAGACCTTTCCGCCTGTCGCAGCGGGTTGCGACCCGGCGCCGCACGCTATGACAGAGGATCCGGAAACGCTGCGAATCCCTGATCGCCCGGATGTGGGCCTTCGGGGTCTTCTGGTCCATGCCCCGGATGCGCATGTCCTCGACCCTCGCTGACGATCACAGCGTCAGCCCAACGGAAACGACGGCACTGCCGGCCCGGAAAATCGCGCTCGGCAGCTGGACTGTAACCTACGATGAGGGCCTTGCCGGGCAGATCGCGGCATTGCGCGCAGAACGCCTGCCGCACGGAACCGGCGGCGTGCTGCTCGGCATCACCGGCAAACCGCCACTCCGTTCACATCGTTACGGCTCTGCCGGCGCCGCGGGACAGTTCTGGCAGCGTCACCGCCTTTGAGCGGGGCATGTGCGGCCTTGCCGCCACCGTCAAGGAAACAGCTTTAAGGAATGCCCCGGCGCAGCTTTTGAGAGCGTCGTAGATCTGCAAAAGGCCGGGAGCGACGGCGCCGGGTGCCAAGCGTTATTGGTAGCCATGGTCCGTCACCGGTGCATGGAGCCATGACTTTGATGGGGCGTAAGACGAGAGGCAGAATGATCGCCTCATGAAAAAAGGCAGGACTCTCTGAAACGCCACACCAAGCGATGGCAGGGGTCAGGTAGTCCTGCCTTCAACGAGGGAAAGAAATGCGTGAAAACAGTGGGGCCTGGCGACGGATCGAGAGCCGTTCGTGATCGGGATCAATCATCATTCTCCTCCGATCCAGGCTCAGCGATCGAAGGCTTTGGCCAAAAAATCGCGCTCGACGACGAGCTGGCCGATCTTGGCGTGCAGCTTCGTGACCTCGGCCTCCCGGCCGACCTGTGCGTCGGAAGCCTTGTCGTCGAACGCCTTGGCCAGGCTCTCGATGGCCTGCCGCTTCCACTGCGTGATCTGGTTGGGATGAAGCTGGTGTTTCGTGGCTAACTCCGAAATCGTCCGCTCGCCGCGGATCGCCTCAAGCGCGACCTTGGCCTTGAACTCGGCCGTAAACCGTCTGCGTGTCTTCATGCTGGATCGTCCTTTTCATCGGTCGATCCACCTTATGCCCCTGTCTCAGAAACCGGCACCACCTCAGACATCGGCATCGGCCTTGCCCGGCGAGATGCACTCCTGCGCATGATGCGATCCACATCGGTAAGTGACTGGACCGATCCACACCGCGATCCGGTTTGCTATCGCGCGCAGCAGGATATGGCCGCGGAGATAGGCATCACGGACCGTGCCTTGCGCGCCCATGAGCGGCAGTTGGAGGCGCTTGACCTGGTGCTGATCGACACCGCGGCCGATGGGCGACGATCCGGGGCGGAATTGAGCGGTGGGCGGCGTTTGGGAATTAATTTCCGGCCGCTCATCCTGCGTGTGGGCGAACTGATCGCCTGTGACCGCGACCGCCAGGCCGAGAGCCGGAGGATGCAGGCCCTGCGGCTGGAATGCTCGGCGCTGAAGCGTGATGTTCGGCGCGCCATCGAGCGCCTGGTCGAACTGGATCCGCGGCATCCTGCCCTTGGATCGTTCCTGCAAGCCTTCGCGGCTTGGCCAAGGCGCTACGCCGGTTTTCGGTCAGTTGCTCTGCTTGAGGGCCACCTGGCGGAAATCCGATTCGTCTATGACCAACTGGCCGAGATCCTGTCATGTCGCGCAGATTCTTCCGGCGTGTCGGAATCCGAGATTCCGGCGATACTAAATACAACTCTAAAGAATCCTGAAATCTGTAGCGGTTCCTCCGCCAATGAACGGCCGGCCCGCAAGCGGGCCGACGACAGTTCCTCTATGGCTGGGCCTCATGGCCCAGCCAATTGCAAAGAAAAAAGTGTCGGCGGGGCCGGACCGAATGGCAACCCCGATGATGTGAGCTGGATCAGCCCCCAGGTCATCCGGCAGATCGCCGGGCCATGCTTCCTTGAGCGCCTGGACCATCATTGCTCGGGCGGCGCGATCACCGAACGAGCTATGCGTTCGGCAGCATTCGAACTCGCAGGCTGGCTGGGCATCAACGAAAGTGCGGTCCTGGAAGCCATGAACGTGTTCGGAGACTTGCGCATGGCCCTTTGCATCCTGATCATCGAAGCGAACATAGGGCACCCAACCCATCCTATCCACAGTCCAGGTGGGGCGTTGCGAGATGCACCGGCAGGGCATAAGCATCTATATATAGTATAAACAAACGACCTCGGCAGGGAGTTTATCGTTAGAGCAGGTCCCGGACCATTCACGGCGTTTGACTATATAGACGTCGAATGGGGACAGTACACATCGACATCCAGAGATTGGGTCCCACCAGAAAACAGGGTGCCACAGGACACATCGCTTATCACCGAGGGAAGCGACTTGTCCGATACTTTTCTAAAGATGGCTTTCTTTGCCCAATTGGTTGGGCTTTCGCGGATCTTCGCACCACTTCGCATCCGGGGTCTTCCGACGTCCTCCGATGTCTTCCGCCTTAGGTCGTGTTGACAAAAGGGATTCCTCTGGCAGTCGTCCTATGATTCAAGCTCATCTCTACGTGGGAGATGAACTTGGCACGCAACCTGATATCCGACGATGAGTGGACCTTCTTCGAGGGCTTCATTCGTGCCGTCCGGCACCCTAACGGGCGGAAACCTGCGGACCATCGTCTTGTTCTGAATGGTATATTCTGGATCGCAAGGACTGGTGCGCCATGGCGCGATCTGCCCGAAGAGTTTGGCAAGTGGTCCTCGGTCTACCGTCAGTTCCGCCGCTGGACTTTGGCGGGACTGTGGGAGGATATCCTGGATGCGCTGAACCACGCTGGGATCGCGCCAGACAAGCTCCAGATGGTTGATAGCACTGTGATCCGCGCCCATCATCATGCGGCGGGCGCAAAAGGGGGACTCCGAAAGAGGCTCTTGGCCGTTCGAGAGGTGGCTTCTCGACCAAGATCCATCTCCGCGTCAACGGCGCAGGCCTCCCGATGAGGACCGAGATCACGCCGGGGCAGGATTCCGACTACACCGGCTATGATATGGTGATGGCCGACAACCTGCCGCAACCAGCAGTTCTGGTCGCCGACAGGGGCTATGACTCTGATAAAATTCGGGAAGACATCGAGAGCCGCAACGCCCTGCCCATGATACCGATGCGAAGGAACCGAAGGGTGCGCAAGGCTGTCGACATGACCATCTACACCCTGCGCAACATGGTCGAGCGCTGCTTCAACAAGCTGAAAAATAGCCGCCGCCTTGCAACCCGCTACGACAAAACCGCCGAAAGCTTCCTTGGCTTCGTCGACGTCGCCTGCATCAGGCTCTGGCTCCGCCATTTGTCAACATGACCTAGTGCAGATATTCGTGTCACACAACATCGGTCGCCGCGCCGCGGGCTGAGGCTTCGGCGCCGGCTCAGCCGGGCTGGCAGACGAAGGCCTCCAGCGTCTCGGGGTCGATGGGCTTGAAGAGGATCTGCAGCCCGGCCTGGCCGGCGGCGCGCCGGGTTTCGGGGCTGCGGTCGGCGGTGATGATGCGGGTCGGGCGCAAGCCGAAGCGGCGGTGCAGCGCCTGCGCCGTCTCGACGCCGCTGGGGCCGTCGCCCAGCTGCTGGTCCAAGAGGTAGATGTCGGGGATGACGCCCATCTCCTCGACCAGGGTCAGCGCCTCGCTGCCGCTGGCGGCCTCGACCACCTCGACGCCGCGGCGTTCCAGCAGCTGCGCGATGGCGCTGCGCAGGTCTTCGTCATTCTCGACCAGCAGCACGATGCGGTCCATGCCCGCCTCGGGCGGGGGCGTGGCGGCGGGGGCCTTGCTGCCGGCGCGGGGCAGGTCATGCGCCAGGGGCAGCTCGACCGAGAAGCGGGTGCCGCGGCCCGGCACCGAATGCAACCGCAGCCGGTGGTCCAGCAGCGCGCAGGCGCGCTCGACGATGGCCAGGCCCAGCCCCATGCCCTGCGCGGCCGAGGCGGTGCCCTCGACGCGGTGGAACTCGCGGAAGATCGCCTGCTGGTGCTCGGGCGCGATGCCGGGGCCGGTGTCGTGGACCTCGATGCGCAGGCTGCCGCCCTGGCGGCGCACGCCGACCAGCACCCGCCCGGCTTGCGTGTAGCGGATGGCATTGCCGATCAGGTTCTGCAGGATGCGCCGCAGATAGGCCGCGTCGCTTTCCACCGCCAGTTGGCAGGGCATGATGCGCAGTCCCAGGCCCTTGGCGGCGGCCAGCGGCGCGAATTCGTCGGTCAGCTGCGCCAGCAGCAGCTCCATCGACAGGGGCGCGATCTCGATCTCGGTGCCGCCGGATTCCAGCCGCGACAGGTCCAGCAGCGCTCCCAGGATGCCCTCGACGCTGAGAAGCGCGTTATGCGCCTTTTCCAGCGTGGCGCGCAGGGCGCTGTCGCCGGCATCGTCGCGGGCCGAGGCGACGAAGAGCTTGGCGGCCGAGAGCGGCTGCAGCAGGTCGTGGCTGGCCGCCGCGACGAAGCGCACGCGGGCGGAATTCGCGCGCTCGGCATTGGCCAGCGCCGCGGCCAACTCCTCGGTCCGGGCGGTGACGCGGGCTTCCAGCGTGGCCTTGGCCCGCAGCATGGAATGGATCGCCAGCCGTTCGCGCGTGACATCGGTAAAGGACATCACGAAGCCGCGCTCGGGCATCTCGCGGCCATGCACGTCCAGGATGACCCCCGAGGCGTGCCAGAGCTCGAAGGACAGGGGCAGGCGCGCGCCGCGCATCCGCACCCATTCGCGCAGCTGCGAGGCCGAGAAGCCTTCGTTGAAGCGGGCCTGATACAGCATCCGCACTGCCAGCCGCTCGAAGCTCAGCCCGCGATGCATCAGCGCCGCGGGGATCTCCAGCAGGTCCGCGAGCCGCTGGTTCCAGCCGATCAGCGCGCCATAGGCGTCGAAGATGCCGACGCCCTGGTTGATATGCTCCAGCGTCGCGCGGATCATCCGCGCCTGGTTGTCCAGCAGCTTGCCATGCTCGATACGCTCGGTGCGGATGATGCGGGTCACGTCGGTATGCAGGACCACCGTGCCGCCGTCGAGCGTGCGCTGCTCGCTGACCTGGATCCATCGGTCGCCGGTCAGGCCGATGTTGAAATGCTGCGGCTGCTCGTGGCGCCGCATCCGCTGGGCGATCCAGCCGTCGGCGGTCAGCCCCTCGGGCAGCAGCACCTGCCGCGACCGGCCCAGCAGCTCGACATAGGCCGCGAAGCCGATGCCGGGGACAAGCGCCGGGCGCACATCCGGCAGGTCGGCGCAGAAGCGGCTGTTGCACAGCACCAGCCGGTCCTCGGCGTCGAACAGCGCGAAGCCTTCCTCGATCGCCTCGATGGCCTGCGACAGGTCGCGGCGGGCGCGCTCGGCGGTGGCATTGGCGGCATTCAGCCGCTCCAGCGTCGCCTCGAGATCGCAGGTGCGCTGGCGGACGCGCTCCTCCAGCAGGGCGGCGCGGCGGAATTCCTCGAAGGCGGCGTTGTTCTCGTCCCGGCGCTCCTCGGAATGGCGCATCAGCACCTCGGCGATGACCAGCAGCTTCTCCAGGTTCTGCCCGGCATCGTCGTTACGGTCGATGAGCCAGTCCGAGATGCGCGCCATCAGCCGGGCTCCGCCAGTTGCGTCCCCGGCGGGTAGATCGCGCAGCCGGTCAGGGTGTGGTTGACATGCAGCGGGCCGAATTGCTCGCCATAGGTGGAAAAGCCCCAGACGCGATGCCGGCGCAGCACTTCCGAAACGGCACCGCCCAGCTGCTTCTGCTCGGCCTCGATGCGGCGCAGCACGCAGTCGAAGCCCAGCACCGCCACCGGCGGCACCGGCCCGGCCAGCTGCGACAGCCGCCGGTCCAGATGCGCGGGCAGGTCCTCGGGCTCGGTCAGCGCCAGCACCACGCCCGCGTCGATGGCCGAAAAGAACAGCAACTCGCCCGAAGGCAGCACGCGTTGCACCGCCCGCACGTGATAGCGGCCGCCGACCCGCACGGCGAGCGGATGCGCGGCAAAGGTCAGGTAGTCGATCAGCGCCGGATCCTTGCCCAGGATGCGGGCGTATTCACGCGCCGCCGGCTCGGCATTGATGCGCTGCACGATGCGGGCGGCGGGGTCGGCCCGGGTTACCACCATGCGCCGCTCGGTCGGGTGCAGGTGGTCCATGTTCAGCGCCCGCACCGGGCAAAGCCCGCGCAGCACCGACAGCACCGCCGCGTTGCGCAGCGCCCGGCCGCGATGCAGGACCAGCGTTTCCCGGAATCGCAGCCCGTCCCCGGCCGATCCGCCGATCAGCGGCACATGGCCCGAGCCGGCCGCCAGTGCCGAGGCCAGGTCGTCCTCGCAAAGCGACAGCCCGTCGACCAGCAGCAGGGCGAATTCATGCGGCAGATGCGCCTGCGCACCCGCGAGATCCTGGCGCAGTTGCAGGAAGGCCGCCGCCGCGGCGCTGCGCGACAGGCGGTCGAGGTCGGTCAGCTCCAGCACCTCAGCTGCGAAAAGTCGCGAGGGGAATCCCAGCGCCAGCACCGCGCCTTCGTCATAGCCCGCCTCCGAGATCTCGCCGGCGGTGGTACAGCCGACGACATGGGCGGCGGGCAGGCGCGCCGCGGTCTCGGCAGCGATGCGCGCGACGTCGGCCCGGGGCGAGACAAAGAGCATGACCAGCGCGAAGGGCCCGGGACCAAGGCCCCGCGCCAGCCGGCCGGTCACGTCGGCGTCCTGCGCCGGCGCGCTGGCCCGCGCGATGCAATCCTGCGCTGCGCTCACCCCGGCCTCCCTTCCGCTGTCGCGCCTCCTCCGTCAGGCTTAGCGGTTCACTCCCTCGCTGTCATGGCCTGCGATCTCGGCCCTCGCCTCGGCGGTCATGGCGTTGAAGCTGATGTCCTGGGCGAACAGCACCGCCTGGGTGCGGGTCTGCACCCGCAGCTTGCGCATGATGGCGGTGACATGCGCCTTGACCGTGGTCTCGGCGATCGACAGCTCATGCGCGATCTGCTTGTTCAGCAGCCCGGTGCTGATCAGCTGCAGGATCCGCGCCTGCTGCCGGGTCAGCGAGGCGAGCCGCGCCAGCGCCTCCTCGGCCAGGCTGGGGGTGGCATTGTCCAGCGCCAGCCGGCTGGCATGCACCTCGCCGCGGGCGATGGCGGCGAAGGCCTCGCGGAAGGCCTCGCGCGGGGCGTGCTTGGGCACATAGGCGCTGACCCCGGCCAGCAGCGCGCCGCGCACCACCCGGCGCTCGTCCATGGAGGAGACCACGATGATCGGCCGCTCGGCCGCCGCCTGGCGCATGCGCACCACGCCTTCCAGCCCGTTCACGTCGGGCAGGTGCAGGTCCAGCACGATCACGTCGGGCACCGGCTCGCGCGCCATGCGGTCCAGCGCCTCGGCCAGGCTGCCCACGGCCTCGACCCGGGCGATGCCCACCGGGCCGGTCAGCGTCATCGACAGCGCGTCGCAGAACAGCGGGTGATCGTCCACGATCAGCGCCGTGTTCAGCGGCCGGATCGGCGGCGGGGGTTGCTGGGCTTGTTCCATGGTTCTGCTCATCTGGCTGCCTCGGCTGGAATGGGTCGAGTCTAGGGGCGGGCGGCGGGGCCGTGAAGCGCGGGATGCCGTCGCCCCGGGTCCTCCAGCCGGATCAGCCAGCCGCCCGAGGCATTGACCTGGATGCCGTAGCGCCCCGGCCTCTCGATCAGGAACGAGCCCGAGCCGGCCCCAGCCTGATGCAGATTCTGGATCACCGCGCCCGATGCGTCCAGCAGATAGACCACCATGATAGCATCCATGCTTTCGAAGACCAGCCGCGCCGGCCCGTCCAGGTCGAAGCGCGGCAGCACCCGGTTGCCGGCGCCGCGATGCTCCAGCGCCGGCTTCCGCGCGGCGAGCCGGTCATAGCAGGCCAGCCGCAGGGCCGCGTCCGGCTCGGCCCGGCAGGCGCGAAGCGCGGCGGCCAGGTCGAGCCCCGGCGCCGGCGTGGCCGCCAGCGCTGCCGAGGCCAGGATCACCAGTCCACGGGGCATCCCGTGCAGTGCTCCATATGCACCCCCTCCCAGATGGCATAGGGGGCGTGGTTGCCCTCCAGCAGCGCCTCGGCGAAATCGGCGTTGTAGAACTTGCTCTCCATCAAGTTCGCGCCGATCAGCTTCGCGCCGACGAATTTCGACTTGGGCGCCATGGCCGCTTCGAGCGTGGCGGCGGTCAGGTTCGCGCCCGACAGGTCGGCGCCGGCCAGCCGGGTATAGTCCAGGTTGGCGCCGGTCAGGTCGGCGTCCCGCATGACCACGCCCTGCAGCTGGGCCATCTGCAGGTTGGCGCCGCGCAGGTCGGCGCCGGTCAGGTCGGCGCCCTTCAGCTCGGCCCCGAACAGGTTGGCGCGCATCAGGTTCGCGCCCTTCAGGTCGATGCCGTTCAGCTTCAGCCCGCGCAGGTCGGCGTGGCGGAGGTCGGCGCCGGGGCAGGCGGCGCCGGCGCGGATCTCGCAGGTGCCGATGACCAGCGGCCCTTCTCGCGGGGGCGGCTCGTCGACGATAACCGGCCAGCCGCCGCCGGTCTGTTCGGAATTGGCCGCATGGACCCCGGAGGCGAGGGCCAGGGCGGCTAGGATGGTCAGGCTTCTGAGCATGGGATTTTCCCTCGGTTCGGGGTGTGGGGACGGGCAGGGACGACCTGCCCGGCCGGTCAGTTGCCTGTCACTTCGAGGCAGTCAGCAGCTCGTCCGGGATCTCGAAGACCCAGAACGAACCGCCTTGGCTGACCTGGGTGGTCAGCGTCGCCATGTCGCCGCCCCAGAGTGGCACCGCGCCGCCATATCCCGAGGCGATGCCCAGGTATTGCTTGCCGTTCATTTCCCAGGTGATCGGGGACGACACGATCCCCGAGCCGGTGTTGAACTTCCACAGCTCCTCGCCCGTTTCGGCGTTGAAGCCCTTCACGAAACCGTCCGAGGTGCCGGTGAAGACCAGGTTGCCGGCCGTGGCCAGCGTGCCGGCCCATAGCGGGAATTCCTCCTTGTGCTCCCATTTCTTCTCGCCGGTGGTCGGGTCGAAGGCGCGCAGCGTGCCGATATGGTCGTCGTAAAGCCGCTTGATGCGGAAGCCCTGGCCCAGATAGGCGGCGCCGGCCTGATAGGTGACGTTCTCGGTCCAGTAATCCTCGGTCCAGTGGTTCGCCGGCACATAGAACAGCCCGGTCTTCTGGCTGTAGGACATCGGGTTCCAGTTCTTGCCGCCCAGGAAGGGGGGCGAGACCTCGATGCTGGCGCCCTTGGTCTCGCCCTCGGCGGGCAGGGGCGGGCGCTGGCCCTCGTTCTCGATCGGGCGGCCGGTCTTCAGGTCGATGCCCTTGGCCCAGGTGATGCCGTCGACGAAGGGGAAGGCGTTGAGCAGCGCCGTCGGCCGGTTGATCTCGCCGCCGCGCTTCGACAGCGCCTCGATGTCGGTGACATAGAAGAAGCCGTTGCGGTCGGCATGGGCGCCGGCGCGATGGGTCTTGCCGTCCTTGTCCTTGTAGTCGAACAGGATGATCTCGTTGTTGCCGGAAAAGTCCCAGGCGTCGTTCGGTGTGTGCTGGTAGAAGCCGACCAGCTCGCCGTTCGAGGGATCGACATAGGCCTGGCCCGAGGTATACAGGCTGTCGCCCGGCGTGCGCGCCCAGGTGTTCCAGGGGGCGGGGTTGCCGGCGCCGACGACGATGGTGTTGGTCTCGGGGTCGTAGCTGGCCGATTGCCAGGGCGCGCCGCCGCCGTGGCTCCAGGCCTCGACCTTGCTGCCGTCGGGATTGTTCGGCCAGCTCGGCGCGGCTGGATCGCCGGTGACGGTGCCCTCCGCGCCAGCCAGCGTGCCCTTGTGCCCCTCGACAAAGGGCCGCATCCAGATCTCCTCGCCGGTTTCGACATCGCGGGCATAGAGCTTGCCGACCACGCCGAACTCGTCGCCCGAGCTGCCGTGGATCAGCATGACGCGGCCGGTCTCCTTGTCCTTCACGATGGTCGGCGCGCCGGTCATCGTGTAGCCGATCTTGTGGTCCTCGAACTTCTTGCGCCAGACGACCTTGCCGGTGTCCTTGTTCAGCGCATAGATGCTGGCGTCCAGCGTGCCGAAAAAGACCTTGTCGCCATAGATCGCCGCGCCGCGGTTCACCACGTCGCAGCAGGGGCGGATGTCCTCGGGCAGGCGGGCCTCGAACTTCCACAGCCGCTTGCCGGTCCTGGCGTCCAGCGCCCACATCCGGGAATAGGACCCGGTGACGTAGATCACCCCGTCATGCACCAGCGCCTGGGTTTCCTGGCCGCGCTGCTTTTCGTCGCCAAAGGAAAACGACCAGGCCGGGCGCAGGTGCTTGACCGTCTCGGCATTGATCTGGTCGAGCGCGGAATAGCGCTGCGCACCCACCCCCAGCCCATACATCAGCACGTCGTCGGTGGTCTCGGCGTCGTTCAGGATGTCCTCCCAGGTGACGGGGCTGGTCTCGGCATGGGCCATCGCCGCGACGCAGGCGAGGGCCAGAACACTGGCCGAGGTCAGTTTCAGAAAGCGATTCATGCAGTCTCCTCCATATACATGAACGACGGGTTGCCCGCGTCTGATGCCTTGTCGGTCCTTGCTTCAGGCGCCGCCGACGACCGGCAGCGCCAGGGTTTCATGGTCGCCGAAGCGGCGGACGACCGAGCGCAGGTATTCCTCGGGATTGGCGCCCAGCCCGGCGAATTCGGGGACGGGGCCAGCGGCCATCGCCTCGATTGGCGTCAGCCCCAGATCGGCGGCCATCGCCAGCCGGTCGCGCGTCGCCCGCAGATAGGCGCGGGTCTGCGCGATGCCTTCGCCCGCGCGGTGGAAGCGGCCATGCCCCGGCACCACCCCGGCGGGGCCGAGCCCTTCCAGCCGGTCCAGCGCCGCCAGCCAGGTCGCGAAATCCGCGTCTGGCAGGCTGGTCGCGCGGTCCAGGAACACCAGATCCCCGGCGACCAGCACGCCGGTCGCCTCATCGAGGATGGCCAAATCGGCGGCGGTGTGGCCGGCCAGCGGGATCATCCGCAGGGTCCGGCCGCCGATGGCGCGCGGGCCGGCCTCGACCTCGCCGGTCGCGGGCATGGTCCGGGTCCCCGAGATCCAGCTGCCGAGGATCGAATACAGCGTCTCGGCATAATCCTGGGCATATTCGCGGCAGGTCGCGGATGTCGCCGCCAGCGCCAGAACCGGCCGGTCGGCCAGCGGCGCGTTGCCAAACCAGTGGTCCGGGTGATGGTGGGTGTTGATCGTCGCGACGAGCCCGCCCAGCCGCTGGTCGGCAAAGGCGCGGATCTCGGCCCCCATGGCGGCGGTCGAGCCGCTGTCGACGACCAGCGCGCCCTGATCGGTCGCCAGCAGCGCCACGTTGACGATGTCGCCGCCGTTCTCGCGGGTGAAGACCTCGCGCCGGCCCTCGATCATCCATATTCCGTCTGCAACTTCGACTGGCTGCAGGCCATATCTGCGCGGCTGCGCGAAGATGGGCAAGGGCAGCGTCAGGACGGCGGCCCCGGCCAGCAGCGCCCGGCGGGAAAGGCTCATGGCGCGTCCTCCACCCGGCCCGCGAAGGCATAGCCCAGGTTGTCGCGCGCCCGGATCGCGACCGGCCCGCGCGCCAGGTCGGGCGGCAGCAGGAAAGTCAGCGCCGGGTTCTCCTCCAGCGGCTCGTGCAGCTCCAGCGCGGCGATCTCGGCCCCGGCGGCGTCGAGCAGAGCCAGTTCGGTCAGGTGATGCGCCGGGATGCCGTCCGCCAGGCCGGTGTCCTGCGGATGGCGCAGCCGTAGCCGCAGTCGCCCGGTTTCGGCCCAGAGCCGGGCGCGCAATTCGCCGAAGCCCTGCTGCCAGTCGGGTCGGTGGTGCGCAGCGGCGGGCGCGCTGCATCCGCCGCCAAGCGCGCTGACATAGGCCGCGCCGACCAGCCATTCGCCCGCCCCCGTCTCGGCCCCGGTCTCGGCCGAGGCGCGCAGGGCGCCGCCGACCTCGTATTTCACGCCGAAGCCCAGCAGGGGCAGGGCGCGGCCGGGGCGAAAGACGATGGCCTTGGGAAAGGGGCTGTAGTCGATGGTGACGACGATGCGCCGGATCGGCTGCGCGACGGCGGTGGCGTCGATCAGGAAGGGCACATGGCGGGAATCCTCGGCCGCGCGCGGCGCCAGGACGGCGACGGCCGGATCGTTGCGCCAGGCCGCGGGGTCGCCCAGGAATTCCTGCCGGTGCGACGGCCACATGCCGCTGTCGAACGCATCGCCCCCCACGGCGGCCGGCCCGGTCCTGCCGGTCAGCAGCGGGGGCGAGGCGGCGCCGGGCAACCTGTCCGTCAGCAGCGCCATGGCCCTAGTTCCTCAGCACGCCATGGATCAGCTCGGCGGCCGCCGGCGCATGCGAGGCGCCGCTGCGCAGCATGTGCGCCGCCTGGTCCAGCACGGTCACGGCGCGCGGCGCGCCCGAAAGCGCCTCGAAGCCGCTGCCGGCGCTTTCCAGCTCGGCGGCCAGCGCCTGGGCCTGATCGGCCCCGGCATCGAGCGGCAGCGCCTTGACCTTGTCGTAAAGCGCCGCGATCTCGGTGCTTTTCTCCGCCAGCGCGTCGGCATCGGGGCGGGTCTCGATATAGGTGCGGATCGCCCAGATCGCCTGCTGGTTCAGGATGCCCTCGAAGGGCGGCATCTTCACCGCGCCGTTCTGCTCATAGCCGTGCAGGATGCGGTCCAGATACCATTCGTCGCCGAAGGCGCTGGCCTCGAGGAAGCGCAGGTCCGGCGCCAGCCCGCCCGAGATCGCCTCGAGCCCGTGGCAGCGCGCGCAATTGCTGTTGAAGCCCTTGGCACCGATCTCGACGGCCTTGAACAGCACCGCGCCGTCCGCCTCGCGCCAGGGGTTTTCGCTGGCCATCTCGGCCGGAAGTTCGGGCAGGCCGGCGGTGTCGACCGCCTGCGGGGCGGTGTCGCCATGGCCAAGCGCCATCGATGCCCAGAGAGCGAGTGAGACGGCAAGAGGAAAGGTCTTGCTTATCCTGCGGGTCATGTTCCAAAGTCCTTCGCGCGTATCCGTTGTGCGTTGCGTCCTGGTCAAATTTCCTTGAGATCGAGAAAGGGTAAATTGTGCCATGGTCGTATTGCGCACCCTCCGCAGGGCCCGGAGCCTGCGGTCCCGCCCCGGAATCGGGGCATTTCTCCTGCTTCTGGCGGGGGTTTTCCCCTTGGCCGTCGCGGCCGAGCAGCCAGTGCTGTTCGACGAAAGCGGCTATCGCCTGGACGGCTATCGCGCCCCGGTTCCCGAAGCGGTGCCGGGGGCGAGGACGCTCGACCTTGCGCAGGTGCGGGCGCTGATCGGCCAGGGCTGGATCCCGGTCGACGTGATGGGCGCCCGGGTTTTCGGGATCGGCGCCGACGGCACATGGATCCTGCCCGAGCGGCACCGCTCGATCCCCGGCGCGCGTTGGCTGCCGGTGGTCGGCTGGGGCCGGCTGGAGCCATGGCAGAGCGATTATCTGGATGCGAGCCTGGAGCGGATCACCGGCGGCGACCGCAAGGCGGGGCTGATCCTGTTCTGCAAGTCGGATTGCTGGCTCAGCTGGAACGCCGCCAGGCGCATCGCCGGGCGCGGCTATGTCAACCTGGGCTGGTTCCCCGGCGGGGTCGATGCCTGGGCGGATGCCGGCCTGCCGCTGGTCGAGATCCGGCCCGAGCCGCATCGCGGCAGCTGGTCGCGCTGATCGCCGCCGCCCGGCGGGGGGTCAGCCATGCGCGACGGTCACGGTCTTGAGGCGGGTGAAGCCGTAGAGCGCCTCGAAACCCTTCTCGCGGCCATGGCCGGATTTGCCGACCCCGCCGAAGGGCAGCTCGATGCCGCCGCCGGCGCCGTAATTGTTCACGAAGACTTGGCCGCTGCGGATCTTGCGCGCCAGCCGCAGCTGGCGCGCGCCGTCGCGGGTCCAGATGCCGGCGACCAGCCCGTATTCGGTACCGTTGGCGATGCGGACCGCCTCGGCCTCGTCCTGGAAGGGGATCAGCACCTGCACGGGGCCGAAGATCTCCTGCTGGGCCAGCGCATGGCCGGGATCGACCTCGGAAAACAGCGTCGGCAGCACGAAATGCCCGCCCGGCGCGGCATCGGGATGCAGCTTGCCCTCGGCCGCCAGGGTCAGCTCGGCCTTGCCGCGGTCGATGAAGCCTATGAGGCCGAGGGCGGGCGCGTCACCACCGACCTCTTTGCCGACCAGTCCTATTTCGAGGACGAGGCCCTGCTGCACGAACTGTTCACGGCCAAGCTGGAAGCTCACGCCGGCACCATCATTGCCGATGGCTGGAAATGGGCCGAGCCGATCCGGGACAGCTATGTCGGCTATTACGAGATCGAGCAACGCAAGCTGGATCGCATCTATGCGCAGGAAGGAGCCGCGCGAGATGTATGGCAAGGACCTGGCCAAGTCCTTCCGGACCTTCCGTCAGAAGGGGCAGGATCACACGCGCGGCGAGTTGATCCGTTGCCTTGCCGCCCTGTTTCGGGGCGGCGACGAGCAGCTTTCCGCCCTGATCGACAAGGCCATAGCCCCGCAAATCCGCGAAGTCTGGACCCCGACCGCCGCCAATTTCTTCAGCCGCGTCGGCGGGCCTTACCTGAACGAACTCTGGCGCGACCTGCTGGACCTGCCGGAAGATCACCCGACCGCAACAACCTTCGCCAAGCTGAAAAAGGCCGAGAAGGCCGCGAAGCTGGAAACCCTGTTCAGTGACGATGCCACCCGCAAGGCCCATGGCGTCACCGAGGCGCAGGCCGCGCGGATCGACGCTTGGCGGCCCGAAGGTATGGAGTGACCGAGGCGCGGGGCGCGCAAGCGCCCCGCTCATCGAGGGTGAGAAACATGCGCTTTATCAGGTATCCCCGCCATCCCTTCACCGATAGCAGCCGCAAGCGCGCTGCACTGCGCCGCAAGCAGCGTCTCGAACGCGATGCCCTGCCCCTCTTCGCCGAACAGATCGCGGAGGAACAGCCCGGCGAGGATGAGGTTATGCAGGACCGTGCCATCCGGTGGGCGGAAAGCCAGCAGCGAACCCGTGATGCCCGCGCCGCCCGCTGGCGCGAGGCCCGGCGCAGGCTTGCCGCCCTGACCGACAAGGAGCGCGCGGTCCTGCTGGCCGCATGGAACCGCGCGCCCTACCCCGCCGACCCGACATATCTGCTGGATTTCCTGCACGGCTATTCTGTCGGGTGCTTCACGCTGGACACAATCCCCTTCGACCAGGTGCCGCGCAACAAGCACGGGCACCGGATGCAAGAGCATCAGGAAAGGACGTAAGACATGGCCGATTTCACCGCCTTCCGACACCCTGTCCTTGCCGTTGCCTGCCCGGCCTGTGGCGCGGCCGCCGGCACCTGGTGCCGCCGGCCGAGCGGCCACCGCGCGGCCGATCTGCACCGCGCGCGCGGCATCGAGGCCGACCGGGTTTTCATCGACCAGCACGGCCCGGACGCCTCGATCATTCGCATTGCGTCTGGCTGGCAGGTCGATCCCCGAGGGCGAGCCAGAGATTGAACATGCCTGCACAACCATGGAGACGCCTTGACTGGACCCTGCCCGAGTGGATCGCCCATGCGTGGAAGCTGGAACGCACGTTGCGGTGCAGCCGGCAGCACTACGACGCCTGCACCCGCCATGTGCAGCGGTTTCCCGGCCAACTGGTCGCGGTCGAGCTGGATAGGGCTGTCCTGCTATCCCTGCGCCAGCTCATGCTTGATGGACACCCTAACCGCTTCGGGCGGCCGGGCCGAGGCAATCGCGTCGGGGACTGGACGACCCGCGCCTTGATGGACGTGAATAATCAGCTTGCCCGGCTCGATCGCATCGAGCGCCGCAACACGCTCTGAAATATCCTTGTGGTGAGGATGACTGGCCGCCCCCTTGGGGCGGCTCTTTTCTTTGCCCTGTTCCTAGTGTTCGCCGGCGGCGTCGCCCTGGCAAGCCAGAACGCCGGCGACGGCGCGGCGCTAAGGCCGCGCCGGGCCCGCTGCATGGCCAGAAGCAGGGCATTGCCGTGTTGCATTTGGTTCGAAATATGGTATCAATTTTAGCATGAAAAGAGGCTTGATATGACGGATTCTGAAAAAGGTGCGCTAGCAAAGCTCGCGCTGTTTGCTCTGGGAGCATTCGCCATCCTTCGCCTGACGTATACAGACGGCTGGAGGTTTGACACGGTCCTGGGGTCAGCGGCGAATGCGGCGTTGATCGTGGGCGTCCTCGCCCAGATCGCACTGGAAATGCTGGTGCGCTTCGCTCCGGATAGCTGGCTTCCGGACGATTTGCTCGCCGAATTGCCGAGATGGCAAACAGGGGTGGTCTTGCTGTCCTTGATCGCTGCCTCGGTCAGCCTGCTCATCGCTCAATGAATGACCTTGTGGAGATTGAATATGCAACGTGTTGAAGCCCAGATTGCGGTCAGTGTCTCTGATCTGAAGAAAAGCCCGACCGCAATCATGGATCAGGCGCAAGGCGAGGCCGTCGCCGTGCTGAACCACAATCGCGTCATGGCTTATATGGTCCCGGCCGATGTTTACGAGGCGATGATGGAGCGGCTGGACGACCTGGCGCTTGTCGATGTCATTAAGGCCCGGGCGGATGAAACGCCGATCAGCGTGGGCCTCGATGACCTTTGAGCTTAAGTTCCTGCCATCCGCACTGAAGGAGTGGAAAAAGCTCGGTGCCACGCTTCGGGAGCAGTTTCGGAAGAAGCTGGCCGAACGTCTGGAGCAGCCCCGTGTTCCTGCTGATGCGCTGCATGGTCTGGAAGATCATTACAAGATCAAGCTCCGCAGCGCCGGCTACCGACTCGTCTATCGCGTAGAGGATGCAGAAATTACCGTCACAGTGGTCGCAGTTGGTCGTCGCGAACGAAGCGAGGTGTATAAAGCTGCAAGCGCACGGCGCGATGATCGACCCAAAAGCTGACGTCCATTCTGGACCTTGAGAAGCGGCAGATAGTTTCGGGAGGATCCACGCAGGATCATCAGACCAGGCGCAGCGTGGCCGCCCCCTCGGGGCGGCTCTTTCTTTGCCCTGTTCCTGGTGTTCGCCGGCGCCGTCGCCCTGGCAAGCCAGAACGCCGGCAACGGCGCGGCGCTAAGGCCGCGCCGGGCCCGCTGCGCGGCAGAACCGTCGCGCCATCGGTCGCGTCCGGCTGCTAACCCGGCCAGCGTCAGGCGCCGGCCGGGGCCGGACCTATCCACCACCACACGGATCTTGTCATTCTACCACACTGGTCAAGGACGGCGGCCGCGCGAGCGCGGCCTTGCAAGCGGCCCGTGCCGGGCCGTCCCTGACTCAGCGTGTTCGCATGCCTGCGACCGTTCGGGGCGGCTAGAGCCTCGCAATCTTCGGTCTCATCGCTTACATTTCACAAGGAGCATCCAATGAGCGACGCCGACATGACCACCGCCGAACAGTCCCTTGCCGATGATAAGATGCGGGCCGAGATCGCCAAGCTGATCGCGGAAACCTCGAAGATCAATGCCGAGGCCCGCTGGTATCCGCTGGCCGTCGCCACCGGCCTCGTCGGCGCCATCGCTGGCCTGACAGCCTTCATCATCAAGCTTTTCGGTCTCTGACCAATGCGGCCCCTTCGGGGGCCGCTTTAACTTCAACCGGCCGCAGCCTGGTCGTTCTCTTCCCCGCCAGTAATGCGGAATCGGCCGCGACCGAGGCGGCGCGGAACGGCCGCGGATCATCGTGCAGATCGGCCCAGGCATGGCCCGTCCAGAACGTCGCAACGTAGAGCTTCATGGCTGATCCCTCACGCCATATCGGTTTCCGAAAAATCCCCGCCCTTGTAAAGCAAGGGCAAACGGTAGGCTTTGGCGCAGGCGTAGGACAGGGCGTCGCCCATGTTCAGCTGCGCCGGGTGGCCGACCTGCTTGCCGTAGATCGACAACGCCCGGATCGCTTCCTTCCCCATCCCCGTGGTGACGTGCATCTCTTGCGCCTCCGCCGCCTCGATGAACCCGTCCACCAGCTCGGCCGCCGCGGCAAAGTCCTCGGCTGCCGCCGGGCCCTTGCCGCGAGCCTGCACCCTCGCCCGGACCAGGGCGAGCGTCGCTTCCATCCGCACGACCGGCGAGAACCGCAGCGTGCCGCGCGAGGCCTCCATCGCTTTCAGCAACCCGGGCGCTTCCGGCTCGTTCAGCAGCACCGCAACCACCGCGCTTGCGTCCAGGAACATCAGTCCTCGCTCCATTGCTCGTCAAAGAACGGCTTCAGGTCTTCGCCCATGCTGACGAAACCCGCCTCGGCCGCGCGGCGCTGGATCTTCCCAACCCGATCCACAAGCCGTTCCTCGGCGGCAAGCGCCTCGATTTGCGCGGCAAGCGCCTTGCGCACCGCCTCGGATTTGTTTTTTACGCCGGTCATGGCACAGTATTTGGCGACTAGCGCGTCGATCTCATCGCCCTTGATAAGTATTGCCATTTGTCTATCCTGCACAGTATATCTTATATATATAATTAGGTATATACTTTTGCAAGGAGGATGAATTTCGATACATGGCCGCCGTCGATCCCAGAGGCGGCGTCGCTGCAGGCATCGGTGTCGACGAGGCTGCGCCAGTCGCTCTTCATGTCCCGAACAAATGAGGATCGGTGAGATTATGGAATTTTATCAAAAAGATCCCAATCGCCAGCCCCAGGGTGACCAGGACCAGCGGGGCGGTCAGCAAAAGCAGGACCAGAACCGTGAAAATCGGGGCCAGCGCGGCTGACCCGATCATGCGGTGACCGCCAAGGTCACCGCACCGGGACAGTTGCTCAGCACGGAATCCGCAACGCCCTGCCATCCCCCGCGTCGGCAACCAGCACCCGGCGGCTGAACCGGGCTCTGTTGCATAACTCAGGTGATGGGCGCGGTTACCCCCTCCCCGGACAGACTTATCCTACAGCTTCCGTGACCGGGATGCCGAGCGCGGTGTAGCCGTTCAGGACGGCGATGCGGATCTGGAACTCGGCGACCTGACGGTCGAAGTCCCTTGCCATGAGCCGCTGGCCCAGCAGTTTGACACAATGCATCTTCGTCTCGATGCGGCTCCGGCGGTGGTATCCACTCCATCGTCGCCACAGGGTGCGGCCGAGATACCTGGACGCCCGGAGGGCCTCGTTGCGCGCGACGGCTCCAGCGGTGATGGTCTTCCAGGTCTTCGCGTTCCTGCGCGGTGGGATGACGGCATGGGCTCCGCGATCTGCAATCGCATCGTGGCACTTGCGCGTGTCGTAGGCGCCATCTGCCGTGACGCTACCGATTTCCTGGTCCTCCGGGATCTGGTCGAGAAGGTCAGGTAGGATCGGCGCATCGCCGACGTTGCTCCCGGTGATCTCGACAGCCCGGATCTCTAGCGTTTCCTCGTCGATCCCAAGGTGGATCTTGCGCCAGACCCGCCGTTTGGGGCCACCATGCTTGCGAGCGTGCCACTCGCCTTCGCCCTCGACCTTGATTCCTGTGCTGTCGATCAGCAGGTGCAGCGGCCCTTTGGAGCCGCGATACGGGATGTTCACAGCCAAGGTCTTCTGGCGGCGGGACAGTGTGCTGAAGTCAGGCACCGTCCCGTCGAGGCCAACCAGACGCAGCAGGCTCTCGACGAACCCGGTCGTCTGCCGGAGCGCCATGCCGAATAGCACCTTCATCGTCAGGCAGCTCTGAATGGCAGTATCGCTGTAGGTCTGCTGGCGGCCACGCCTCCCCGTCGGCACGGCATCCCAGCTCATCTCGGGGTCGAACCAGATCGTCAGCGAGCCCCGGCGCTTGAGCGCTTCATTGTAGGCTGGCCAGTTTCTGGTCCTGTAGGTTGGCGGTGTGGGTCTGCTCATACATCACAGCTACCACCCTGGATTCACGATCTGAATCCCTGACGGGATTTGTGCAACAGAGCCGAGGTGAAAGATCGATTCCGCATCGTTGACCGCGAGATTGCTGACCTCTGCACTTAGATGCCTTAGTAACTTACGTGCAGCTCTAAATCATCACTCGACGGAGTCAGCTTCTGCGTTCATGGATTCGTTGAACCGTACGGTCTCCACGGCCCAAAAGAGGTCGTTCGTACTGGCCGCAGCCCGCCCTTATCACCGATCTGAGAGCAGAGGCGCCGCGCAGCAGACGAACCAGCGCCCATTATGAGCGCTTGATTGCGCTGCTGTATCGCGAGGCACCCTACCGCCGTCAACGCCGATAGTAGTACTCAATCGAGCTCCCTGAGCACTCGCAGGGTTCGCGCAGCACTATGCTGATAGATTCCAATGCCTTGGGGAAAGACGGGCCTCTTCAAGAGGCAACTTCCGCGATCAAAAAGGCAGAACTATCTGCCTCTGATCAAGCGAAAACTGGTCGGAGCGAGAGGATTCGAACCTCCGACCCCCTGCTCCCGAAGCAGGTGCGCTACCAGGCTGCGCTACGCTCCGACCGTGTGGGGCAGGTAGCCCCTGGGACGGCGGAATGCAAGGGGGAATCTTGCGGTTCAGCCCCAGAAAAACCGCCTCAGCCCCGCTCGCGCAGCAGGCGCTGCAGCAGGCTCCAGCGCGGCGCGGTCACCGCATCGCTGCCAAAGCGCGCCCGCGTCGCCGGGCGCAGCCGCGACGCGCCCAGCCGCTCGCGCATCAGGATGTAGAGGCCCGAGCCCATGATCAGCCCCGCCCCCAGCACCGTCGGCCCGTCCGGGCGCTCTCCGAACAGGAACCAGCCATAGGCCACCGCCCAGAGCATCTGCGAATATTGCATCGGCGCGACATTGGCCGCCTCGCCGGCCTGATAGGCCAGGATCAGCAGGAAGCCCGCCGCAAGGCCCAGGGCCGCGATCACCCCGGTCAGCGCCAGGTCCCCCAGCTCCATCGGGCGATAGGCGAAGCCCAGCGAGGCGCCGGTCAGCAGGAAATTCCCGATCATCGGCCAAAGCAGCAGGATCACCGTCCGCTCGGACCGGCCCAGCTTGCGCACGGCGATGGCGGAAAGCGCCGTCGCCGTCGCCCCCATCAAGGCCGCCAGATGGCCGAGGCCCAGGGGGGTCGCGCCGGGTCGCAGCACGATCAGCACCCCGCAAAGCCCGGCGCAGACCGCCAGCCAGCGGTGCAGCCCGACCTTTTCGCCCAGAAGCGGCACCGACAGCACAGTGACGATCAGCGGCGCGGCGAAAAGGATGGAATAGACCTGCGCCAGGGGCAGCACGGAAAAGGCGTAGAACCCCCCGACCCCCGAGGCGACGATGCAAAGCGAACGCAGCCCGACCCAGAACGGGTTGCGCGGCCGCAATGTGCCATGCGTCGGATCGCGCAGCAGCAGCACCGCCAGCGGCGGAAAGGACAGCAGCGCCGAGAAGAACAGGATCTGCAGCGCCGGGTAGCTCTCGCCCAGCAGCTTGATGATCACGTCATGGGTGGAATAGAGCCCCATGGACAGAAGGGCGAGCAGCGCGCCCTTGATATTGCCCGCCGTCATGCGCCCCTCCGACGCTCCGCGATGGGGCCGCGCCTGCCCGGGACAGGCGCGGCCGGCCGATTACAGCGCCGAAAGCGCCGCGACGATATGGTCGCCCATCTCGGCGGTCGAGACCGGCTTGCCGCCCTCGGCACCCATCAGGTCGCCGGTGCGCAGGCCGTCGGCCAGCACCTTCTCGACGGCCTTTTCCAGCAGGTCGGCCTCGGCGCCCAGATCGAAGGAATAGCGCAGGCACATGGCGAAGCTCAGGATGCAGGCGATCGGGTTGGCCTTGCCCTGCCCGGCGATGTCGGGGGCCGAACCGTGCACCGGCTCGTAAAGCGCCTTGGGCCGGCCGTTCGCCATCGGCGCGCCAAGGCTGGCCGAGGGCAGCATGCCCAGGCTGCCGGTCAGCATCGCCGCCGCATCCGACAGGATGTCGCCGAACAGGTTGTCGGTCACGATCACGTCGAACTGGCGCGGATTGCGCACCAGCTGCATGGCGCCGTTGTCGGCATACATGTGCGACAGCTCGACATCGGGATATTCGTTGTCATGGACCCATTGCACCTCCTCGCGCCAGAGGATGCCGGATTCCATCACATTGGCCTTTTCCATCGAGCAGACGCGGCCAGCGCGCTTGCGGGCCAGTTCGAAGGCCGAGCGCGCGACGCGGCGGATCTCTCCGCTGGTGTAACGCTGGGTATTCACGCCAACGCGGCCGCCCTCGTTGCCAGGGGTGTCGTCGTCGGAAATGCCGCGTGGCTCGCCGAAATAGACGCCAGAGGTCAGCTCGCGCACGATCAGGATGTCGAGCCCGGCCACCACCTCGCGCTTGAGCGAGCTGAAATCCGCCAGCGCGTCGAAGCATTGGGCCGGGCGCAGGTTGGCGAACAGGTCCATCTCCTTGCGCAGGCGCAGCAGGCCGCGCTCGGGCTTCACCGAGAAGTCGAGGTCGTCGTATTTCGGCCCGCCAACGGCACCCAGCAGCACCGCATCGACCGCCTGCGCCTTTGCCATGGTCTCGTCCGCCAGGGGCTTGCCGTGCTTGTCATAGGCTGCGCCGCCGACCAGATCCTCGCTGACGTCGAAGGACAGGGCGCGGTTCTTCTCGAACCAGCCGATGACCTTGCGCACCTCGGCCATGACCTCGGGGCCGATGCCGTCGCCGGGCAGGATCAGCAGGGAATAGGTCGTCATCGCAGGCATCCTCTATGCTTCTGGCACTTGGCGACCCGCCTAGCCTTGCGGCTCCGCTGCGTCAAGTTCACGGCGAATTGGGTTGCGCCGGCTGGGCGGATCGGGCGGGATGGGCGGGCAAACCGAACGCCCAGAACAAGCAAGGGAGCAATCCATGAAGGCACTCGCGGCTCTGGCCGGCACGCTGGTCCTGGTGTCAGGCGCGGCGCTGGCGGACGGCGGCATCACCGTCAGGCTTCCCGATGTCTCGGGCCTGTCCGAGGCCGAGGCAAAGTCGCTGATCGCGGACCTGGCGAATGTGAACGTCATCACCTCGAACTGCCCGGATTACCCGATCACGGACGGGGAATGGACGCTGATCACCGGCACGGGCGATCTGCTGGCGGCGAAACTGGGTCTGGACGCCTCGGCCTATGACCGGACCTATTACGGGCCGGCCTTCAAGCTTCTGGACGATCCGGGCGCCTGCGACCGCATCGGGCCGACGGCGAAGCCGCTGATCCAGCGGCTGGTCGGCATGGGCGGCGGCACGACGCCGCTGACGCAATCGCAATAAAGCCGCGGCGTGGCCGCGCAATCGCGCGTCGCACCTTGCCCGCGCCCACGCCGCGGCCTAGCCTGCGGCCATGACCGCCGATCCGACCTTCAGGGGATTCGCGCTGGATGCCGAGACGGCGCTGGCGCTTCTGCAATGGCAGGCCGAGCTGGGCGCGGACGAGCCCTGCCTCGACGCGCCGCTCGACCGCTATGTCATGCCCGAGCGGGCCGAGCCGCCCCCCGCCCCGCCGCCGGCCGCCGCCCCGGCACCGCGCGACGAGGCCAGGGACGCGGCCGAGGACCTGGTCGCCCGCGCCGAGGCCATGGCGACCGCCGCGACGTCCCTGGACGAACTTGCCGCCGCGCAGGAAGCCTTCGACGGGATCGAGCTGAAGAAGGGCGCGCGCAATTTCTGCTTCTGCGACGGCAATCCGGCGGCGCGCGTCATGATCATCGGCGAGGCCCCGGGCGAGGAGGAGGACCGCCAGGGCCGCCCCTTCGTCGGCCGCGCGGGCCAGCTTCTGGACCTGATGTTCGACGCCATCGGCCTGTCGCGCAAGGCGGTGGATGCGGAACGCGCGCTCTATATCACCAATGTGCTGACCTGGCGCCCGCCGGGCAACCGCCGCCCCGAGCCGGCCGAGATCGCCATGATGCTGCCCTTCCTGCGCCGTCATGTGGAGCTGGTCCAGCCCCAGCTGCTGGTGCTGATGGGCAACACGCCCTGCATCGCGGCGCTAAACCAGCAGGGCATCCTGAAGCTGCGCGGCACCTGGACGACCGCCTTCGGCCTGCCGGCGCTGCCGATGGCGCATCCAGCCTATCTGCTGCGCACGCCGCTGGCCAAGCGCGATGCCTGGGCCGACCTGCTGTCGCTGGCAGCCCGGCTCGACGGCTAGTCGGCCACCTCGCGGCAGCCCTCGAACTCGACCGCGTCGTCGGGGCCGATCAGCGTCACCCGCAGCGCCTCCGGATCCAGCGGAAACGGCTTGCCCGAGGCGGCGACGAAATCCGCCTGCGCCATCAGCCGCCCGCCCGCCTCGCGGGTTTCCGGGGCCGAGACCCAGATCTCGTCATCGGCCAGCTCCATCGCCACCTCGTCGCCGCGGGCGCTTTCCGCCGCGGGCAGGGTGGCGGTGACCTGCATGCCGTCCTTGATCCGGGCGATGCGGCATTCCGGCTGCCGGTCCGAGGCTTCGGGCTGGCGGGCGATGGCCGCCTCGATCCGCGGATCGGGCGTTGGGCCGGGCGGTCCGGCCTGCAAGGCCACCTGCACCGGCACGCAGATGTCCAGGCAGATGCCGAAATCGACCACGGCCCTCGGCTCGACCGGCGCGCCGGGGCGGGCGGGGGCGATCTCGATCGGCAGGACCAGTTCCTCGTGATAGCCCAGCGTCCGCTCGCCGCCCGATTCGATCACCTCGGGGCGCGGCCAGAGCAGCCGCACCTCGCCCAGGTTCCGCGAGGCGCCCCAGTCGAAGCGCGGCGGCACGCCGGCATCGCCGGGGCTGCGCCAATAGGTCTTCCAGCCCGGCTCCAGCCGCAGGTGCAGCGCGGTCATGCGCTCGCCCTCGGCGGTGATCCAGCCGGGCAGAAGCTCGGCCGAGACCAGCCCGGGCGGCAGGTCCTGCGCCAAAGCCGGCGCGGCGGTCAGGAATAGCAGGGCAAGGGTCTTCATGGCGCCGTTCTAGTCGCCCCCCGCCCCCGGCGTGAAGTCACAATAGCGACAATCCCTTGCTAAAACAGCCGGCAGGACCGATCTTTAGGGAAAAGGACGGAGCAGATCATGGACCAGTCGAGCAACCTGACCGGCAAGATGCTGATCGCCATGCCGGGCATGCGCGACCCGCGCTTCGAACAGTCGGTGATCCTGGTCTGCGCCCATTCCGAGGACGGCGCCATGGGGCTGGTGGTCAACCGGCCACTGCCCGAGATCGGCTTTTCCGACCTGCTGGCGCAGCTTGGCATCCATGCGGACGCGAATGCGCTGGACATTCCCGTGCGCTTCGGCGGCCCGGTCGAGCCGGGGCGCGGCTTCGTGCTGCATCGCGTGCCCCGCGACATCCAGCTTGACGAAAACCGGATGCGCATCGCCGATGACCTCGCCATGTCCACCACCCGCGACATTCTCGAGGATTACGCGCATGGCCACGGGCCGCAGCCGGCGATGCTGGCGCTCGGCTATGCCGGCTGGGGGCCGGGTCAGCTTGATTCGGAAATCCGCGACAACGGCTGGCTGACCTCGGACCGCGGCGACGAGATCATCTTCGGCCCCGACAATTCCGGAAAATGGCGCGCGGCGCTGAAATCGCTGGGCATCGACCCCTTGATGCTGTCGCCCAGCGCCGGCCATGCCTGACGCCTAGCGCGGCGCGGCGGCGCGGCGCAGCCGGTCATTGATCGCGGCGCCCAGCCCCCGTTCCGGCACCGGCGCCACGGCGATGGGCCGCCCCAGCTCGTCGGCGCGGCGCAGCAGGTCGAACAGCCGCGCCGCGGCCTCGGTCAGATCGCCCGTCTCGCTCAGCGTCATCTCGCCCGCCACCGGGCCGAAGCCGATCAGCACCTCGCCCGGCCGCGCGGCCCCGGCATGCAGCCGCAGGCTGGCGCGCGGCGCGTAATGGCTGGTCAGCTGCCCCGGCGCGGTGGGCACGTCGGGATCGGCCTCGGGCCGGGCCAGCGGCCGGCCCAGAACCGCCTCGATCTCTTCCGCCGCGACGCCGCCGGGGCGCAGCAGCGCGGGCTGGCCCCCGACCCAGCCGACGATGGTGGATTCCACCCCGACCGGACAGGCGCCGGCATCCAGCACCGCCGCGATGCGCCCCCCCAGCCCGGTCTCGGGATCCGCGACATGGGCGGCCGAGGTCGGGCTGATCCGCCCCGACGGATTGGCCGAGGGCGCCGCCAACGGCCCGCCGAAAGCGCGCAGCACCTCCTGCGCCGCCGGATGCGCCGGCACGCGGATCGCCACCGTGTCCAGCCCCGCCGTCACCAGCGAGGCGATGCCGGCCCCCGGCCGCAGCGGCAGCACCAGCGTCAGCGCGCCGGGCCAGAAGGTCCGCGCCAGCGCCAGCGCCGCATCATCGAAGACCGCGATGCGCTCGGCCGCGGCAAGGTCCGGCAGATGCACGATCAGCGGGTTGAAGCTGGGCCGGCCCTTGGCCTCGTAGATGCGCGCGACGGCGCGGGCGTCGCGCGCGTCGCCGGCCAGGCCGTAGACCGTCTCGGTCGGGATGGCGACCAGCTCGCCCTGCGCCAGCAGGTCGGCGGCGGCGCGCACGCCCCGGGGATCGTGGCCTAGGATCAGGGTCTGCATTCGTTACGTCGGGTTGTGGTTGATGGACGCGGGGCGGCAAATATGATCGAAACCAAGGCATCAGTTACGCGCCGCAGCCGGATTTGCCAAGGCGCCAGAGGGAGAGAGTGCGGATGGCCTATCAAGCCCCCGTCGATCAGATCGCGTTCATCCTGAACCGGGTCGTGTCGTTTCCGGACCTGTCCGGCACCGACCGCTTCGCCGAGGCGACGGCCGAGACCATGTCCGCCATCCTGACCGAGGCCGGCAAGCTGGCGACCGAAGTCGTCGCGCCGGTGAACCGCGCCGGCGACCTGACCCCCGCGCGGCTGGAGAACGGCAAGCTGCGCTCATCCCCCGGCTATGCCGAGGCCTTCCGCGCCTTGGCCGAGGGCGGCTGGATCGGGCTTGCCGCCGACCCCGAACATGGCGGCATGGGCCTGCCCCAGGCGCTGAACATGGCGGTGAACGAGATGATCGCCTCGGGCTGCCTGGCGCTGCAGCTGAATCCGCTGCTGACCCAGGGCCAGATCGAGGCGCTGGAGCATCACGGCAGCGACGAGCTCAAGGCGCTGTATCTGCCCAAGCTGATCTCGGGCGAATGGTCGGGCACCATGAACCTGACCGAACCGCAGGCGGGCTCGGACGTGGGCGCGCTGACCACCAGGGCCGAGCGGGCCGGGGACGGCAGCTATCGCATCACCGGGCAGAAGATCTTCATCACCTGGGGCGACAGCGACGTGACGGAAAACGTCTGCCATCTGGTGCTGGCGCGCCTGCCCGACGGGGCCGCGGGCACCCGCGGCATCAGCCTGTTCATGGTGCCCAAGTTCATCCCCGACGAGGCGGGCAAGCCCGGCCTCGCCAACGACCTTCGCGTCGTCAGCCTGGAGCACAAGCTGGGCATCCACGGCAGCCCGACCTGCGTCATGAGCTTCGAGGGCGCGAAGGGCTGGATCGTCGGCGAAGAGCACAAGGGCATGGCCGCCATGTTCACCATGATGA